>NZ_DJAU01000053.1:0-11472 GCF_002429725.1 Lysinibacillus sp. UBA5994 | reverse complement strand
TTCACCTGTTTTTGCTGGAATTGCAGCTATTTTTGCTATTCAGCCTTCTATTTATCGTTCTTACCAAACCATTGTGGAGCAAGTACAAGCGAATATTATAGGTGCGACAATTGCCGTCATTTTTGGCTTACTTTTTGGCCACCATGTCGTTGCCATTGGTATAGCTGTCATAATAGCTATCGGTTTAATGTTAAAGTTTAGACTCGAAAAATCACTTTCGCTAGCGTTGGTATCAGTTGTAGCTATTATGGAATTTCAAGGGGATGACTTTTTAACATTTGGTTTGATACGCTTTGTTACGATATTAGTTGGGGTATTAGCAGCATTTGTCGTAAATCTTGTGTTCTTACCACCTAAATACGAGGTAAAACTATTTCGCAAAATTTATATTTTACAAGATGATATTATTCGTTGGACACGACTGGCTGTACGGCAAGCTTCTGAGCATACATCCACAAAAACAGCATTAAGTAAGTTTAAAAACCGTATGCTACGAGTGGATACGCTGTATGATTTATATAAGGAAGAGCGTAATTACTTTAAAAATAAAAAATATGTCAAAGCTCGCAAACTAGTAGTCTATCGTCAAATGATTTTAACTTCCAAGAAAAGCTTGGAATTGCTACAGCGTTTGCATAATCACGAAAATGAATTAGCTCAGCTCCCTACCCAATTTCATTTAATGATTCAGGAGAGACTTGATTCCTTGCTAACGTACCATGAGCAATTGCTCTTAAAATATACAGGGAAGCTAAAGCCTGAGCATTCGGAGTGGAGTAAAAGCATTGACTATGTCCAACGTAATGAGCTGATGGAAATTTTCATCAAGCAAATCAACTTTGCTCGTGAAGAAGGCGATACGGAGTTTTCTAGCTATCACCTACTCTATATTTTATCGCGTATTTTAGATTATGAGGAAAACTTAGAACATCTTGATACACTTATTGTTTCTTACCAAAGCTATCATGGACATGAAATCAATGTAGAATTTGAAGAAGAATTCATATAGCTAACATTTTGGCGACAGATTACCTTGATTCAGGGGGATTTTGATCACCCATTGAATAAGATAAGTCTGTCGGCTTTTTTTATACAAAAAACCTCCAAGTAGTAATCTACTTAGAGGAAAGGAGCTAAGAACGCAATGTTAGCAATTGTTGCTCTGCTTGTTGGCGTTTGACCGTTTGTTCAGCACGTAAATGCTGATAATTGGCAATGCCTGATACAATAGTATCCCACATTTCTTCAAGAGTCTTGGTAGTGCTGGATTGTTGAGCCATGGCAGTACTTAATTGCACCGCTTCCTTGCTAGCTCCCCCAAATTGCCTCATACGATCTTCAAAGGCAGAGGCTGATTGACTTTGTAATTGTTGACGTCTTTCATTAACTGCATTCATCAAACCCATTTTAAAAACAGGAATGGTTTTAACAAAAGCCCCATTAATTTGTTCTATCAATTCACTGTTACCATTACGTAGCATATCGATTTGAGGGGCTGTGATAATAGCCACCATACGCGATTTTTCTAAGTCATCTATTTTTTGCTGGAGCATCTCTGCAATACCTTGCAAACGATTTAGCTCCATTTTTGCCAGCTGATTTCCTGCTTCACTCTGTTTTTCATACATCGGAATCAATGTTGTTTGGACCTCATGAAGCTTCATGTCAGTTGCTACGATATACTTTTCTAGCTCAAGATAGTACATGAGGTCTTCTTGATATAAGCGTGCAAGTACTCGGTTATCCTTCGCTAATTCCTCTTCCATCAGTACAAATTGATAATGGATTTTCTCAATATCTCTCCCCAGTCCATTATATTTCGTAAATAAATCGCCATCATTTTTGGTCTTACGTGCAAACAGCTTTTTAAAAAAGCCCTTTTGCTCTGTAAAATCTTGTTTGTCGAATGTCTGCATAAGGGCTTCAAGCTGCTTAAATAATTCATTTGATTCGAAAGTTGTTGACTGGGTGATGATGGCTACAATTTGATCTGCAAAAGTAGCTAATTTTGTAGACGGCTCTTTTCCCAAAGCTAATAGCTCTATCTGATTTTTTATATTGATTTGATTGGCAATTTGCCGTACCTCTGCATGATCCTTTAACTGTTCTTTGAAGGCTTCTGCTGTTTCCAGTGTCAGCTGCTTCAGCGTCAACGAGTTATTCGACATTCGTGCCGCCTCCTTCCTATCATCAGAAAAAACGATTAAAGATTTTTTTTATGATTTTGTCGGGTGCAGTTTTCTGTGGCTTTGGTTCTTCATAGTGCAAGTCAAACAGCATATGCTCTAAACGGTGTACATCATAACTATCCTCTTGCAAATGCTTTTCTAAATCTAGTTGTCCTGTCGGATTATAAAAAACAATATCCACACCAAATCGATTTAAAAAGGCCAATAATGCTATATCTTCACGTGATAAAGCTGGTTGTTGAGGTGCTTGATATAATACCAGCTTCGGTACCTCTTGGGAATAGTCAAAGCTTTGTAGTAATCTTAGGATCTCCAGTGGAATCATCGACATTTGTTTAAATAAAAATAACTGCAAATCATATAAGGTCTCATTTGGCTGCTGTTTCAACATGGGCTGCTCACAAGAAGTTTTTATCGTGTGTGCAATCGCACGCTGTAGCTCCAATGTTAACTCACCGTATTGCCACCAATCACTTTGCATAATACGCTCTACTGATAGTTCTCCATTTACTAGGCAATGCTTATAGTGAAAGTGAAAATTTGCTCTACTCGTTGGTGCATAGGGGAATTTCTGGACAAAAACAGTTTGCGGATTTGCTAATAACTGATGCATATAATACCAGTATTCTTCCCGTCTGCTCGAAACCCCACTAATTTTGGCAAATATGACTGGAATGACAATCTCATCCCCAATTACTTCAAACTGTGGTCGAACCAAAGCTTTCTCTTTTGCATAAATAAAAATATCATCATATGTCATCCGTAATGTTAAGGAGCGTGGCATAAAATCTTTAAACTGCCAAGGCTTATAGACACCTGATTGCTGATCATGCATTAATTGCTCAAAATGCTGACTAGATCGATATCCAACCGTTGCCTGCCGGTCACGCAACTTATCAGGAAATGGCTGTAAAGTTGTTTGATTGGCGTACGCATATGTGATAGAGAAAGTATCATTAGGATCAATCTCAGCAAATTCATCTATTTTAGCTGGATGAAAAATTAACACATCACAACCGAGCTCCATTAATAACAATAAGAAATAGCGCTGACTTAGAGTTGCTTCCCCATACCAAACTACTTTAGGAAAATCATCTGTTGGTTTCATGGATTTTGTCCATAGAATCCAATGGTTTTTTAGCCATTTCACCATATCAATTAAAAAACGGCGAAAGTCATTTGCTAGCAAACCTAACGATTGCTGTTTTTGAAAGAGCTCTACTACTTTAATGGTTGCTAACTGTAAATGGCGATTCATTACACTGTCATCATGCTTAGGAATTAATTGATAACCATACATCATTGCCACTAAACGATTAATAGATAGACCTTGTGGAGTTTGTTGATGCTGCGAAAGGATTGTTTGTATTGCCTGAAAGTCTTTTGGTTCAATATGTTTATTTAATTCTTCACTTAAAATATGGATGTTAGTGTTCTGTGACAATGTAAATAACGAATTGAAATAATCATCTTCTTCGATTGGTACGCCCAATACACGAACAGCAATTCTACTAAAGCTCACTTGCTGCTCTGTTGTTTCATAAAATGCACGATCCTTTGGTGAATCTTGAAACGCCTGTAGCCAATCATCAGGATGACGCTCCAACACTGATTTAATTGTGATTGTTTGCATACAAACGCACCTCCTAAAAATCATCCTCAGCCTATGCTAAAGCATTCATTTGTCATAGGACGTCTCACCTAATGACAACAAAAATATTTGAACATCTATACGATCGTTTGTTGTGATGCCATCTGTAAAACTGTTTCCAATAAATTCTTTGTAAATGCTTCACCATTGTGAGGCGAGTAAGTTGTATTTTGTAAAAATTTTGGCTGTTTATCCTTTAAGTCTCCATGATTTGGTGTAAAACCTAAATCAGCCATTGCAAGCATGCCATAATCCATAATAGAATCACCTGCTGCTATATGCACATCGTATGTACAGAACTCTTTTATATATTCTATAGCCGCTTCCTTTGTCAGCACCTTGGGCATAAAATACAATTTTTTTCCTTGTAGCAGAACATGCCAACCATGCATATCAAACTCTTGAATCATCGCTTGTAATTCATCGTATGGTAAAATATCAATATCTACATGATGTACATAAAAAAGCTCATCTATATACAGAGATCGTTGTAGCCATGTATCAGATTTAATTGTCTGAAAAAGCTTTAGCATATCCATACGAGGGATCGAGGAATCTTCAATACGTCTAGATAATGTTTGTGTCCATTTTTCATATGGCTGACCCTTTTCTACTATTGTACCCCCATTGCTTGTAATTGCAAAAGCAGGGCATAAATCATGAATAAAATGGATTCTTTTATATTGATGTAAAGCTCTTGTCGTAACAGGTACAAATAAAGTATGTTGGTGTACCTGTTGCAATAGGGGTGCTGTTGCCTGTGTCATCATACTCATTGCTGTTTCGTCCTTGTGTTCAACGACGATTGTCTCTGTAGCTGGCGGAAACATCTCCATCATGCGTTTAGAATAAATAAGGGTTCTATCTAAATCAGATGTAAATAATATCATCATATTCTCCTCTATAATTCTTTGATCAAACCACAACATGCATAGGACATATTCGAATACTCTTCAATCAATACATTTTTTTCCTGCGCTAATAATAAAATATGTTTCAATTCATGCATGTACTGTGGATTAATTAAAATCTTCCAAGGTATCCTTCTCAGCAAAACTCTTGTCGTTTCCCCAACACCTGGCTTAATGAAATGTATATTATCAATACCAAAATCTCGTTGAATTATTTGCACGGACTTCATACCCTCCCATGTAATTGGAGAGATTTCTTGCTCTTGAATTTGTTGCACAATTTTACTCTGTACTTGTTCAAAACATGTGACGATACGCTCTATGTACAGATTGGAGACATCTATTGCCTCTAATTCTTTGTAGTATTTTGCACCATGAAAATCGTTTGCATCCATAAACTGCAAATTTAATACCGTTCTACTTACTAATCCAGATACAGTGGAATTTAAACAAGCAGATGGTATTAAAAAATCCTCACGAGTTCCATAAATAGCTGCACAATGGCCAGGATCAGCCAAAACAGCTAAATCGGCACTTAACTGTTCTTGATATCGTAAATTAAACTTTTGGCAGGATTGAATTAATTCATTGGTAATTGCCCCTTTTCCTGTCCAACCATCAATAAATTGCAGACTTCCTAGAGGATGCTGTGTCAAAATATAACGAATTGCCGCTTCATCAAACCCACGACCTCGCAGTATAGAAATGGAGTAATGTGGAACATTCACATGATAATGCATGGCTATATACCGTTTGATTAAAATACCAATGGGTGTACCTGCACGAGCTAAACTCACAAGAATTAAATTTTCTAATCCTCTATTTTCAACGATTTGCTCTGCCACTACTCCAACGGCGATTGCTATTCTTTCTGCATGAACATCTAGCGCTTTATAAAAAAGATTCATGTAGGTATCCGATGGTTGCTTCTCCACTGGCAGCATTTCCGAATAATGTATACCCGATTGAATGAGTTGTTCACGTTTCTCATTATCCATTTCAAGGAATGCACTTCCAATATCACGCAATAAAAAAATAACGTCCTCTGGTGCATAACTCCCCATTTTATCTGGCTGCAAAGTCGATATCATCGTTCTACCTCCAATTCATGCATACTAATTACATATACTTTGGCGTTAGTGGCTTCTTGTAATGCCTTTACCACACGAGCAACTACCTCTTTACTTGCTATACGTTCCACTATGAAAAAAAGTTCCGTGTAAGACTGGCTTTGAAGATTATATAAAAAATTAGTGACCCCGTTATTTTCTGGACTTTCAAAGGCTATTTTATCGTTAATCGTATATCCTGAATCATCCGTACAATAGATTGGACTACGAGTAGTTGACTGAAAATAAACATCATTTCCTAAATAAGAGGCAATTTGCATAGGAACATACATGAACTCACCCGAGCCAATAACAAGCGCTGGTCCATTTGTTCTTAGCTCTTGTAATTGCATAGCAATAGCTTGTATCGTTTGCTTTTGGTCAACATGCTGTTTTGACGTGAGCATAAATCTCCCTGTTGCTAGCAAATAGGGGTACTTATTTATTAACCCATTCTCCGAAACAGAACGATAGAATTTGCGATCAACAGATACTTGAATCGGACAAATGTCCATATCTCGTGCAACCTGTGTTAGTAAGTTTGGTTGTGTACTGGTTAAGCTTGGAATGCCTGAACAGCTAAAATTCCCACACATAATGGAGATGAATTCTATAGAGATACCCCATTGTACTTCTAATTGCTGAAAGATTGTTTGCTGCTGTTGGGAACGCCAATCTAAAATAGATAGTACCGCATATTGTCTCACTAAAGGAAATTTCTGTATTAAAGTCTCAATAATATTAATGACCGTATTTCCAGTAGTAATCTCATCATCAATTAACACAATGCGCTTAGTTTGCAGTAAAAATTCTGGTTCCTCCGTATAAATTCTATGGCTTGTCGCATGTGAATGTTCTTCTTCAAACGTAACAAATGGCTCAAAATCGGGTAACACTTCACGTGTTGTGTGGATATACATAGCATTCGAGTGAAAGGCATTAAATACTGCGTGTCCAAGTGCTGTTGCTGTCTCAGCAAAGCCAATAAACAATGTTTCATCCGTTAATTCTAGGGTTCCTTCTATGGATTTTTGTACTTCATCCAAATTAGCTCCGTCTTTTAAAGCTTTAACGACAGACGAAGCCATTACCTTTTGTCCCGTAAGATGCTGCTGATACATCATTGCTAAAAGAGTTCCTGTCAGTAAAGGGATTTGTGGACGGACAGCCAAATGTTTGCCTAGTACCGTGCTTACAAACAAAAATTGTCTCTTTTTATTAATCCGAGCCGCCATTCTAAACAAATCGGTTAGCGCAAAATTATGGGGATTGTAGGTAATTTCAATATCAATTGAATAATTCGGTAAAATGCTTAATTTACTCATTTGTTGTTGCATATACACTACCACCTATTTCAGACTGTAATAAAAGTGAGGCAAAATCGACAGATTCATGATAAACACCATAGACATGAGCCTGTTTTAAAATCCGTTGTGCCCATCTCATATGTGGCTTAATTTCATTCATTTTATTAGCATAGTGACTTTTCATAACACCTTTTTGTCCATCATTATTTTCTATAATACTTAGCGCATCTAAGTATTCCTCATACGAAATAGCATACAGGGCATGCACAACACGGATATGGCTCGGATGAATAATTGTTTTTCCCACTATGCCATTTTGTTTATCCATTAAAACTTCTTTCATTAATCCATCTAAACAATCGTCTAATAACGCTTTCCTTGTATCAAGCGCGCCTTTCTCACTAAATGGTGTCACTCTAAGCGCGGGCTTTAATACACGCTGATTATTAAAATACTCCCACACAGGCCCAGAAATAATAAAACCATCTTCCTCACGACCTAAGATATTGACAATATCTGCAATACAATCTCGTATGACACTAATATCATAAATGGTAGAATCCATACGCCTGCGAATTCCGTAAATACCACAAAAATCGGTAGCACCAATTCGTACATTTAATACACGGGCTTTGTATTGATGTAGAACCGCTTTAATGTCTAATAACGCTTCCATGCGAGATTCCTTATATAGTACCTCACGACTTTCTAAAATTGGCATACCATATAAAATTAAATCATTTTCTAAAATGGTTTGTTCAAGCAACTCGAAATAACGGGCACCCTGTTCTGCTGTAAACTTTGGAAAGACATAGCCAGTTAATATTTCTTGCTTTTTCCCTAAAACAGTTGTTAGCCTTTGAAATTGCTCAACATGACGTACACGAACAAAAAGTAAAGGGAGCTCCTGAAGTAATAGCTGTTTTTGCTGATAGAGTGCATATAATTCACTAATATCCTCTATCAGCTTAGCTTCACAATCTACTAACTCTGCATCTCCAACTGCATCCTCCAAATCAATGACAAGTGATGTGAGTTCCTTATATTTTTGTGATCGGATCAAGCTCACAATCGTAGGCATGGAAGCTGGCATATACAAAGTCGCACCTAGGGCATATGACAAAATATCCGCCGTTTCCCATTTTGTAAACGGCTGTGGCTTCTTATAAAAAATCATCTCTGCTTCTGTTGCAAAATGTTGCATCTAATCCTCTCCCCAGTAACTATGCCTTTTGTGAAAAAAGCACTGTATCAGCCTGTTCCATACAGACTAATACAGTGCCTTGTTTACACTGCTATTTTCTTCTTCAACTTGTAAATAACAAATGTCAATAAGAATGCAGCTATTAAAATAATAACGAAAATTTCATGCGAAGGATGGTAGCCCCAATATACTAACACACATTTTCAGTGTATTATGATAAGCCCCTGTTACATCTGCTAGTTTAAAAACTGTGCATATGTATTTAATATCTCATTTAATACATCCACATCAGATCCTCCACCATGCACCTATGTCCCATAGTTACTGTAGGCCATATGCATTGATTAAAGCAGCTAGTCCACCCTGGTAACCTGAACCTACTGCAGCAAATTTCCACTCACCATTATGTCGGTACAGCTCACAAAATACTACAGCCGTTTCAATACTGAAATCTTCACCTAAATCGTAACGCAATACCTCTGATCCCGACTCTTCGTTCGTCAATCGTACATAGGCATTTAAGACTTGCCCGAAGTTTTGATGACGTCCCTCGGCATCGTAAATAGTAACTGTCACTACAATTTTTTCTATTTGAGGTGATACTTGCTTTAAGTTGACAAGAATTTTTTCATCATCCCCATCCCCTGCACCTGTACGATTATCTCCTGTATGGACAACAGACTGGTCTGGGCTGGCTAGATTATTATAGAAAATAAAGTCCTGTTCATTACGACATTTACCTGAAGCATCTAGTAAAAATACAGATGCATCCAGGTCAAAGTCTTGTCCACCATCAAATTGCTTTACATCCCATCCTAAACCAATGCCAATGCTATTTAAGCCTGGATCTTGCTTTGTTAAATCAATGCGTTGCCCTTTACTTAATTGTATAGCCATTCAAAAATCTCCCTTTCCGTCCAAAGATGAAATTTTAGTTTACACTTAAGCCATAATCATTACATAAAGCAGCTAAGCCACCTTGATAGCCTGCACCAATCGCATTAAATTTCCATTCTCCGTTATGACGATATAATTCCCCTACAACAATAGCTGTTTCAATACTGAAGTCCTCGCCTAAATCATAGCGAATAATTTCTTCGTTGGAAGCAGCATTCATAATACGAATATAGGCATTAGACACCATACCGAAGTTTTGACTGCGAGACTCTGCATCATGAATGGTTACTGTGAAGGCTAGTCGCTGAACATGAGCAGGTACTTGAGTTAATGCCACTTTCACCACTTCATCGTCACCTTCGCCTACACCTGTTAAATTATCGCCTGAATGCTCAACTGAACCATTGCCACCTGTAGTGTTGTTATAAAAAATAAAATCATTTTGATCTGCAACTTTACCTGTATCAGCAAGTAAAAACACAGAGGAGTCTAAGTCAAAATCATGACCACCATCATATTTATTTGTATCCCAGCCTAAACCTACAACCACATTCGTTAATCCTGGATTTGTTTTAGTTAAATCTACCTTTTGACCTTTTTGTAGTGAAATGCCCATAATTTTTATTCCTCCTATTTAGTCAATTATTTATTGATATCTTCGAACAACGTCGCCAAGCTTTATGTCATTTGTTCCCGTACCAACCGCAGCAAATTTCCATTCGTTATTATGACGGTAAATTTCTCCACATACTAACGTCGTTAAATTCGAATAATTATCAGTTAAATTATAGCGAATTAGTTCGCTTCCTGTCCTGTCATCATACACACGAATATATGCATTATGAATCATACCAAAGTGTTGATTGCGACCTGCCGCATCATAAATGTTTACAACAAACACAAGCTTGTTATATTGCGAAGGTACAGACGATAGTTCAATTGTAATTACCTCATCATCACCATCACCATCACCTGTTAAATTATCACCTGAATGTCGAACAGAACCGCAGCTACTTGTTAATTTTCCGAAATAAACAACATCGTCACCCGCTACAACCTTATCATCTTGTAACATTAATACCGAAGCATCACAGTCGATACTTCTGCCACTGCCACTATTTCTGCTAGAAAATAAACCACCTAAAAAGCCGCCACTTTTCTCTTGGCCTACAGGGTCCCACCCTAAACCAACTTTAATTTTATTTAATCCTGCGTTACCCTTTGTTAAATCAACTCTTTGTCCTTTTTGTAAATTAATCCCCAATTCTAACACCCTCCTAAAATATGTATTTCAGTCGAAAGATTTTATGGTAAGCAATAATCTACTAAGCTAAAAGATTTCTACTTAAATTAAGTCTAAAATAACGTGACAAAAAATTCAATTAATGGCTCCAAAAAGGTGTTTTCTCTTATTTTTGAAAGCCCCTCACGTCTTGTTCTATACTATAAAACGTTTTTGTAGTAAAAATGTTCCTTTTATATCCAATGGTCCAAGCAGCTAAAAAAACCTTCTAACTTGTAGAAGGCTATTGTCTTATTTACTAACTTTTCATTTTTGGATCAAGTGCATCTCGTAGTCCATCACCCATTAGATTAAAGCCTAAAACTGTTAACATAATAGCTAAACCAGGGAAAATCATCGTCCACGGAGCATTTAATAAAAACTTCCGTGCATCCGCTAACATTTTTCCCCATTCTGGTGCTGGAGCTTGAGCCCCTAGCCCAAGAAAACCTAATGCTGCCGCTTCAATAATGGCTGTCGCAATTGCTAGTGTTCCCTGTACAATTATTGGGGTTATGGAATTCGGCAAAATATGCGAAAATAGAATTCGTGCATCACGCATACCAATTGCTTTTGCCGCTACTATATATTCCTCTTCCTTGACACTTAAAACCTTAGAACGGATTAAGCGCCCAAAATTCGGTACGTTAATAATAGCAATGGCGATTAATGCATTTTGTAAAGATGGACCAAGCACTGATACTACTGCAATCGCTAGTAGCATACTAGGGAAAGCTAGCATAATATCAAAAATACGTGAAATTATCGTATCGATCCATTTTCCATAATAACCTGCAATGATGCCAAGTAAACTACCAATTATCACGGACAAAATAACAGAGAAAAAGCCTACCCATAGCGAAATCCTTGCACCGTGAATGATCCTGGAAAAAATATCCCGTCCAAAATCATCCGTTCCAAA
>NZ_DJAU01000030.1:0-68826 GCF_002429725.1 Lysinibacillus sp. UBA5994 | reverse complement strand
TTCAATCAAGTCTGGGTGCTTTTCAAAATATGGAAGCGTTAACAATTTATCTTTTAGTCGAAAGGCAAATTTATTTTCACCCTCCGTTAATGTACGGCTTTCCCAGCTCACAAGTTCACATAATAGGGCACGTAGTTTTTCGGGTGTATCCCACATAAAAGTATTCATGATTTTTTCTCCTTTTATAGAAAAGTTTTTTATTTTCAAGATGATATAAATAGATAATTAGTAGAGAAATACATATTTTTACCGTTATATATTTTTCACTATATGAAATTAAATCTACATAGTGGAATATAAATTCATCGTAAATGCAAAACAACAAATTGTCAATTTGAATTTTTGTGAATACTCGTAATTTTCTGCGCTAATTGAGTGGAACTATGTATATATTTCATGTAGCATCTATTTATATGCATAAAAATTAGTTAAAATAAAATGAAACTACATTTAAAAGCAGGGCTACATGTAAAAAATTGAAGGTACATAAAAATTTGATAATTTGCATGAATTTTAATTTCATAATGATCCTAGTAAAAGCTAAATGGATCTATAAAAACCTTAAGATAGTGATTATATGGGGAAATGAAAGGGAGTAATTGTAATGATTCAATCAATCGAAAGAGCAATGTTAGTTATAAATATACTGGCGAAGCATCCGAAGCGTTTTTTTACTGTGCAAGAAATTTTTAATGAAACAGACTTGCCTACTAGCACAATTTACAGATTATTATATACATTAGAGAGTTTTGATTTAGTAGAGAGAAATGAGAATAAAAAAGAATTTCGATTGGGGTATACATGGCTGCAACTAGGCATGAAAATGTATCATGAGACGGATATTAGAGAAAAAGCGCATCCTCTATTAGAAAACCTTGCATATGATGTTCGAGAAACAATCTATTTAAGTATTGCTAAACAGTTTGCATCCATTATTATTGATCGAATTGATAGTCCTAAAAATGTCCGTATTATTGATATGATTGGTGAAAAAATTCCATATCCTATAGGAGCTCCAAATAAAGTATTACTTGCGTTTTCTAAAAGCGATGTACAGCAACAATTTTTCCAACAACTTGAGGAGCCTGAGAAAGAAAAATTGATAGAGAGCCTCAATGATGTAAGAGAAAAAGGCTTTGCCATAAGCGTTGGAGAAAAAACAAAGGGGACAGTATCCATAGCAGCACCTATATTTGATTCAAATAAACAAACAATTGCAGCCATTAGTGCAGAGTGCTTTGAATATGATACAGATGCTGAAAAATTAGAAAGTATAACACAGGAAGTCATTAAAACTGCACAGCAGCTATCCTTTGAATTAGGATATATATAAGATTGCTTATTACGATAAAAACCATCTGATGTCAGTAATTAGTAGACATTAGATGGTTAATTTTTATATGAAAAGTGAGATTACTGTTGCTTGCTACTTATCAACCTTTTATAATAGTGGCTTTTCGAAGGTTTTATATTTAGCCATAGTAGAATGACAGCTACAAATGCCATCATAAAGGATGCACTAATGACAACTGAGCGTATAGTAATCCATTCAGCGAAAATCCCAAAAATAGTAGTAAAAATAATAATAAAAAGTGCTTCAAAAAATCCATAAATACTTCCTATACGACCCATGCTCTCAGAGGGAATATTATTTTGATAAAATGTATAAAATCCTGTATTCGCAAAGGCAGTTGCAAAGGATAATACAAAGCAACCTATAGCAGCTATAAGAAAGGAAAAGGATGAGGTAAATATTAAATAGCCCAGTGCTGTTACGAGAGACCCCATACCTATTAACCAAGAAGTTGGTATTTTTTCAACAATAACAGAGTTGGTTAGCGAGCCAAATAAAACACCTACCCCTGCGATACTGACTAAAATCCCATATTCTCCTTCGGATAAAGCTAATATCTGTGTTGCAAAGGCAGCCTCCAAAGAATCAGTAGCTGTCATCAAGATGATGATAGCACTAAACAACAAATAGACTACCATAACATAGGAATTTTTTAAGCTAAAGCGTATAACCATTTGCCAATCCAGAAGCAATACTCGAAAAAGGGATGCTTTTTCTGTACGATTAATAAATTTTTCAAGGGCTTCAATGTTCGGCATTTTGAACGTTATACAGGCTGATAGAAATAAAGCAATCGCGTTTAAATATATGGCCATATAGGGTGTTCCGACTGTGAACAAGAAACCTGCGATTGCTGGTCCAGTTAGAAATGCACCAGAGTCGAGTAAGCTGCGTAATGCATTAAAACGTTTCCTTTGTTCGACAGGAATTAACTTAGTGATATAAGTCATAGATGTCGGCTGATACATAGAGCTAGCTACTGTAATGAGAAAAACAAGGACATACATCCACAAGAGGCTAGAAAAGCAGGGGAGTATGACAATGAGTATAGATTGAACCAAATTTAGAAAAATCATTAGCTTTTTCTTATTAAAACGATCGATTAGGCTTCCTGACCAAAAATTAGTGAACAAGGAAGAGATCGCTCTTACAATATACAATCCAGAGACAGCCAGAGCAGATTCTGTGAGGTTTAACACAATTAAATTTAAGGCGATAAAATAAATCCATTCGCCAACACTTGAAACACCAATACTACATAATAGGATGGCAGGATAACGCCAGCTTTCTAAAGCTTTTCTCATATAAATTCCTCCTTAAGCAAAGTGACGATTTGCAAAATAAAAAACCCCACCTCCAAGACGATTAGTCTTAGGGACGAGGTTGTAGAATTTATATACTCACGTGGTGCCACCCTAGTTCACTATTATGTCACCATAATAGCCTTTTCAGTACGGCATAGAGCCTATGCTTATACTGTAACTCTATAACGGGAGTTCCCGTCGCACCATCATTCAAACAAAATCCAATGCGCTACTCCGAGGCTTGTTTCAATAATTCGTTCTTACTCGTTTTCAGCAATCCGAGCTCTCTGGGAAGAACAGCCTTATTTACTCTTCTCTTCAATGTATTTTTGCTAGTGTAGCATATGTACACGATTTTGGTAAATAGTACTATAAAAATATTACTAATTATTTTGTAGGAAGATTTTTAATTGTGTTATCAGCGATTGGCAGTGCTGTATGGATAAAACAGCATTCAAAGGAATTTCAAGTGAATGATTAAGGTCCTCAAAAACAGCAAGCTGAAGGGTAGCAAGTTGCGCTAGCTTCTCCTGTGAATAATGAGGGTCCGCTGTACCAATTGCTAAAAATGCATGTTTGTCTAATAGATTTGTCATTGTATGTTGAAGAGAAAGTAATGGGGTGAAAAGTACATAACGAGCAGGAATAGAAGGAGTCTGCTGCATATAATAATCGACAATAGGCATAGTACCTAAAGATTTTCCTAGATAAACGACTTCTCTATAAGGCTTTGATTGCAAGCTATTTTCTACAATAGGGTTGGCAACACGATAGACCATTTTTGATATGGCTTGGGAGTCCTGTTCGAATTGCTGTTGCTCAAATGTATAATTGATTTGGACGACATCATAGCCAAGTTCTAACAGTAATGCCGTAGAATAATAAAGTATAGGTTTATCATAGGTATAGCCCGTGCCAGAGAGCATAAAACATACCTTATCGCTTGTTCCATCAAAAAAATTGTAGGATATACCATTGTACATGGCGTGCTTAGGTTTGATTTTCATGAATATTCCTCCATCATTTCTATATATAGTATATAATTTTACCATAGCAAGGAGGGAGAAATTTATGAAGGCTATTATTATCAATGAATTTGGTACATCGGATGTTTTAACTTTTATTGATTGTCCAAAACCGACTATTTCTGAGGGTGAAGTCTTAATAAGGACAACCCATACAAGCGTAAATTTTGCAGATATTAAAAATCGCACAGGTAATAAAGCTAAAGCAAATTTTCCGATGGTTCTTGGTTTAGATGTTGCAGGGGTAATTGAAGAAGTTTTTAATGATAGCAGTGGTTTTCAAAAGGGTGACCAAGTTATCGCATTCCCGAAAAACGGTGCTTATGCAGAATTTGTAGTAGCAAAGGAACAACTAGTTTTTAAAATTCCTAGTGGGGTACCAATCGAGAAGGTAGCAGCTGTACCGACAGTTTTATTTTTATCATATATGTTAACACATCAAATAGCGGCCATTGGTCAGCAGGATGCCGTCTTAATTCATGCTGCTTCTGGTGGGGTAGGGACAATGCTTGTCCAAATGGCCAAAAGGCTCGGAGCTAAACAGATTATAGGTACGGTGAGTAATTTAGAAAAAGCCCCAATTGTTTATCAGCTTGGTGCGGATCATGTACTTACATATGATCAATTTAGTACAAATGTCAATGAACTTACAAAGGGTCAGGGTGTTGATATTGTGTACGATTCTATTGCAGGAGCTATCACCGAGGAGAGTTTAACTTGTTTAGCGCCTTATGGCACTCTTGTCCAATTCGGGAATAGTGGAGGAAGAGCAGGAAATATAAAAACAGCAGATTTACACAATAGCTGCCGCAATATAAAAGGATTTAGCTTAGGTACGACAAGAGCTTTGAAGCCAGAACTGTTACAACAGGTGGCGCAGGATATTTTCTCTTTAGTAAACGAAGACAGTTTTCAGGTGCCAATTGCTAAAATATTTGCCTTAGAGGAAATGAAAAAGGCTCATGAATTTATGGAAAGTCGTCAGCACCAAGGAAAAATACTTATTAAAATATAAAGCACAAAAAAGATGACACCCATATTTGGAGTGTCATCTTTTGTCGATCAACAATCTAGTTCAGTAAGTTTTTCATAAATACGTCTTTTACGATAAAGCATAATACCAGTTTCGGCTACATCCTGAATCATGCCTTTATTAGCATAGGCTCCAAAAACCATCCCTGCGATAGGGATCATTTGAAACAGCTTTTTCCAGCCTAGCTGATCACGGTATGTGTAAAATACCTCCTGCCATCCTTGAAGCTGAGAAATCATGTTATCTGAAGCCTTTTTTGAGCTATTTATAGTAGAAAGCTCCTGTAAGATTGCTTCTTTACCAACAATATCAGCAGAGGTAAATTGTAGACATTTTACAATAAAAATACGTTCCATTTTATCGTTCGGATCATAGCCATGAATAATTGCTATTTCTTGCAAAGTTTTTAGTGCAGTCCCTAAAATCATTGGAATATCAATAGCTAAAGTAAAGATGCCACCAAAGCCAGTAGAGGCTCCTTGTACAGTAGCAAATTTCACACGTTCATTTTGTAATTTGTCACTGAGGGAGATCATGTCCTCTAAAGGGATCTGACCAATATCAGATATAGTTATAATATGCTGAGTGGAAGAATGGTCACGAATTTTTTGTATCATGGCTTGTTCATTGATTAAATACTTTCCACCGGACTGAATATAATTGCCTAGTTCATCTACCAATAAAGCAATTTTATTTTGGAGAAAGGCAGGTGTCATTTTATCTAATAATTTAAATGGTATTCTCCCTAATTTCTCCCAAAACCATAAATCTTTTTGATCTTTTTCCCACACTTGAATCTCTTGTAAATGCTGCTCTAATAACTCTCGATTCTCCATTATTGTCTTATCCCCTTATGTGTCCATTTAACTTTAAATACGAAAAAAACTATATAAAGTTTCGCTTTATTTAAATGAGATTTCGACAAACTAATGAATCACATGCTATTGCCAAACGGACGCAAGGAGTGCAATTCCTTCATTTATTTGCTGAAGTGTCAGTCCACCATACCCTATAATGATCATGGTTTCATTTGTTCCATTCTGATAGGAGGTAGAGCATGGATAGACTTGAACCCCTACCTCTTGAGCAAGCTGGAGCGCTCTACTCTCGGTGAGATGTTGTGGTAGCTTGATGACTATATGAAGTCCGGATTTTTCACCGATTACTTGAAATTCATTTGAAAAATGTGAAGAGATGGCGGTCAATAATGCTTGTTGTTTTTTACGATAGATTGTTCGCATTTTTGCCAAATGCTTATCGAATAGACCTTGTGCAAGAAAGTCTGCTAAGACAAGTTGGTCTACTTTGGAGACAACCGATTTTTGCTCAGAATGAAAAGTCATAAACGGCACTACTAAAGACTTTGGAAGGATCATATAACTAATGCGTAAGGATGGAAGCAATGTTTTCGAAAATGTTCCGAAATAAATGACACGCTGAAGCTGATCCATTTTTGCTAAAGACGGGATTGGTAGCCCCTTATAACGAAATTCGGAATCATAATCATCTTCAATAATAAGCCCCGTGTTCGAGTTAGCCCATTGTAACAATGCCACTCTTCTTTCTATGGTCATAATCATGCCTAATGGAAATTGATGAGCAGGTGTTGTGTATAACATGTGAATTGGTGTTGCAGGGAGTGTAACCCCTGAATAGTCCACAGGAATCGCCTCTGTGGACAATCCACATTGCTGTAAAACGGCACGCACTCTTTTAAATCCTGGCTCCTCTAACCCAACGCGTATCGCAGACCCAAGAAAATGACAAAGAGCCTGAAGCTGGCTTTGTGTACCACTGTATATAAATACCTGTGAAGCATCACAGCTAACCCCACGAGAACGCTCTACATAGCGGGCAATCTCTGTGCGTAAAGTTGTCTCTCCCTCCCAAGGGCTTGTTGATAAGTTGTTACTATTAAAATGCTTTTTTATAAGCTTGTGCCAAGCAGCATAGGGAAAAGCCTCGTTATCCACATGTCCATTTGTAAAATCAAATTGTATATTGTTAGGGATATTGTTACTTGGAACAGATACATGCCGGGGTACTTGCTGTAGCCAATCAAATTCAAAGGGCGCAATAAAATAACCAGAACGCTCTTTACTATAAATATAGCCTTCTGCAAGTAACTGCTCATAGGCTTCCTTTATGGTGTGTACACTCACATTCAATGTTAGGGCGAGAGCTCGTTTAGAAGGCAGTTGTTCATGAGCAAGTAATTTTTTAGTAATAATCTTATGCTTTATTTCTTCATAGATTTGAATGTATTTCGCTAGATTGCCTGTAAATATAATGGAGAGCTCCAGATAATTTCCTCCTCCTCTGGTATGGTTGATTTTTTAGTAATTGGTTATATATATCATATCAATTTTACCGTTAAATAAGTAAAAAGGAGTGAAGTGTAATGGAATTTATAACATTAGAAAATGAAGTGGTTAAACTAAAGCCTTTAGAATTGAGCGATTTACCAGGAATTTTAGAGACAGGAAGTTATCCAGAAATTTGGTCACATATGTCCACAACCATAGAAAAAAAGGAAGATGTGAATAAATTTGTGGAAAACGCATTAAAGGCAAAAAACGAAAAAACAGAATTTCCATTTGTGATTGTGGATAAACAATCAGGGGACATTATCGGGTCTACACGTTTTATGGATATTGATGACAAGCATCAGCGATTAGAAATTGGCTATACATGGCTAACACCCGCATACTGGCGTACAGCTATTAATACTAATTGTAAGTATTTGCTATTACGATACTCTTTTGAGCATCTTCATTTACAACGTGTACAAATAAAAACGGATCATGAAAATATTCGTTCTCAACAGGCAATTGAGCGAATTGGTGCTACAAAAGAGGGAATATTGCGTAACCATATGATTCGCAAAGATGGGACAACTAGGCATACCGTTATGTATAGCATTACAATAGAAGAATGGCCACAGGTGAAAAAGCATTTAGAAAGTCTACTAGTGCAATTGGGATGTTAATAGGTATAAAAAGGGATTTATATAACCCGTAAAACCCTTTTTTCTTATAAAAAGTGTCAAAAAATAAAGGGGAGGGTAGAGTAGAGTACCGAAAAATTGAAAGAGGGTAATCTACTTGAAACCTAAATACACGTTAAGACAAATTTATGGTGATAATGCTGTGTATACACCAAGAACACCGTATAGCGATAATCCGTGGATGATGGATGATCCTCATAAGCTAGATGCTTTAACCTCAAGAGAAGTTGCTATTGCTGATATCCCCGTGCTAGTACATCGAGCAACACAAACAGAAAAGGCGCAAGAGCTTCATCAATTAGCAGGATTACCATGGGTAGAACAGCCTTATAGCTATGAGACTCAAGAGGAATATCTGGCACAGATCCAAACTTGGTGTAAGGAAGGGAAGACCATTGTATGTCAATATATACACGACCTGGAGCATATGGATCGTCAATGTTATTGGATGGATGCGGAGAAATTTAATGAGTTGAATACAAAAGCTTATATTGATCATTTAATCGATAGTAAATATGTGCCAAGTCGTTTAAATGTGGAGACGTATAGACTTTCAGATGCCATTAAAAATTGGCAGCCCCCTGTAGTATTAAAGCCTGGTGATGATTCGCCAACCTCGGGAGGATATGGCGTTACCATTTGTCATAATAAAGATGAATTGACGGAAGGTTTACGACAATTTCGCATGACAGGAACTGAAAGTATAATTATTGAGGAGCTTTTACAGACAAAGGACAACTATAGCTGTCAATTTGTTTACTCAGAGGAGCTAGGGATTCAATACTTAGGAGCTTCCCAGCAAATTACGGATGATAACGGCATTTACGAAGGGAATATCATTGTAGATAAAGTACCCGAAAAAGTAATTGAAGTAGGAAAGCATATTATGGAACGTGGCGTTGAGGAAGGCTTTGTAGGTGTGGCAGGCTTTGATTTAATTGTCACGGAAGCTGGTGATGTTCAAGCAATAGACTTAAATTTCCGCCAAAATGGTTCAACCTCAATGCTGATGTTTCATGATGCTTTAGGAAAGCCCATCAATAAATTTAGCTCCTATTCAGCACAAAGCCCACAACAGAATGATCATTTCTATCAAACAATTAAGAAATATATAGAAAAGGGTATGTTATTTCCTTTATCTTTCTATGATGGTGATTATTTTGAGGAGTCCGTCCCTTCAAGATTTGTCGGTGTATGGTATGCAGATACGTTAGAGGAAATTGAAAAACGGGAGAAGGAATTATTACCTGAAGAAAAGAATGGTCTTTAATCGACCATTCTTTTTTTATAGATAATTGCTGCGAAAATCCAAGAAAGAAGAGACCATACAATTATCGTAATCATAGGAATAAGAACATCTGCCATAGAATACTTACCTTCTAACGCCTCTGCTAAAAGTAATAACTGTGAGCTTGGTAGCCATTCAGCTAATTTTAAGATTGGGTATGCCGAAGATAGAGCTAAGGCCAGAGGACCAAATGAGAAGATAACCATTACAGGCAACACAATAATAGATGCTTCCATAATAGATTTAGCAAATAAACCACATATTGTACCTAGAGCAATATAAAACACAGCAGAAAGCAATAATGCAATTGCTAAGATAAAAAGGTTTGCAGGTTCGTAGCCAACTAGAAAAATAGCCATTGTTACAGATACAATTGTAACAATTAGAACAAACAGGCTTTTACCAATTAAAATATCTCCAAGTGAGGCAGGGGAGAGCATAAGACTGCGAAGAGTGTTTTTTTCCTTTTCTTCTGCAATTAAACTACATTGTACGTAAGTAGTCACTATGGAAAATGTCATGTTAATTGGTAGAAAATACATGCTAATAGTATTTGCACCTAATTGATTATATAAAAACGCCATTATAAGTGGTAGTAATACCATAGTTGATACGGCATAGTTACGTGAGAATTCCTTATAATCCTTCATCAATATAGCTTGAATACGTGTCATTGAAATATTCATACTAAATCACTCCCTGTTATTTGCATAAAAATGTCACCTAGTGTTGGCTCGTTTGTATAGATACGTGTAACTTGATCGGATTGCATCCATTGAAATAACTTCTCTGCATCTTGAGAACCATTTTCTATAATTTCCTGTTCACCATTTTTAAGCTCTACTGTAATAGTGTCAGAGCCAAATTCTTTTTTTAGATCTTTTGGAGCGCCGATTGCTCGGATTTTCCCTTTATGCAGGAAAGCAACACGATCACAAAGTATTTCTGCTTCGCTCATATTGTGTGTTGTTAAAAAAATTGTTGTACCCATAGCATTTAATTTTCGTAAGCCATTATATATATGTTGTGTATTTACTGGGTCCAAAGCAGAAGTAGGCTCATCTAAAAATAATAATTCGGGCTTGTGCATAATTGCACGAGCAAGTGTAACACGTTGAATCATTCCTTTGGAAAGCTGACTGATCTTTTTCTTACGTTCTGCATATAAATTGACAAAGTCCAAAGCTTCTTTTACAGCAGATTGAGATAGCTGATATAAATTACTATAAAGTATTAAATTTTCTTCAATTGATAGTCTCGTATACAAGCCACTATTATCTGTTAAAATACCAAAACGTTTACGATTTTGACTTTGCTTCATTTCAGATGCATGTTGCCCAAATAATAGAACATTACCTGCCGATTTATCTGTTTGTGCGGTTAATATTTTAATTGTAGTAGTTTTACCAGAACCACTTGGGCCAAGAAAGCCGAATATTTCCCCTTTTTTAATGGTAAAGGAAACATCCTGTAATGCTGTTTCATTATTAAAAATTTTTTTCAAATGTTGCACATCAATCACTGCGTTCATGTGTAACCTCCTGTTTGTTGTTGATGTCTACACTATAAACAACAAGGGTAAGGCTCACAGTAAAAATCATGTGAAAGGCAGAAAAAGAACCTTCAATGGAATTTTATTAAAGGTGACAGGAGTCGATTATTTCCTGGGAAATCTACTAAATTCCGAGTATTTCCTTTAAAGTTGCCAATTTATTTTTCGACAGTGGAACAACTGTCTTTTCTGTACTGTTGAGTGCTAAGCTATAGCTATTGCGTGTCCAAGTAATAATCTCTCGAACCTTTTGTAGGTTCACAATATAAGAACGATGGCTTCTAAAAAAGCCGAATGGTGTCAATTTTTGCTCTAACTCATTTAGCGATAGAGTACATGGATAAGCTTCACCTGCTACATAAATAGATACTTCTCCTTCAACACTTTCAATATAATCAATTTCGGGTGGATTAAATAAAATAATCTTTTCATTTTTCTTTGTTGGGATTTTATCTAGTCGAATTGGTGCATCTTCAAGAGGCTTTGGAGCTTGCTCAAGGCTACCCTCTTTTACGTCTAAAGGATGTAAGTCTGCACCATCTAATCGATGTATAGTTGTACTTGCAACCATTAAGTCTTCTAGATTATTTGATAACAAAATGATAATTTTATGCTCTTTTGCGAGATTTTTTAATAACTGTTGGATAGTTTGCTTTGAAAATTCATCTATATTTTGAAAGGGTTCTTCTAAAATTTGAATAGATGCCGGATGTAGGTACATATTCAATAGTTTTAATCGCTGTTTTTCACTATTAGAAAGCTTACTAATTCTATTGTTTTTTTGTTCAGTAAGTTTAAAAAGCTTCAATATGTTCTCTGTTTCATTAGTTGGGCGGTTAAAAAGCTTTAAAATGAACTGGATATACTCGCGCGCTGTGAGTCGCTCATATAACGAGCTTTCACGAAAAGAAGTATACGTATCATCTCGTTTCATAAACCATTGCATTAATGTATGTATTTTGGAAACATCTGTATAGATGCCTATAATCGTGCCAGGTTGTAGAGAAAGATGGAAGCTTGGATAAATAACATTGCCTGCTTCAATATATGGATCAACCTGAATATCAATATTTTGTTCCACGTTTATTCCTCCTATAGCTTGCTAGCTTGTAAAAAGTATTGAATGTCGTTGAGTGCTTGCGAGTGGCTCAACTGACAGTAGTTTGAGTTAGAGGCATCCATAAAGCCATGTAAGCCTTGAAATTGTTTGATTTGAACATTCGGTATGTTTACAAGAGTATCCTTCAATGATTGAATATCAAAACTATCTTCATGGCTAGGTAAAACAACCAAAGTTGGACAAGATGGAATGTTATCAAGGTATTGGCGGATCCGTGAGCCATATACACAAATGACACGGTGTAGGGGGAGTGTAGTTAATCTCCAGGCTAAAGTTGCACCTACACTATATCCAATTAATATTACCTCGTTGTAGTTTTCACAAGCCTCCAATATTTTTGGGGAAAGCAACTCAAGAGGAGCATCAAAGCCAACTGTCTGTAAGAAAAAGTCATAGGCTTGTTTTTCCTGGTCATATGGAAAGGAAAGCCCTTCTGGATAAAGTGAAATAAGGGAAACGGCAGTGTCCTCATCGCTGTATATTTGTATTTGTTCTTCAATAAAATGATTAACTCCATAGATTTCATGTAATATAAAAATTTTTCTTTTCATTGTGCCCTCGATCTTTTTTCCAATAGTGTATCAAAAAGTAAGTAAAACGTATAATCTGCTTTTAGAATGAATAGTGCAAAAGCATAATGATGAAAATTTTTAGGGACAAATACATAAATTTATTTTTTTACTAATTACATAAATGAAAATATTAATAAAAGGTGACCACATCTGTTATTAATATCATGATTTGTTATAATTTTATTTGATAATGATTATCATTATCGTATAATGGAGTTAAGGAGGATTTTCCAAAGCAATATTTACATTTAGACATTTACGATTGAGCTGTTATGCAGTACGAGCTAGTCCAATTGTTGAGATAGTAATGACCAAATGAAAGGTGTGTTAGGAATTGTTAGAACAAGAATTGTATGATGTAACCATTATTGGTGGTGGGCCAGCGGGTTTATATTCAAGCTTTTATTGTGGTTTACGTGAAATGAAAACCAAGCTAATTGAATCACAACCACAGCTAGGCGGTAAAATTCATGTTTATCCAGAGAAAATGATTTGGGATGTGGGAGGTGTAACGCCTATATCAGGGGGGCAACTAATTAAACAATTAGTTGAGCAAGCCTTAACCTTTAATCCTTCTATTTATACAAATGAAAAAGTGCTGTCCATTGCTAAAAATGAAGATGGTATATTTGTCATCGCAGCAGAGTCAGGGAATATTCATTATTCCAAAACAGTTATCGTTGCTATTGGTGGTGGCATCCTAAATCCTCAAAAAATTGAAATTGAGGGGGCTGAACGCTTTGAAGTATCTAATTTAAATTACACAATTAAATCCTATGAAAAATTTAAAGATAAGGCAGTTATTATTTCTGGTGGTGGTAACACAGCGGTAGACTGGGCATTAGAATTAACGGAGGTAGCATCCAAGGTCTATTTAACTTATCGAAAAGATACATTGTCTGCACATGAGGCTCAAATTACAGAGCTTGCAAATAGTTCGATCGAATGCCATTTCAATTCTGAAATTACTAAGCTGATTGCAGACGATCAAGCAGGAATGATTAAAGCTATTGCTTTAACAAATCATGAAACTGGGACTGTAACAGAAATTCCTGTTGATGAAGTTGTTATTAGTCATGGGTATGTGCGTGATAAAGAATTGTTAGATAATAGTCCATTAGCCATTGAGCGCAAAAATGATTATTTTATCGCTGGTACGATTAATAGTGAATCATCGATCCCAGGCCTTTATGCTGCGGGTGATATTTTGAGCCATGATGGTAAAATTCATTTAATTGCAGCAGCCTTTCATGATGCACTTCATGCAGTGAATAGTGCGAAGAAGTATATTCAACCTGATGCTTCTGAGGGAGGTATTGTTTCTTCACATAATGACATTTTCAAACAACGTAATCGTAAGCTATTACAGGAAAGTTTAAAATAATCAATTTTAGGAGCACTAATATATTGTTGGTGTTCCTTTCTTTTTGTCTTGATGTATATTTTAGAAGAAATACTTCTGATGGACTATCAATATAAAAAAGAAAACATAACGCTGATTATGGAGTATATATAAGAACATTATACAGAGAATATGATTGTCATGGATATCGCGAAACATTTTAATAAAGAGTCTATCTATTAGAGAAAAAAATGTTCGTCAACTCAAAAAATCTAAAATGTACCTGAGAAACTCTCATTTATCATTAAAGAATTTGCTGAAAAATCTCCAAAACAATTCCGTAAATAGATGAATTAACAAACACCTAATGAAAAAATAACTTTCATTAGGTGTTTTTCATCTAGAAATAACATAGCTTTTCCTTTTTTGGACACCCTAAACTAGAAAAAATGACATGGGGTGATGATCATGAAAATAGAAAGGTCGTCCGAGTGGGAAGAGGGCTTTATCGATCGATTAAATCATCTTGAAAAATGGGATAGCTGGACATTGTACAAGATGAACTATGATATTGTGAAAATGAAACTAATTCCTGATTTTACAGGATTGCAGGCTACAAAGTACTTACCTAATTTACAACCTTTGAAACACCAGTTAGAAGCAGCTGAAACAGTTATTGAACGTATGAATGGGAAAGCTATTTTAGCTGATGAAGTGGGGCTAGGTAAAACAATAGAAGCGGGCTTAATCTTAAAGGAATACCTTATTCGAGGTCTTGTGAAAAGAGCATTAATTTTAGCACCTGCTTCTTTAATTAATCAGTGGATTGAAGAGTTAAATATAAAATTTCATATTCCTGCCGTCGCATATAAAAAAAATTGCCCGATAGAGCGCTATGATGTCCTTATTATGAGTATGGATACGGCAAAAAAGAGTCCACATAGAGAGCGCATTTATGAGCAGGATTATGACATGATAATTATTGATGAGGCACATAAATTAAAAAATAATAAAACACAAATTTACGAGTTTGTACAAGGCTTAAAGAAAAAATTCTGCTTATTATTAACTGCCACACCTATTCAAAATGATATCTTTGAATTGTATTATTTAATCTCCTTATTAAAGCCTGGGCATCTTGGTAACTATGATGCCTTCCAATCGGCTTTCTCTGCTAGCAAGCATGATTTAGAACATGATGATTATTTAAAAGAGTTGGTTAATCAGGTAATGGTAAGAAATCGTAGGGAAGATACGGGGATTGATTGGACAAATCGTCGTGTTCAAATTGTACCGATTACATTTACGGACGAAGAAAGAGAAGTTTATGAAATGCTTGGCAACCTTCAAAACACAGGGTCATTTTCATTAATTACGTTGCAAAAAGAAATGTGTAGTAGCAAGGAAGCTACGGCATTAACATTAACGAATATGCTAGATGATCATGTACAACCACAAGAAATTGAAGCAATTATTACTAAATTAATGACCTTGGAAGTGAATTCAAAGGCGGAAAAGACATTGGAAATTGTTAAACAAGCAAATGACAAGGTTATTATTTTTACAGAATATCGTGCTACGCAAATTTATTTACAATGGTATTTACATTCTAATGGCATATCAAGTGTGCTATTTAATGGTAAGTTTAATAAAAGTAAACGAGATTATATGAAGCACCTATTTAAAGAAAGAGCACAGGTGCTCATCGCTACCGAGGCAGGTGGAGAGGGGATAAATCTTCAATTTTGTCATCATGTAATCAACTATGATCTACCTTGGAATCCAATGAAGCTAGAGCAACGTATTGGTCGTGTCCATCGTTTGGGACAGGAGCATGATGTCCATATTTATAATCTTGCCATTGAACATACAATTGAAGAGAAAATCTTGGAATTGCTTCATACAAAAATTGATGTGTTCGAGAAGGTGGTTGGCGATTTAGATGCCATTTTAACAAACTTTAAAGAATCTGTATAAGGTAGGGAGGTGCAGCTATGTATCCACAGCAAGTTCACCACTATTTAAAGGAATTTTTTATGGAGAATAACTGTGCAATTTTAGGAGAAGAGAATCATTATCTAACCGTTCAATTAACGATAGACATAGATAAAAGAATTATGAATAGGCCATTTTATTGGCAATATGTTGAAGCAACGAATAGCGAACCAAATCCAGCGCAAGTAACCTTTATTACAAATCAAACAGCAATGGCTGGTAATTTATTTGGGGAAGCTATTCATTACGGCTCTCCACGTTTAAATCAGATATTTTTAGCTACAAGGGAACTAGGAGCTTATGTTCAGTTGTTTGAAAAAGTGGATCGTGATATGGGGCAGGTTATTTTAACACCCTGGTTAGGTGTTAACTTTAAAGTTTCGTATTGCTGTGATCGTACAAAAGAAATGCTTTACTCATTTGGCATTAATTTATTGACGGGCGTCATCAAGGAGGGTTTTCATGAAAGGATTTGTTCTTCGGACTTTAACATAGAACCTGAAGAAAATGTATTTCATGTGCAATATATTATTAAGCCTGCCAGAGCACTGGAAAGATTGAAAGCTACAATTGAGTCAATTATTGAGCAGGATGACCATTCCTGGGCAACGGAAGCACAAAAACGATGGCAACGTGATCAACGTGTATTGGATTATTTTTATGAGGATATAGAGGATAAACCAGAGTGTTATGAAATTGAAAAAAAAGCATTAGAGGAGCAATATGAAGCAAAAATTAAAATAGAAGTCATTAATGGGGGATTATTTTATCTCTTTTAAATGAGGAGCTGTCTGACAAAAAGACAGCTCTTTTTCTGCTTTAATGATCTTCAACCATGCTTTGAAGCTGAGCCAATTTATTATCCCAAAATAAATGAAAGTATTGGAGCCAATCTTCAATCTCCTTTAAACGCTCCCTATGCAACGTATAGATTTTTTCACGACCTTTTTTTTGAGCAGAGATTAGCTCCGCCTGTTCCAATATTTTTAAATGCTTTACAACAGCCGTTCGACTAATCGTAAAATGCTCAGTAATATTGGAAATAGGTCTGTCGCTTGCTGCAAGGAGCTGTAAAACGCTTCTTCTTGTGGGATCAGCTATTGCTTGAAAAATATCATACTTTATGGCTGCTTCAGTCATTAGAATTCAGCAGCCTCTTTTAATTTATGATTAATAATCATTGTCCATCCGTTATCCATATTAGTACGTACGGCTTCAGTAGCAGTGTTTGCTTTAGGAATAATATGTGAAGCTTCCTTCCAGCCACCATGTGTTAAAGTAAATTCAGTATGCTCGCCTACTTCTTTTAACTCAAAAGTTACGAACCAGCCATCTTGATCCCAAGCAAATCGTAGAAAGTGTGGTGCATCTACACGTTCTACTTTACAGGGTGATGGGCCGAACGGTGATTGAATAGTGAATTCGTATCCTTCGATAGGTTGAAAATCATTTGGCATAAACCAAGCAGCTATTTTGTCAGCTGTTGCGACAGTCTCCCAAACTTTTTCGATAGGGGCATTTAATGTAATTGTTTTGACAATATCCTGTAATTTTTCAGTCATGTTCTATTACTCCTTTTTCAACGTTATTAAGTCCACTAGCAGAGGAATCTGTATAAAATATAACCATAGGGTGTTATGAATATATAACACCCTACGGTTATATGTCAACGGAAAAATTTTGTATCTTTCTGTTGGACTTGGCGTATGTTACAATTACTTTTATAATTTTCTGACAGAAAGGGTGGGCGTAATATGGTCAATATATCTGTATTCTTAGTTATGTGCATTTTACTTATTATTTTACCTGGCCCTGATACAGCGATTGCAACAAAAAACACACTGACTGTAAGTAGAAAGGGCGGTTTACAAACAATCATAGGTTCTTGTTGCGGTTTATTAATTCATACTTGTGCGGCTGTTATTGGACTTTCGGCGATTATTGTAAAATCCGCCTATATATTTGCTGTTTTAAAATATGTTGGTGCGGTTTATTTATGTTATTTAGGAATCAAGACCTTGTGGACACTTCGAACAATTCGAACACAATCTCCAGTTGTAGACGATGTAGGAAGTATAGAACACAAATATTCCCACCAATCTTGCTTTAAACAAGGGTTTCTCACAAATGTGACAAATCCAAAGGTCGCAGTATTTTTCCTAACATTTCTCCCTCAATTTGTAGATGGAAATAGTGGAACATTTTTTCCTTTTTTAATAATGGGTCTAATTTACACAGCATTAACAATGCTATGGTTTATCTTCTACGTGTACCTTTTAGATCGAATTAGTGCATTTATGAAAAAGCCATCAACTAAGGCAGTAATTGAAGGATTAACAGGTGCAATATTAATTGCATTTGGCATTAAATTAGCATTAGAAAAAGCTCACTAAAAAATACACACCTTTATAGAGTTATTTTTTACTATAAAGGTGGTGTATTTTTTGTTGGCACTTAATAAGATAAGGTCATTTCTCTTTGAAAAATTTTTATTTAAGTTGGCTTATATTTGTCAGTAGAAGGTTTTTAAGTCTTTCTTGTAAAAATTTTTTCTTTTCTGCACGCTTTTTATAGAGAGAAAAAGATTTTATAACAAATAAAGCTACTAGTATGATGACAATCAATAAAATAAATGAAAATAACATCGTAAAATCCTCTATCCAATTAGTTACATAGAAAGTTCGTTAGTAACAAAAATCTTATTCGTAATAACAAACGTTAATAATATATTTAAAGCAATTAATTTTGGTATGCCTTGTTGCTGAGTAATAATGTGAGAAAACTTTAAATTAGCTATACGGTTAGCTAATGTATACTCCTCGGCTCCTGTTACTTGTCTACCATCGGGTGTACACCCTAAAACAAAATGCCCAGCATAAGAATTCTTGAGCACATAGGGATGCATGGATTGATAATGAACTTCCATGATCGTATCTGCTTCAATCATATAATGATGAGTTACTAGGAATTTTTTTAATGCGCCTTTTAGGTCAATGGCAATGGCAGTATCAGCTAGAATTGTCCGAAAATAAACAGCCACGATGTTGGCATGTTTAATATAAGGCTTCACTTCAATGCAAATTTCACCAGAATGTTGTACAAATAGCTGAACAATTGCTTGATGAATTCCATCTGTTAAAGTGACCATGGTATTTCCGAAATGAGCACTTTTAAAGAAAATACTGTCATCAGCAATATAGCCAACAGCAATATGACGATTCTCAATATGTAGCGATTTAGCTTTCACTCCTAAAACTTCCTCACAGTTCTTTAATTCATAAACATGTTGCTGAAATGTAAGACCTAAATAATGCCTATTAACTATTCGATTTTCAAGCAATTGCTTCAACATCTGTTACATCTCCAATCTTTGATAAATTATGACAATATTTATAATTGATTGTAGGTCATATAACTCTCAAAAAACTCTCCAAAAGTCGAAAAGATACGTATAATGGCAGGGGTGAAAATATCTAAATTTTATAGTTCAACACATTGCAAAGGATTAAAAAGAAAGGATGGAGAATTTATTGCTAAAGGGTAGTACTTGTAGATGCTTTTATAACAAATACGAATAAATGGAGAAGATAGTGATGGAATTAAGAGATTTAAAAGCCTTTATGGCTGTTGTTGAGCATAGGAGTTTTACAAAGGCTGCACATGATTCCTTTGTATCTCAGCCTTCATTAAGCAAAAGTATCAAAAAATTAGAAGCATCATTACAAGTTGAATTGTTGAACAGATCAACGCGTAATGTAGAACTTACTGACGCAGGTAGTATTGTTTATCATCAAGGACAAAAAATAATGCAGGCTGTCCAAGAACTACATATTTTGCTAGACGATTTATTAAATATTAAGACAGGTGCTATCAAATTAGGAATTCCACCTTTAATTGGAACATTATTTTTCCCAGAAATCGCTAGGGGATTTCATCAGCTATATCCTGAAGTGCATTTAGCGCTTATCGAACGTGGTGCAAAAATGGTAGAAATGCTAGTTGAAAATGGTGATGTTGATATGGGCATCGTTGTATTACCAGTAGATGAAAGGAAGTTTGCTGTTCAATCCTTTATAGAAGACCAGTTTTATGTCTTTATGAATGAATCTCACCCCTATGCACACCAGAAATCCATAGCTTTACAAGATTTAAAAAATGAAACGTTCATTATCTTTGCAGAGGAGTTCACGCTTCACGACTATATAATTAAATCCTGTGAAAGTGTTGGCTTTACACCTACAATCGGCTATAAAAGTTCACAGTGGGACTTGATTGTAGAGTTAGTATCCTCCAATCTAGGGGTTACATTGTTACCCCATTCCATTGCAGCTAAGCAAACAAATACCAATGTGAAAATAATTCCATTAGATGATTTTGAAATGCCGTGGCGTTTAGGGATTATTACGAAGAAAAATACCTATCAATCTTATGCATTAAAACAGTTACTTGAAATGATAGGTAGGAATGGGGAAAAAAGATTTATTCCATATAAGAATAAGTAGTATTCTAATTAATTCCTTTACTTGTAAAATAGCAATGATGTAGAATTTTCCTTAATAAACGAGCAATTTAGGGAGGTTTCGAGATGGGGAATGGCAAGGTATGGAGTTCGTTTGAAGAGGCGATTGCGGATATTAAGGATGGAGATACATTAGCTGTAGGTGGCTTCGGGCTATGTGGTATACCCGAAAAATCAATCGCAGCATTAGTGCAGCAGGGAACTAAGGATTTAACCGTTGTCAGTAACAACTGTGGTGTAGATGACTGGGGATTGGGTCTACTATTAGCAAACAAGCAAATAAAAAAAATGGTTGCTTCTTATGTAGGAGAAAATAAGATTTTTGAACAACAATTTTTAAGTGGTGAGCTAGAAGTAGAGTTGACACCTCAAGGAACTCTTGCAGAACGTTTGCGTGCAGGTGGAGCTGGAATTCCTGGTTTTTATACAGCTACAGGGGTTGGCACACTAATTGCTGAAGGAAAAGAAGTGAAGGTTTTTGATGGCAAAGAATATATTTTGGAAGAAGGTATTGTTGCTGACTTTGCGCTGGTCAAAGCATGGAAAGCCGATAAGCTAGGGAATTTAGTTTACAGAAAAACATCACGCAATTTTAATCCATTAGCTGCTATGTCTGGGAAAATTACAATAGCTGAAGTGGAGGAAATTGTAGAAGTAGGCGAGCTAGATCCTGATCATATTCATACGCCAGGGGTTTTTGTACAACGTGTATTATTAGGTGAAAATTATGAGAAGCGTATTGAGCGTTTAACGGTGAAGAAGGGGGAAGCATGATGGATACAAGACAAAAAATTGTTAACCGAGCAGTAAAAGAAATAGCCAACGGTATGAATGTCAATTTAGGCATAGGTATTCCAACACTTGTGGCGAATGCAATCCCAACCGATTATGACGTACTCTTACAATCCGAAAACGGACTTCTCGGTATTGGTCCTTATCCAGTAGAAGATGCAGTAGATCCTGATTTAATCAATGCAGGTAAAGAAACAGTTACGGCAGTTCTAGGGGCATCCTTCTTTGACAGTGCAGAATCATTTGCAATGATTCGAGGTGGACATATTGACCTTGCCATCTTAGGAGGTATGGAGGTATCTGAAACAGGAGACCTTGCTAACTGGATGATTCCGGGGAAAATGGTGAAGGGCATGGGTGGCGCAATGGACCTTGTCGTCGGTGCAAAGAGAGTGATTGTCGTCATGGAGCATGTGAATAAAAATGGTGAATCTAAAATAAAAAAACAATGTGAACTGCCACTAACGGGTAAAGGTGTCGTACATCGATTAATTACAGATTTGGCTGTATTTGATTTTACGAAAGAGGGCATGCAACTGATAGAATTAGCAGATGGTGTTTCTTTAGAGGAAGTAAAAGAGAAAACAGCTGCTTCTTTTAGCGTTGCTCTTATCCAATAACTTCAGACTTAGGACTGTTTCCAGCGTTATGGTCTCATTTTACAATAGTCTAAAAAGGGGATTTCATAACAATGGAACAGCAATGGACAAATGAATTAGCAGTCGCACAGGTGCGTGTGGCAAGACCAACCGATCAGCTAAAGGAAGTAGAACGATTTTACTGTGAAGGTGTCGGATTAAAGAAAATTGGTTCGTTTACAGAACATCGTGGCTATAATGGTTTAATGATTGGTCTTCCAGATGCAGGTTATCACTTAGAATTTACTGAGCATAGTGACGGTAGCCCTTGTCCAGCACCAAGTAAGGACAATCTTCTCGTACTTTATATCCCAAACAGAGATACCATTCGTCATATTGCCGAACGTCTTGCGCTCATGGGATATCCCGAAGTTGAGCCTGAAAATCCATATTGGGCTGAGAAAGGGGTAACCATTGAAGACCCTGATGGCTGGCGTCTAGTATTCATGAATACGGAAGGCATTTAAATAGAAAATTTTAAGCACGAGCACGTATGTAGTCTCGTGTTTTTTTGTAACCTAAAATACCCCTTGTAGTATATAATCTGTTTAGGGGGTTACTAAATGCAACGAATAACGACATTAAACAAATGGTGCGAGGTTTTAGAGCAATCGAAGTTCAAACCTTGTCTTGTGTTAAAAATTAGCATGACATGTATAAGTAGTATTTCAGCATTAAAGGAATATAAAGAATTACAAACGGAATTGCCTAAATATCTTGTCATTGTACAAATGGATCGGGTAATTTCAAATGCTATTGCCTGTGATCTTCAAGTGAAGCACGAATCTCCTCAACTAATAATCCTGCAGGGTGGGAAAGGAATTTGGCAAGCAACTCACTACAAAATAAAGCACTCTCTTTTGGAAAACGCTATAGAACAATATGTAAAAAAAGATACTCCACAATAGGATGTGGGGTATCTTTATGTGATTAATCTTCTAAAGCCTCATCTTCATGATAATTTGTAGCGCTAGACTCGATATCGACCTGTAGATAATTGGCCCAGTCTATTTTGTGAAAATCCTCTTCACTAAAATAAATATTCAAAACCTCAGTCATTGTTTTGTCCCCATCAGGTTCAGTGAGAGGAGCATACCAAGTAATAGCAGGTGTCTTCACATTTTTTAATTTGGACAAATCAGCGAAAATTTTAGTAGAATCCTTTAGCATCTGGCTTTTCGATCCTTCTGTTACATCTGTATCTTGAATGGAAATTGTGACAACACCGTCTTTTGATTCATCCACAGAGAATTCGTTTTTCACAATCGCGCCTACAATATCTTCAACATTCGTATTTTGATCGACTGCCACTTCCTTTGGTTCAGCGCTCTTTCCACAAGCTACTAACAGTAGTGAAGTAAAAACCAATAGATAAATTATTTTCTTCAATGTCATAACCTCCCTTGTTACTCCATCTATGCGCAAAATGGGAGGGAATTATACAAAATACAAGAAGGTTGTCCTTACTTTTTATGAATGGTTAGGAAGTGATTGAATAAGGAGAAGAGGAGAGTAGGTTGAATATAAAAAAGCACCTTAACCTAAATAGCTAAGGTGCTGTATCAATCATGTATAAAAAGCCGCGTATGCCGTAGTTATTATAGAAAGTTTTAAACCACCACTCCTCAAAGTGGGTGTTCGCAGAAGTTTTCCTGCTTATCCTCATGCACCGTAGTGTGAGGCCCGTCATTCCAACTCCAATAATAAAACTCCCTTTTACAGCTTAAAGGTTAAAACTTAATATTATACGAACAATGCAGCCTTTATGGATATAATAAAGCATGATCGATAAACATGCAAGTAAGATGATAATGGCAAATTAGTCAATGGGCAAGTGTTCCAAATAGCGTTATAAACATCTTGTACTACCTTCAAAAAGGTGCTGATGTTTCATATTTTCTTCACAAATGCGAACGGAAAATACGAACAACCTTTGCTAAATAAGGTCGACTATGTAAAGATAGGAGCATAAAGAGGATTTTCCTAGTAAAAATATAAAAGGAGGAAGCAAAAATGGCAGCTTATCCAAATTGTCCAAAATGTCATTCAGAATATACATATGAGGATGGAGCAAATTATGTATGTCCAGAATGTGCGCATGAATGGAGTATGGACGCAACTGAACAGGAATCAGATGCACTTATTGTAAAAGATGCAAATGGTAATCTGTTAGCTGACGGCGATTCAGTTACTGTTATTAAGGATTTAAAGGTGAAGGGCAGTTCTTCCACTTTAAAAATTGGGACAAAGGTAAAAAGTATTCGTCTAGTGGAAGGCGATCATAATATCGACTGTAAAATTGATGGCTTTGGTGCCATGAAATTAAAATCAGAATTTGTGAAAAAGGCCTAACAAACAAAATGCACCTCAACTTTGGTAAAAAAGTTCAAAGGTGCTTTTTTGTTTATTGAAAAACCCTACGTAATAGAATGGCAAAAGCTGCGCCAATTAAAGCGAAAATGGTATGTAAAAGTGCGATGTAGCTAGCTCCAATCACAAGCGCCCCTATTTCAGTTAAAGAAAAGATTGTAATATAGAGCTCGTTATTAAGATTATTAATGATAGCCCAAACGAATACAGGCAAAGAGCTTATGATAAAAACAATCCAGATATTTTTATAGAAAAGGTAAGAAAGACAGCCGAAAAGAGCATATGAGATGACGAAGCCCTTTTGATTGCCAAGTAAGGACGAGTTAATGGCAAACATAAAGGATAATACAATAAATATGATATGAAAAAAGGATACTGTTCTTTTCATGGGTAAGTATGCGTTCTGAGTTGATGAATTGGCTACAAGCTGCTGACATTGCTGACAAGTTGTTAGATGCTGTTCGACAAATTCTATTGTTGATGCTTGAAGCAGTTGTTTTTTATAAAGAGGTATTAAATCCTCTATAATTGAGCATTCCTGTGACAATACTTTCCCTCCATTCAATCTCTCCTCATTATACGACTTTTTGCGGAAAATAAAAAAAGCCTTCCGTGAATTTTTCAATCGGAAAACTTGTACATGCACCCTATTAGTTTGATGTTAATACTTCATTTGTTAATGCTTGAATATCGATATGTGTTTTTTCCTTTACTGCATCCTTTAAAATTTCTGTGCGGAAATAGTGGACGGTCGCTTCAAGTGGAATTGCCAACAGTTTTGAAAGGGCTGATTGATACATATAGACAAATTCTTTGTCAGTATTACCACGCTTTAATTCTGCGAAAGCCTCATAAAACTGGTCGAGTTTATCCGCAAATTCAAGTAGCCGACCCTCTAAAGTCTGATCCTTTCCTTCTTTCATCCGTTCAAAGAAAATTGCCTGAAATTCTTGAGGGATTTCATTGATAATGAATTTTTCCATCATCTTTTCTTCCACATGTGCGAGCATTTGCTTTAACTCTGGGCTAGCATGTTTTACTGGTGTCTTAATGTCACCAATAAACACTTCTGCAAAGTCATGATTGATTGTCTTTTCATATAAAGATTTCCAATCAACTGTTGCACCGTGCATTTCTTCTAACGTTGCGAAAAACATCGCATATTGGGACACTTTCCATGAATGGGCTGCCACGTTGTGCTCTTCAAATTTGAAGCGACCTGGGCAACGAATAATACGCTCTAAATCATTAAGACTTGTGAAAAATTGGTGAATACCTATAAAAATCACTCCTTTTGTTCTATAAGTGCATGTTACTATAAACAATACCCTCTTTATACGGTTTTCAAACAATTTAACAATGATTCAGGCTGTGTTTACAAAGGATTCACAATTGCTGATAAAGTAAATTCAGCTTGAATGCTATAATGAAGGGGACTGATGAAAAGGGGAGTACACAGTATGTTTTCCATTTATACACTTCTTCTTTATATACATATTTTAAGTGCTATTCTTTCGATTGGGCCTTTGTTCGTTGTGCTAACCATTGTAAAAAAAATGCGCATAGCTTCCATGGATGACATGCCACCATATATAGAAGCCTTTAAGGGGTCCATTACGCTGGTCAAACATTCAGGGCATGTACTAGTAGCCTCTGGTATTTTGTTAATGTGGCATGCGGGCTATCATTTGAATACCTCGTGGATTGTATTAACCTTCCTCGTGATGTTTGCATCGATCGTATTTCTAGCAAGGGCGTTTAAACCGACGTTGCGTACTTTTAACACACCAGCATTTAATCATCTACAATTTGTTTCACTGTTGCATCGTAAAACCTGGATGTATATAGTATTATTGCTTATTATGCTATGGCTGATGGTAGCAAAGCCCGTTCTTTGGTAGAAAAGATAATGTCATCTGCAGAAAAAGACCTTTTCACAAGGCTGAGGTTGATTTGCGTTCCGCCAGTGTCCATTCCAGGGGGCGTCCGATGAGCCGCTTCACTCACTTACGTTCGCTCCAAGGTCTCATCTGCGACGCTAAATCCCCTAGGAGTGACGCTGGTTCCTCTCCAATCAACCATTCTACAGAAGTGTTTTTTCCTTAGCAGCAGTAGCGATCAAATAGCCCATTATTTGAATTATGGCTTTTATTTTCAATGAGGAGAAGAGATGAGTGACGACACTCCTCACTAAGATGAGTAGTTAACACCTTCACTTTATTTGAAAAACTTTGTTAAAAGCTTTTCATAAAGATTCTATTAATTGGTTTGTTTTTCAACACTATGAAAAAATCGCACCCCTTAAGGAGTGCGATTTTTTTAGCTTACTAAGCGTTTAAAATAACTTTTTCGAATTAATACATAGCTAATGAGGAAAAGCACAAAGAAACAACAAGAGCTAGCTATGGAAACTTGTAAAAATGCTGTAGAAACCATTGTTTGTATAGCAAAAAGTGTAATTAGCAAGAGTGTAATAGCTATGGTGAATGGTACAAAAATAAGAATCGCCAATTCTTTAGTGATAATGGTAGCTAATTCATTTCTAGAAAGTCCTAACTTACGTATACCAATATACTTTTCCTTCTCTTGTTGTAATGTTGTTTGTAAATAGAAGTACAATATACTCATGGCTGCACTTAAGAAAATTAGACTTAACATGGAGCCGATAAAGAACATGACGCTTTTAACAAACATCTCTGTGTTATATAAATCAATTTTGGATGTTACATAACGTTCTCCAGGTAAAGAGGGTAAGTCACTGGTAATAATTTTTGCCAAATCTGTGTGGGCTGTCCAATCTTCCAGTTCATAGATATACGTTTTATAAATAGGGTAGTCAATGGTTTTGTAAATGTCATCAGGTACAATGAAATAACTTTGTTGGAAGCCAGTAGATAGCAGATTTTGCTCATGGGTGCTGGCTAGTTTTAAAGATTTTATATACAGATCGCTGGCATTGTTTGTTGTAGGCGCTACATCTCGACTGCCAGCGACGGCAATAAATTCATCTTTACTTAGTTTGTTGTCCTGATGCTGGATCAGGTTATAATCCGATAACGCCATATAGCCAATGCGTTGATCTTCGTTTGATTTAAACTCAATAAAATACTTGTGAGCTTGAACAGTTGATAAAGTATCTTCAAGATAATCAAGATCAGCCTTTACCATGTTGTCATCAGCTTTTGGATCAGCAATATATTGAAAGCTATATGGATAATTTTCTTCACTAGCCTTTTTTACATTGTAATAAGAGCTAAATAAAATACTTGTACATAGAAAGACACCGCTTAATAGGATAGTAATTAGAAACAGCATATTTGCATGTGATTTCATTTTTGCATTTAAATTGGACGCCAAAAGCATATTTGTTTTTTGAAGATAGGCAGGAGACTTTTCATATATTTTTAAAAACAAACGAAATCCTTGTGTAATAACTAAATAAATCGTACTAAGAATGCTAATAAAAAATAACAGATAATAAAGGACACTTAAAGTGTCTACAATGGAATGCTCGATTTTTAGCAAGTAAGCTAAAGTGGCAGACATCAAAATACTTAGTATTAATAACCCATAATGAGGCTTAATAGATTTCTCGATAACTGTATCGCTTTTTAAAAGTTGGATAGACGCTTCTTTATTAATGAACCTCGTAACAACTGTCGATATTACAACAAATAAAATCAGAAATAATCCTATGGTTATGCTGATTGCTTGAAGAGGGATGTACATACCAAATGTTTCTGCCTTTAAAATGACTTTTGCACCCATTAAGAAAAGAGGTGTAATAACAAGGCCGAGAACGATAGCCGCCAGAATAGCTAAAATGCCAATCAACAGATTTTCACGGAAGACCAGCTTACGAATCTGCTTCATGGAAGCCCCAGTAATCATAAATATTCCTAAGGTCTTGGTCTTCTTACGTAAAAATGCTGTGATTGAATAGGTAATGTAAATAAAAGAGAATAAATAAACGAGCATACTAGCTAGCATTAAAGAAATTCCAAGTGTAGAGTTTGGATCTAGGCTTTTCAGATTTGGATGAAAGACGATAACAGAAAATAGAAAGAAAATAATAATAGAAAACATACTACTCAAGAAGTAAGAAACATACGTCCATTTGTCACGTAAAATATTTTGAATCACAATATGATTAAAGCTCATGCTGTCCACCACCTAGAAAAGCAAGCGTGTCCATAATTTCCTGATAAAAATGCTTGCGGTTGTTGCCTCGATGTATTTCGTTATATAATTTCCCATCTTTAATAAAAATAATGCGATTGGCAAAGCTTGCTACATAAGGATCATGTGTCACCATGAGAATAGCCGTATCAAGCTCTTGATTAATTGAGGAAAATAAGTTCATGACATCATTGACAGCCTTTGAATCCAAGTTTCCTGTAGGCTCGTCTGCTAACAATAAACTTGGCCCATGTATAACGGCACGAGCGATGGCTACTCGTTGTTTTTGTCCACCTGAAATTTCATAAATACGTTTCGACAATAGTTCTTCGATACCAAGAAATTGAGCGACATCCTTTAAACGTTGAAGCATTTTTGAAGCAGGTATGCTATCTAATGTTAATGGCAATAAAATATTTTCTTTCACTGTTAATGTATGCACAAGATTAAAATCCTGAAATACAAAACCTAGTTCAGAGCGTCTAAATTTGGCGAGCTCCTCATCATTTAATGCGTAAGGATTATGATTGTTTATGAAGATATCGCCAGCGGTAGGACGATCAATAGTGGATACACTATTTAAAAATGTTGTTTTCCCACTACCTGAAGGTCCCATGACAGCTACAAATTCCTGTTGCTGTAGCTGAAAATCGATACCGTTTAATGCTTTATAGGTGATCTCACCGATGTATTCCTTGTGCAAATTGGTTACTTGTAGTATTGCGTTACCCAAATTAAAACAACTCCTTTATGCTCATTAGATAACTTTAGTATAGAAAAGGAGCGGCACATAACCTATTTCTCTTGATGACGTGAAGATGACAACTTTGTCATCTTCATTTTTTAAGACTATTTGAAAAATTAATGGAAAAAGTAGTGACATGCTCAGAAGATTGTAAAGTGAAGGGGTGCTCTAGTGTAGTTAAAATCTTTTTCACTAAATATAAGCCTATACCTGTTGCTTCACCACTCGTTCGCCCCTTCATACCTGTATAAAATAAATCAAACACTCGTGCTATTTCACTAGTAGGGATCGTCTCACCAAGATTTTTTATGTGCAAAGCCGTGTTGTCATAATGGATATGAATGGTGCTTGCCATTTCACTATATTTAATGGCGTTATTTAATACTTGATAAAGTACAATTTTTAACCACTTTCGATCTGAATAAATGATTTGGTCTTCAGCAAACGTCAGCTTTGGAAAAACTTCTCTTATGATAAAGAAATCCTTCAAATCATTGATGACTTCTTGCACGAGTCCTTTTAAAATAATAGGTTCAATTTTTAAATCAGCTACTAAATGAGATGTGCGCTCATACGTTAATAACTGATTGAGGGTAAATGTCAATTTATTGCACTCTTTATTGATGGTATACCATTGTTGCAATTCATCAGTGGTCTTGTTGGGTGTAGCTTGAACGATTAATTGAATAACAGATAAAGGTGTCTTCATTTGATGTGCAAAATGTGATAGAACTAGTTGCTTCTCATGTGCTTGTTCTTCCAATCTTTGCTGTTGGGTTAAAAATAAATACTGTATTTGCCTTAGTTTTTCACTATAGTATTGCTCAATAGCTGCACGTGGTTCAAATAAATGAAGATCATCCTGTGTGTTGATATTTTTTTGTAAATGATGATAAAACTTTCTTCTTCGATAATAACGACCAAGTAGCCACAGAATAAATAGAAAGCTGACAAGAAAAATAAAGTAGGCATAGTGTGAGGATAGGTCATCTAATACATGAATTATCCAAGGTAATAGGAGGAAGCTTATGCTATAGAGAATAATGATACTAAGATGATCTCGAAAGAATAGCTTCATTCACTTTCCTCCACTAATTGATATCCAAGACCACGGATCGTTTTAATCTCAAGTTTAGAGTGTACGGCTTCCAATTTTCTACGTAATCGACCAATATTCACAGACAAAGTATTTTCCTCAACAAAGGTTTCATCATCCCAAATAGCACTTAAAAGCTTTTGACGCGGCACTACATTAGGGTAAGCTTCGAATAATAACTTACTAAGCTGCATTTCTTTTAGCGTTAACAGGCTCTCTTTGGCTTTTGTTTGAAGACGAACTGTATCTGGATTTAATGTAGTATTGGCTATAGTTATGGTTGTTGTCTCGGTTAAAGCATATTCACCATAGGTACGCCGAAGTAGTCCATTTACTTTTGCCATGAGGACATCCAATGAAAAGGGCTTTGTGATAAAATCATCGGCACCATTTTCAATTCCATATACTTGATCAATATCATTTACTCTGGCAGAGACAATGATGATGGGACATGTTGAGAGTTGACGGATTTTCCGTGACCAAAAATAGCCATCGTAAGTCGGGAGATTGATATCCATAATGACCAGGTGTGGTTGTATAGTATTAAATTCTTCAATAATGTGTGGAAATTGTTGTACAGTAAAGCATTCAAACTGATACTTAGCTAAATGCTCGACAATCAGTGAAGCTATATTTGCATCGTCTTCTATTATGTATATTTTGTACATACCTATCGATCCTTCCTTCCTTTATTCTATATGTATACTGTACCCTCATTTCGAAAAATCTATATGTAATTGGAAACTTGAGAAAAGAGTCACTACAAAAATGGCGTTGTAATGACTCCTGTTTTTAATCTTTAGGTATATGGAAAGTAACATTTGTACCTTGGTTTATAGTACTTTGAATTTGTAATTGTTGGCCATAAATTCTTTTAAGGCGTAGATTTGTATTTCTTATCCCTATACCAGAGCTTGTCCCTTTGTAATCTTCTTGCAATTCCTCTAATAGAATGGGGCTAATTCCCACACCATCATCTATTACGCTAATGGATACATAAGTTGTGAAATCTTTAATACGAATACAAACAGTACCGCCTTCTTCTTTCTTTAATATACCGTGTCGAATGGCATTTTCAACTAACGTTTGTAAAGAAATTGGAGGAATTTCAATTTGTATCGTTTCATCAATATCCCATTCAATCTGAATTAATTCTCCAAATCGCTGCTGTTTAATGTAAAGATACGAACGAACTAAATCGAGCTCATGCTGTAGTGGTACTACTCTTTGAAGATTTCTGACATCAAAGCTGGCATGTAAATATTCACCAAAGTGATGCATTAAATCGATCATTCTATCTGTATCAATAGTACTAAGTGAGGCAATGGTATTAAGTGTATTAAATAAGAAGTGTGGTTGGATTTGAGATTGCAGCCAAGCACTTTCTAAATGTAGACGTTGTTGAATACTATATTTTAAATCAATTAAAGCTCGACTTCTTACTTTTAGCTCTAATGCATTAATAGGTTTTGTTACATAATCATTAGCACCATAGGCAAAGCCTGTATAAACATCTTCAGGGTGCTTTCTTATCGTCAATAATAAGATAGGTAATTCCAGCAATGAGTATTGTTTTCGTATTTTTTGAATTACAGCATAGCCTGAAATATACGGAAGCATTGCATCAACAATTACTAAATCCCATGATTCTTGCTGAATCAGAGCTAGAGCTTTCTCACTGGTTGTAACAGTAGTAATTTCGTATTCAGAGATCGAAAATATACTTTTCATCGTTGCTAAATTCATAGGGTCATCATCAATCATTAAGATCCTGAAATGCTTATCTGACACCATGGATAACTCTTGTTCATTTGTGGATAGCTGAGTTTTAGCTTGTGCATTAAAGGTTGCGTATTCCTTATTTTGTCTACTTTCATCTGCAAGAGGTAATGTAAAATAAACATTCGATCCTTTGTTAGGAATAGATTGTATATTTAACGTACCTCCATGTAATTCAATCAGTTTTTTTGAAATAAGTAGGCCAATACCAATGCCTTCATCATATTCTTGGCCCTGTTCATAGGGCGAATACAAAAGACTTTGTACAAAATTGTCCATGCCTTGTCCAGTATCACGAATGTGGATAATAGCCATATGCTGTTCTTCATGAGCAATAATTTCTATAGAGCCTTCACCTGTATACTTTAGGGCATTATGCAAAATGTTAAATAGGATTTGAATAAGGCGATTTTCGTCGGCTAATACATTTGGGAAACTTGGAGGTACTAAAGATACCATATGTATTTGTTTACCATTTGCAATAAAGCGGAGGATATCGAAAACTCCATAAACAGCACCTTGAAGATTTACACTTTGTGTATGGAGATGTAAATCTCCTTCTTTTAAACGAGTAAAATCCAGTATGTTGTTTAACGTAAAGGACATACTTCTACCTATATCGATAAGGTGTTTAAGATTTTTTTCATCTTCAGTAACAAGTTTGTTATGTGGGTTGTCATAAATGGATTGACCTAGGGTAATCATCCTATTCATTGGACTCCAAAGTTTTTCTGCATTACTTGTAAGGAATTCATCTTTTAAAGCATCCTCGTGTTGTAGTTTAGTCACTAAGTTTTGAATTTGCTGAGAGTTCTCATGAAAACGTTTGAACCAATAACTAGAAAAACCAAGCATGATAAATAAATAATCGAATGGATAAACGGGAATATCGAATACGTAAACAGATTTAATGAAACCCCATATAATACCATTTGTGGTGCCGATAGCTGTTAGTGCAATAAAAGCAGAGCTCCTTTTTTGGTTTTCTAAATACTCTCTAAGAGCCAGTACCACTACGTAAAGAAAGGATACTAGATAAAGTACGAAGAAAATATTCTTCGTAGGTATCAGCCATGTCATTGGTAAAACAATCGTGAGTATTGCATTTAAAACATAACAAGCAAAAATCCATTGAAATTTTTTAGTGTTGTGATATTTGACTAAGAGGACTCTCATAAACTGAACAAAGAAAAAGGAGGCTCCTAGAAAAATAATAGAAGAAAGCTTATAGGACCATACATAATTCAGATGCAACCAATCCAGTAGGGAGCGATCAAACGTAATTAATTCATCTGCTAAAGGCAAAAGAAAACCAAATGTGAAAAGTAAAACGATAGATTTTCGATAGATGAACAAATATACAAGTATGCTAAAAAGAGAGAATATGATTAGCATAACTACAATAGTTGAAAGAGATAGCCCTACAATTAATTGATGATGCGTCATCGCTGACGCAGTGCCAAATAAAATCCTTTTATTAATAATAGGACTTGTAGGTGTATCAAAATTAGATACATGAAGTATGAGATTAATTTCAGATTGTGTATTAGTAAAATAAACAGTATAAGGTGCAGCTTGACCTTCATGGTCTTCTGCATTATCTGCTACTTTGCCTGATTTTCCTACTAGCTTTCCATTTATATATAAGGTTGATGCAGTTGAGATAGCAGGTATACGAATGGCATATCGATCATTATCTAAATTGTTTGGTAGCAGAATTTTTAACTGATAAGTGCCATAGGGTTGAGTCGTTTGCTCATCTTTTGGCGCAGGAATATTTTGGGTATTATACGTATTGCTATGACTCTCTTTGTTACCCCCCTTATTTTCAGAATTCACAAATTGTCCAGGATAATAGATCCATCCTCCATCCAAGGAAATAACTTCTTCTTCCGATGTAGTCAAATTGTTTATGTGGACCACACCATCTTTGGCACTAGGTTGATGTGTAGAGGGGAGGAAATAGTTTAACCATAATAACCTTAGAAAAGTAAGGACTATAAAAATGGCAATTATAATAAGTAGATGTTGGGTAGAAGCTTTTCTCAACACAGCAATTTTTCCCTCCTAATAATCTCTATCTACCATGCCACGAAATTGGAAAAAAGAAAATATAATGGATAATAAAAGAATGCTTTAAGCCTATATAAATAGAACAATTTGGAGTTAGTAGTACTATCGATTTTTTCCTTTTAAATTGAAGGGGGAAAAAATCATTAGTGTTTAAGTTTTCTTTAAGAGGTTTGACGTATGATGATTGAATAAGTATATCAAAATTTAAACATAGATAAGATTAACGAAAAAACATCTCAATGGGAGAAATGATCTATTGTGGGTAAATTCAAGTTAAAGTTATCGTTTCTTATTATTAGTATGACAACTATTGTTGTCCTCATGACATCTAGTATTAGTATTTGGAGTAGCTATCGTAATTTCAATGAAATTTTGAAGGAACATAAAACAAATATACAAGAAACTTATGTAATGGAAGTCTCGACAATTACGGAAAGCTATTTACAAGATGCTAAGATAGATGACCATTCATTAAAGCTGTATACGCAACAAATGGTTGATACTTTACTTGATGAAAGAATAGTGTCCTTCAATTTGTTTTTTAAAAAAGTCCTAGGCCCAATCATAATAGTTATAGCGACTATAATGGGATTTGCTATTTGGTTTGCTATTAGAATTACACAGCCTCTCAAAGAGCTATCGAAAAGAATTGAAGTAGATGAAGGAGCACAAGGGATTGAGGAAATTGCTGATTGGTATGATGAGGTAAAATTATTGAAAAAGAATATTCAAAATATGATGATCTGTTCGGAAAGTAAAATCAATGACTTAACAGAGCAGTTGAACTTAGATTCATTAACAGGGATTCTTAATCGCAGAAGAATGGATCAAATTTTACACAAATTAATTATTGATAAGGTTCCTCATGCCATTATCTTAATAGATCTAGATGATTTTAAAAGTATAAATGATACATATGGTCATACTGTAGGAGATGAAGTTTTAAAAGCCTTTGCGATTACTATGCAGAGCAGTGTCGGGGAACAGGGGTTATGCTTTAGATTTGGCGGCGAAGAATTTATGGTCATCTTACCTTCGATGAATATAGAGGATGCAGTCCAATTAGCGGAAAGTCTCCGAATTAAACAAGCTTTACAAGAAACTGTGTGTGGAAGACCTGTGACAATGTCTGCTGGAATTACGGCTTTTACACCAAATGTCCAAAGTCCCAATCAACTGATAGAAATTGCAGATCATGCTTTGTATAAGGCTAAAAAATCTGGAAGAAACTGTTTGTGTGTTGTAAGTAATATGAGACAAATGATTGTTAAATAATTAAACTATATAAGCATGCTAGCACTGGACGCTAGCATGTTTTTTCATGTCCTTAGGGGTAAACGCTTGTTTTCATGCTCTTTTTCATGTGCATGTAAGACGTTTTGAAAAAGTTCTGTGGTTTCCTGAGATGGTGACACATTTAATTCTGTTAATAGAAGGCTATTAAAAGAATGGTATATTTTTATAGCTTCTGCGCGATTTCCAATTTCAGTATAATGTTGGATTAATTGTTGCACGATTTTGTCGGAATACGGATTAAACTCTAAAGCAAATAACAATGAACGCTCTCTGTTTTTAAGGTTCTGATTTTTAGAGTAATAAAGTATCAATTCATCAAGTAGTTGACTAAATTGTTTATTCATCAAATTTGCTTTACTAGTAGTCCATGCATAGTCCATTGTTGCCATAAATTCACCATGGTAATTTTGGATGAGTTCCTCAGCTCTTTCAATATTTAATCGTCCTGTTTCAGCTTTGGTATTTAAGATATCCTCCAAATCAAAGGCATCACATTGAAAATCGTTTAGTTTCAAAATATAGCAGCCATTTGCATATTCAATGACATCCGTGTAGCCATAAGATGAAAGTGTTGTACGTAAGTAGGAGACAGTAGTATGCAATTGTACTCTGGCTTTTTTTACATCCGTATCACTCCAAAGTGAATCTAAAATGTTATCACGAGGTACGGGCATATGAAGCTGTAAAAATAGAAAGGCAAACAATTCTTTGCTTTTAATTGTTCTCCAATGAATTACTTTTTCATCAAAAGAAACGACAAACTCTCCAAAGCATCTGATTTGAAGCATAGGCTTTTGATGCGTTCGAGTTTTCTCCGATGATAGATTTTTTTGGAATAGCTTTTGTATTCTGTTAATGGTTATCTCTAAACGAGATTTTGAAACTGGCTTTAATAAATAATCAAGTGATTGTACATCAAATGCCTGAACAGCATAGTCTCGATAGGCAGTTACAAAAATGATACAGATATTTTTATCCCATGTTTTTAACAGTTGTGCTACTTCTAATCCGCTCATACCTGGCATTTCAACGTCTAAAAATGCTACTTGAAAGTCTAAGGTAGGTCCTTCTTTCAATACATCCTTTGCAGTAGTAAAAGTTCGAATGACCTCTATGTTATCAAATTCATTTAAATGTTTTTTCATACTAACCAGAGCTAATGGCTCATCGTCCACGATAATTACCCGAATCACATAAGGAACCTCCTTTCGATAAATATGGCTGTATGATCAGATTGAGATATCTATTATGGATCCTTTATATGGGTGAGTAGGAGCTGTTTGTTGTTGAGGTAGTTCTTTCAGTAATTCAATTGCAGTAGTTGTGTTTAAATTAAGAGCATTTTGCATGACACTCATCTGTACTGTTTGTTGGAGTTCCATCAGCTGGGATGACATAAGTGAATTAACTTCCATTTTTATTCCCTCCTTTTCTTTTTTTATCGGCTAAATATAGCAAATATCTAATATAAAAAAGTCCTAAACAGACCTACTAAATTATAGTTTATACGCAATAAATTGATTAAATTACTAAAAAATTAATTGAAATTGTATATTTTTCCGTTTTTATAGTAATAATTCCTAATATCAGGTAGCTAGTCCTGAGTTATTAATTTGCAAACTTATGGTTGCTTACATAATAGAGCTTTTAACTCTAGTGTGCTAGCAACAGATTTGCAACAAATAATAAAATGATGGAGGTATTACTAAACATGAAGAAAAGAGCATTAGCTTTAGCGGTAGTATTGACATTTGGTGTGAGTCTCTATGCTAGTCCTTCCTTTGCTAAGGACAAATCGCCAGGCAATATACTATGGGCACTCCCGCAAATTTATAATTTAACAGTAGGTGAGTTCCAGCAATTAAATGAAAAGGATTCATTATGGTTTTACCCAGAGCAAGACTTAGTGAAAGACACGTCAAAAGCAGAAGAACCATTGGGGGATGAATATGTCATCAAAGGTGGGGATACTTTATTTTCAATAGCTCGTATTAATAATGTAACTGTAGATGATTTGAAGAAATGGAATCACCTTGCGTCAGATTTGATTTTAGCTGGTGAATCGATAGCTATTAAAGCTTCAGCTGCAAAACCAAAACCAAAAACTTCCGGGGGGATTGCAACAGCTACTAAGCCTGCTGCACCTGCCAAAACAAAACCAGCAAGTGCTCCAGCAACTGTCTCTGGTAAAACATTAACAATGCGTGCGACTGCGTATACAGCCTATTGTGAAGGCTGTTCAGGAATTACAGCAAATGGAACAGATATAAGGTCGAATCCTAATTTAAAGGTAATCGCTGTAGATCCACGGGTTATTCCACTCGGTACGAAGGTTTGGGTGGAAGGTTATGGTGAAGCAATTGCTGCTGATACAGGGGGAGCTATTAAAGGAAATAAAATCGATGTATTTATTCCTACTGAAGGACAAGCACTTCAGTGGGGTGTCAAAACAGTAACGGTAAAAATCTTAAATTAATTATGAAAGGGGTTTCTCGAACTTTGGGAAATCCCTTTTACTTTGGTTGAGTTTCCTAGTCAAGCTCAAATGAAATAGGAGCCATTATAGAATCGTAAATGATTAATTTTGCATAAGTACTGAAGAAATTGGAAATCATCAGAAAGAGAGGAGGTATTTTTATGAAAAAAATAAGCTTAATGAGTCTTTCTTTACTAATTTTTGTTGCGGGTTGCAGTTTTTTTGATAAGAAAGAGGAGAAAGTAGCTGTCAATGCATCTACCCCTTTAACAGCTACTGCAAAAGTAATTGGTGCAAATAATGAAAGCTATGGCAATGCATATCTTCAAGAGGAAGATAATGGGGTTATGATGACGCTCGCATTAACAGGCTTACCACCAGGCACACATGGTATCCATATTCATGAAGTAGGAAAGTGTGAACCACCTAAATTTGAATCAGCTGGTGCCCACTTTAATCCAACAAACAAGGAACATGGTAAATTAAATCCTAATGGTTATCATTTAGGGGACTTACCAAATTTGGAAATTGGTGAAGATGGCAATGTGGATCTTAATTTTTTAGCTGAGGGGTTAACTTTACAAAAAGATCAACCAAATTCGCTATTAGATAGTGATGGAAGTGCTATTGTCATTCATGAATCAGCGGATGATTATAAAACAGATCCTGCTGGTAATTCAGGAGCTAGAATAGCCTGTGGAGCCATTCAATAGAATGAAAAGTGAGACTGTATCTGAATGTCAAAAGATGCAGTTTTTATTTTGTAAATAAATAGAAAAAATACGATAGTTCAATCTAAAAATGAGATAGGTTTTATAGTTATAATGCATAATGTATATAATTTATTGCAATTTACTAAAAATCTATTGTATAATCCTTTTATCAGAAAATTCAATTAATAAGGAGTGGTACAATGGGGAAGTTGTTAAATTCAAAGTTTGAAACGTATTTAATGGATCAAGAATTCGATTTACGTGAAGAAGAAGAGAAAAATGAGGAGCAAATGGTGAATATACAGTATGAAGAGTATCCAGAAGGGTTTTTTACAAGTTTATAATGAAAATTTGATGGGCTATGTTGAAAGTATACTAACTTTTAGCATAGCCCATTGTATATTATACCTCTATTGATAAATGGCTTTTCCAGTGCATATGAATGTAATATATGATTAAAATAAGTGTATTAGGTCTGATGACATATGTACTTTTCTGAAAAAGATTCATGTATAATGGGAAACAAAAATGCGTATAGAGGGTGTAGTTATGTCGAAAGCTTTAACAGTAGAAGAAACGATTTATCAATGGTTTGATCATTTTCATCAATATCCCGAAGTAAGTTGGAAAGAGTTTGAGACTACTAAAAAAATTGCTTCCATACTAGATGAATTGCATGTTAGTTATCGTTTATTAGGTGATATACCAGGATTAATAGCTGAAATTGGGACTGGTAATGAAATTGTTGCAGTACGTGCTGATATTGATGCCTTATGGCAGGAAGTTGATGGGAAGTGGCAAGCAAATCATTCGTGTGGACATGATGCGAATATCTCCATGGTGCTTGGTGCATTATTACTACTGAAAGATCGCACCTTACAACATCGTATTCGTTTCATCTTCCAACCTGCTGAAGAACTAGGAAATGGCGCATGTGCAACGTTTGATAGAGGCGCGGTTGATGGAGTATCACATTTATTTGGTGTTCATTTAAGACCAATAGAAGAATTACCACTTGGCAAAGTTTCGCCTGCGATTCATCATGGCGCTGCTTATTTTTTAGAGGGATCTATTCAAGGAATAGATGCACATGGTGCTAGACCACATCAAGGTAAAAATGCCATTGATGTTATTATGGCCGTGCAACAAATGCTACACAGCATTCATTTATCACCATTTGAACCACATTCTGCTAAGTTAACAAAAATCATTGCGGATGGTGGTAGTACAAATATTATTCCAGGTAATGCTAGTTTCTCAATGGATGTTCGCGCACAGCATAATCAACAACTTGAATTGCTGCGCAGTAAAATTGAATCTGGCCTGAAATCAATACAGCAACAATTTGAAATTGATATGAGTTGGAAGTGGATAGATTTCACACCAGGTGCTGAAGTTTCCCCAACTGCTGCGAACATGGCAAAGAATGCCATCATTGAGGCTTTGGGAGAAGGGCATTTAGCAGATGAAATAACTACACCAGGTAGTGACGATTTCCATTTCTATACAGTTAAAAAGCCGGAATTAAAAGCGGCAATGATTGGAATTGGTGCAAATTTAACACCAGGATTACATCACCCTAAAATGACATTTGATCGTAGTGCCTTAATTGATGCTGCGAAAGTACTTGCATGTGTATTAGAAAAAAAGCCTGAATAAAAAAATATTAAAAGCTATATGAAAAAATGTAACTTTTTTTTCATATAGCTTTTTTGCATGAACATTTTTAATGATGCATGGATATTCAAGGGTTTGCATTGTTTTTTATTGCTACTTGAAAGCGTTTTATTACGCTAAAATAAAGGGATTTGCTAGGGAAGCATAAATTTTTTGCGTTGACTTTTAATTTTTTGAATATTAAGCTAAAAAACGTAAAAAATTATTTGCGTCTTGAAAAAACCGAAAAGGGATTTGGTGCAAAAAAAGGGGATGGAAAAATGAAAAAGGATATNNATGTTGATTACAGTAGTTGTTTTAGAGCAAAGTCCTCACGTACCTCTTCTTGTCGGCACAACTGTAGCAGCAATTGTTGCCAAAATGCATGGATATAAATGGGCAGAAATTGAAGAGATGATGTATAAAGGGATACGTCTGGCATTACCTGCCATTGTTATTATTATTTTAGTAGGTTTGACAATTGGGGCATGGATTGGCGGCGGTGTCGTAGCAACAATGATTTTCTACGGTCTAAAGTTAATTTCTCCAGCGTGGTTCCTTGTGACAATCATGTTGTTATGTTCAATTGTGTCATTAGCTATTGGTAGTTCATGGTCTACAATGGCTACAATTGGTGTCGCGGGTATGGGTATTGGTTTAAGTATGGGTATTCCAGCGGCTATGATTGCTGGTGCTGTTATTTCGGGTTCATACTTTGGAGATAAGATGTCACCATTATCAGATACAACAAATCTAGCAGCAGGATTAACTGGTACAGATCTGTTTGCACATATTAAGCATATGCTTTATACAACGATTCCAGCGTTGATTATTTCACTTGTTGTTTTTGGATTCATGGGTAGAAAATTTGCAGAAGTTTCAATGCAATCTGAAGAAATATTAACAACTTTAAAAGTGATGGAAGAAAGCTTCGTTATTTCTCCTTTACTATTACTTGTTCCTGTGGGGGTTATTGTATTAGTAGCTAAGAAAGTACCAGCAATTCCAGCTTTAATTATAGGGATTGTTTCAGGTTTCTTACTACAGATTTTTGTACAAGGTGGTTCAGCTGCAAGTGCTGTACAAGCATTACAGGCAGGCTTTGAAATCTCAACAGGTAATCACATGGTGGATGATTTATTTAACCGTGGTGGTCTAGACTCGATGATGAATACGGTTTCAATGACGATTGTAGCGATGACATTTGGTGGTATTTTAGAGTATTCAGGAATGTTAAAGGCATTGATGAATGTAATTGTGAAGTTTGCTAAATCTACAGGAAGTCTTATTGCTTCAACGATTGCAGCTTGTGTAACAACCAACGCAACATGTTCTGAGCAATATATCTCAATTGTTGTTCCTTCACGTATGTTCGCGGGTGTCTATCAACAACGTGGTTTACATTCTAAAAACCTCTCTCGTGCATTAGAGGATGGGGGAACATTAACATCTGTTTTCTTCCCATGGAATACTTGTGGTGTGTTTATTTTAGCTACTTTAGGTGTAAGTGCAATGGAATATGCACCTTATGCAATTCTTAACTTTACTGTACCGATTATTTCTATTATCTATGGATATATTGGATTTGCTATTGTTAAATTAACGCCAGAAGAAATAGCAGAAGCTGAGAAGCGTAAAAAGGCGCAAGAAGCTGAAAATACGGATAATTTGGTAATGGTTGACTAAAATAAAAATTCTCGTAGATTCATGTGTATCTACGAGAATTCTTTTATGAGGCAGTTTAGTAAGTTGCAAAATTCAATTGATAAATTTTACGAGGACGTCCTTGTTGATGGGTCATTTCTTCACCAACAATATTTACATAGCCATTATCAACTAATTTTTTAATAATACGCTCTGTAGTACGTCGTGTTACTTGGAGGTATTCAGAAAGATTTTGAGATGTAAATTGAGCTGACTGTCGTTCGTTACTGAAATTGATTATTTTAGAAATATTTAATGGACTTAAACTTGTAAGCTTAGCCATTTGTAAAACATAAGGATCATCGGTTTTTAAAGAAATTTTACCTTCTGTATTAGGGAAAGGCCCTAATAAGTTTTTATGTTCATCAAGAATATAAATCTCAAAAGGTTTAGTAAACGTTAAAGCATACTGAGCATTTTGTGTGGCCTCCAAAATGGAATAGCCATAGCCAAATGCTAGCTTAAAAGGTTGTTCAACTTGCTGTATGAGCTGCTCTAAGTTTTCCTTTTCGAGAGCATTTTGAAGATGTCCAGCAGTTGTGTATAGCTCAAAGGAATGCGTTGAAATTTGCTTAAAAGTTGAAAAGGTAGCTTTCGCAATTTGACTTAAAACAGTTGATTCAATGGAAGTATTTTTAGGGATTTCTAAGAGACCCACTACAGCCTTGAAAGCTTCTGACTTGGTTAATAGTGATTTTGATTTTGTTTCTTCAAGGCATTGAATAATAGATTTGGTAGCATCTAACATACGCATTGACGGTATTTGAAGTGCTTGTAATTCATCAAATACACTATGAATACTTGTAATGACAAAATCAATACTTTTTGAATTCCACAGGGCGATATGGCGTTTTAAAATATTCTCAGTTGGTTCAGTAATCGAAATATGCTGAACATGTGGCTTTTGACCATGAAATTCTATTTCTGCTAAAACATTATCAACGAATGCAGGATTCATTACATCAATGGATATCCTGTCGATAGCTACAGCATGTTTGGCTACTAATGATAACAATGTTGTAGAAATGGTTGTTTCATCTTGCTTAATATAATTCCAAGGTATTGGAACTTCTGAAAGTAATGATTGTGTGTGTAGATAAGGTAACGTTCCTCCAAATAATATTGCATCACACGGTTTTATTTGCTTCATTAAAGTAGGCGCTTCAGAGGGGTGGCTGTAAAGATAAAATTCTAATTGAATATCGGTTATGTTTTGTGCGATACTAATAATACGTTTCATAAATGCTTTTGAACATATAATCGCTATTTTGGTAGACATGGACATCACTCCTTTTCTATTTTTTTAAACATTTAGCGACGTATTAGCGACAACTTTAACGACAGAGGAGACTGATTAAGATGAAAATTAAACAAGTAGAAATTTTTGCTATACATTTACCGCTAATTGATCCATTCATCATTAGTTATGCTACATATGATACAATGCCTTCCATTATTTTAAAAGTAACTACCGATACAGGTGTGGTAGGGTATGGTGAAGCTGTTCCTGATGAACATGTAACAGGTGAATCATGGGAAAGTACATATGCTGTACTAAAACATCAGCTTGTCCCAGCTATTATTGGGGAAAGTCCAATGGCCTTTGAAAAACTACACGATAAAATGAATAAAGTTGTGAAAGATGTACCAGCAGCAAAAGCAGCGATCGATATTGCTTGCTTCGATATTGCTGGAAAAGCCTTAGGGGTGCCTGTATACCAACTTTTAGGTGGACGTTATCATGAAAAATTCCCAATCACACATGTACTAAGCATTGGAACACCTGAAGCAATGGCAGAAGAGGCAGCTAATCGAGTAGAATTGGGCTATCGCTCTTTTAAAATGAAGGTAGGTACAGAGGTACTTCGTGATGTAGCCCGTATAAAAGCGGTACGTGAGCGAGTAGGCGAAGACATTGCTATTCGAGTGGATGTAAATCAAGGTTGGGGTAATGCTGCCACTACTTTACAAGGTTTACGTGCTATGAAAGATTTAAATATCGATTGGCTAGAGCAACCTGTCGATAGCGAAGACATTGATGGAATGGTAGAAATTAAATCAAAGTCTGATGTGACATTAATGATTGATGAAGGACTACGAGGCGTACGTGAAATGCGTGAAATTATTGCCAAGCGTGCAGCAGATAAAGTAAATATTAAATTAATGAAGTGTGGTGGCATCTATCCTGCTATGAAGCTTGCTGTTATGGCGGAAATGGCAGGAATTGAATGTCAAGTTGGTTCCATGGTAGAGTCGTCAGTTGGTTCTGCTGCAGGCTTCCATGTAGCATTTTCTAAGAAGATTATGACGAGTGTAGAACTAACGGGTCCATTAAAATTCTCCAAGGATGTTGGGAACTTACATTATGATGTGCCATTTATTTGCTTAAATGAAAAACCCGGATTAGGGGTAGATGTAGATGAAGCTGTCATCCAGGAATTATGTAAGTTTTCAACTGTTGTCACAGCCTAAGGAGGCGTAATATGGAAATTATCTATGATGGTATGCTTGGTGAGACACCGTTTTTTGTTATAAAATTAACACTCCAACATTTACAACAAATTGAAGAGCTACAAGTTGAGGTTTATGAAGCTTTAGCAGACCAAAGTATCCTCCAACCCTTAAGCACAGAGGAATTTGAGTATATTTTAAATGGTCATGGAATGATGATAGGTGCTTATGTAGGGGAAGAATTAATCGCCTTTCGTGCACTGTTAAACCCGCCAATTGATGAAGAACACCTTGGCTATGATTGTGGGATTGCAGAAAACGAATTTCAAAGTGTTTTATATCAGGAAATATCGAATGTTTCACCAAAATATCGAGGTTACGGATTACAGAAGACATTAGCTACAGTAGTGATGGAAAATATCGATTTAGAAAAATACGATTATGTTTGCTCCACTGTAAAGCCATATAATATTCCGAGCTTAAAGGATAAATTCTCGCAAGACCTCGTTATTAAAGGATTAAAAATTAAATATGTAGATAAGCTTCGTTATATTTTTTATAAAGACTTACGACAAGAGATGTCCCCGAACTTTACTGAAAAACAAGTGATATCGATGGGAGACACAACTGCGCAACAGCAACTTTTAAAACAAGGTTTCCTTGGCACGTCTATGTTTGAAGAAAACAACGATTGGTTTGTAGTATACGAAAAATAAAGCACAAAGCCTTACCTTTCACATGAATTTGTGGAGGGTAAGGCTTTTTTTTAAAAGGCTCTATTATTTTTTCATTGGGCAAAAACCACAAGCCATTAAACCAGGGATATCTTTAGAAAAACAGCATGATTTTCTTACAGGAACGTTGACTAAATTAGTCGGGCTAAGACCACCTGTATATTGTGCCCACCAAGATTTATTGGAGAAGCGTGCCCATGTTTTTGGGTCCTCTAAAGCCTCAACATCCTCCATGGCTTGATCGGCTAAGCCAGGATTAGATAATAATATATGATAATGCCATAGCAAATAGCCGAAGAAATTTTCCCAAATGGTAAGGGGGGAGATGGAGGTTACTTTACGAAGCTGTTGGACAATGACATGGCCATCGTAAAGAATTTTCTCAATAACAGCTTGGCGTTCATCTTCATCAACGTAGCGCCAATCATTTGGATTGGCAAACATGGCAACAGTAAAGCTATTAAATTCCTTTGCAGCATCAAAACGCAATTCAAGTGGCTTACCATCCCATACTTCGTCATAAGCGGCAAGCATATAAAATTGCATAGCAAAAAACATTCCATAGCGGCGTGCAAAGTGAGAAATAGCGGCTGTTTCTGTTGCTGCATCTGTTATACCCATCATAAGGTTTAAAAAATCAGGATGGTAAAAGTCTTTATGTATATCAGCTAAAGTAAATAAAGTCCGCTTAGGTTCAGTTGTATAAATACTGTAAGAGTTTAATTGTTGAACTTGATCCATTGTTAAAGCTGGCATAGTTATCCTCTTTTCCTTTGAACATCTGTTAACTTCATTATAAAGTAATCATTTTTGCTTCACAAATGGAATATCATGTAGTAAAATACATTAAACATATCAGAAAGGTAGGTTTTAGGGTGTCGCAACTTCATACAATTCCAAGACCACTTGTTAGACTGAACCAGTGGACTATTCTTCTGAGTGTCATTTTATCATGGGTAACAGGAATTACCTGGATATTAGTAATTCCACTAGCTGCAAATTTACTAGGTATTTTATGCAACTATAACCCGATACTTCGTGTAGGGAAGCTCTTTTTAACAAAGGCTCCATCTACATATATACCAGAGGATGCTCAGCAGCAAAAATTTAATTCAAGTATTGCTAGCCTTTGTTTAGCAGCTGGTTTATTAGGTTATCTGTTACATTGGCAGGTTGTTGGTCATATCTTTACTGGCCTGGTTGCAATTGCATCGGCCATCGCAATAGCAGGCTTTTGTATAGGCTGTTTTTTACATTTTCAGTTGAAGCAATGGCAGTACCGACGCTCATTAAAAAAATCTTTTTGAAAAAGTAAAAAAATTATAAGATTATGATTGACATTTTAATTGATAATGATTATCATTATCGTATAAAGATTATTCCTCGTCTACAATACAGTGTAGAGAGGATGAACTTTAGCTACTTTTCTCCAGAAGTTTGCTAGTTCATGATTACGCTCCTAAAACCCCCCTCATTTTTTGGGAACGTGAAAATCTCAGACGACTTATTCTAAATTTAGAATAGAGTCGTCTTTTTTTTTTGTAAAAAAACAGCCCATAAAATGGACTGCTAAGAAGTTGTGTTTTGTTGCACAGCATTCTTTTTCCCGATAATCATTGTATAGTAACTATGTAATAGCATACCAACAATGATAACTCCGAGACCTGCAAGTGCAATAGGGCTAGGGAAGGCAATTCCTAATAGTAATACCTCACCTATAATAACGAAAAGAATTTCTGTTGATTGAGTTGCTTCCACAGCAGCTAGCTTGCCTTGATGGTCTCTTACGCGATCCGTTGCTATGAAAAATAAAACTGTTGCTATAACGCCTGAGCTAATTCCAACAAGCAATGATTGAAACATTTGACTTGCTGAGGGAAGTCCTACTGTAAGAACGGCATAAATAGCTATGATGATCCATGCTGGCATTGAAGCAATGGTCATTCCTAACACCCGCTGAAAAGTATCGATTCGGCCCCCACAAACTTCCATCATTTTACGATTGCCGAGAGGATAAGCAAAAGCTGCAACGATGACAGGTAAAATACCAAGCATTAAACTTCTAAACGATACTGATTGTGCATGAGGTATTTGTATAAGCAAAATACCTACTAAAATGACGCATGAAATAAGCAAGGATATAAAAGGTATTTTTTGTCGCACTGTTTTACCAGCAATGATCGATACAAAAAGAGGAGCTAATAATACACCAGCAACGATTGTAAACTGCCATGTACCTGAAACCAACCAACCTGGACCAAAAGCAGCAGCAAATGTTAATGGCGCGTAAAATAAAACAAATCCAACAAAGCTCCAAAGTAGCCATGCTATAGGCTGTGCTTTTATTTCACCAGAAAGCTGTGAAAAGCCCTTACGATAAAAGACAATGATAAGCAAGAAAGGGAGCATAAAAAAATAGCGTAATGATGCACTCCATAGCCAACTACCACCTTGCATTTCCATTGCGTGATTTAAAATAAATGTCACGGCAAAGAAAAGGGAAGCTAAAATACCTAATGCAATTTCTTTCATAAACATCACCTCAATTTGAGTTTATAACCTCAAACCCTTTGTGTAATTTGAAAATTCAGTAATTATGGCTGAAAAAATTACGAAGAGAGGAAAAACCCCTCTTCGTAGCTATGAAAATTTTTCATGATTCCTTAGGTAAATGCGTATAGAAATAAGCTCACTCAAAATTAAAACTATTATTTTGCTTGCTGTTCAAAAAGCTGAACGATTTCTATGATAACTTGAGTTGCTTTTTCCATTGTTTCAGCGGATACATATTCGAATTTGCCATGCATGTTTTCGCCACCAGCGAAAATATTTGGTGTCGGTAGGCCCATATAAGATAATTGTGAGCCATCTGTACCGCCACGAATTGGCAGGGTATTCGGTGTAATATCTAATTTTTCCATTGCAGTACGTGCAATGTCAACAATTTCTTTTACAGGCTCAATTTTTTCACCCATATTGTAGTATTGATCTTCAATGGTAATACTCAGTGCATGCTCACCAAATTGTGCTTGAATTTTAGCTGCAGCATCACGCATTAATTGTTTTTTCTCTTCAAACTTTTGGCGATCATGGTCACGCACGATATAAGATAGCTCAGAATGCTCAAGAGCCCCTTTAAAGCTCATTAAATGAATGAAACCTTCATAACCTTCTGTCTTTTCAGGAACTGCGTCAGCAGGCATTTCATTTTGGAAGGCAATAGCCATTGTAATAGCATTCACCATTTTATTTTTTGCTGAACCAGGATGGACGCTAGTGCCTTTTGTAATTACTTTTACGCCAGCGGCATTGAAGCTCTCGAATTGTAATTCGCCAAGTGGTCCACCATCCATAGTATAGGCATAGTCTGCACCGAAAGCGGCGACATCAAATTTATGTGGTCCACGACCGATTTCTTCATCTGGCGTGAAGGCTACACGGATTTTACCATGCTTAATAGTAGGATTTTTAATGAGGTACTCCATTGCCGTCATAATTTCAGCAATCCCTGCCTTATCATCAGCGCCTAATAAAGTAGTACCATCTGTTGTAATAAGTGTTTGGCCTACATAGTTTTTAAGCTCTGGGAAGTCAGTCGGAGACATAACTAAGTTTTCGTTTAACTGAATATCTCCACCATCATAATTATCTACACGCTGTGGCTTCACATTTGTGCCTGTATAGTCAGTAGCTGTATCAACATGGGCTAAAAAGCCGATAGTTGGTACTTCTTTTTCTGTATTAGCTTCTAATGAGGCAAATAAATAGCCATTTTCATCTAATGTAATGTCTGTTAAACCAATTTCGGCAAGTTCGTCTTTTAAAACATGTAATAGGTCAAATTGTTTTTGTGTAGAAGGAGTTGTTTCGCTTGTGAAGTCTGATTGTGTATCAATTTTTGCATAGCGTATTAATCGCTCAATTACTTGTTCTTTCATAAGTATGGCCTCCTAATGTATATATGTTAAAATTCTTTGTGCTTTCACAAAGCCGATTCCAGGCGCAATTATGCCTTGGCATAATCGATATTATTGTAACACTTTACTTCGGATTTCGGAATATTGAAGGATACTTAAAGCAATAAGTAATTGGGCGCTATAATAAGTCAGCATGATAATTTCATGAGAAAATGCTAGTGGCATGACAAATTTGTTAATAGCTAAATAAGAATCAGATGCAATAAATAATATTGCACCACTTGTTGCCAGAGTAGATCCAGTTTTAATAGCTGTCCATCCCATTGTGAGTATCACAGAAATGTAGGCGATTACTGCAATACCAAGTATGGTTTCACCTGTTTTAAAGACTGATCCCGCAATCCATATAGCCATACTTGCTCCATAGAGTAATAATAGTATTTTAGCCCAAGTTGGTACATGCCGCTCATTTGCAGTAGTGAAAGCAAAAATATAAAAGATATGCCCGATAAGAAAGCTAGTTAGACCGATTAAAAACCACTGCAATGTATAGTCTCCAATCATGCAGAATACAAGCCCAGCAATAATCAAAAGTTGGTATTTTTTAATATGTAATGGCTTCTGAATCGCAGCTAAAATAATGATGAGCAACATAGGAATCACTTTAAAGATGAGTTTTAAACTTTCAGCAATATGGGAAAAGAGAAAAATATAATAAAGACCCAATAAAATAATGACACTGATTAATAATTTTTTTAACAAATTTTTCAGCTCCTTTCCTTTTGAAATTCAATATTTATGGTAGAATTCCTTTCTGTACAACGTATGTATGAAACTTTTTTAGTATGTAACCGTAAAGTAAGTAGTGAGAAAGAAGAAGAGAGGATGAACCAAATGACTAAGCTACTGATAGCTTCAGCAGTCATTGCATTGATCGCAAGTGTGCTAGTGACACCGCTTATTACGAAGAAGCGAGAAGATGGACAATCGAAAAAGGTAATAGGATACTTTTTTATTGGAGTCTTCGTACTAGGGTTTTTAGCCACAGGGATTACGTTATATGTAACAAAAATTGATGTAAATTGGCTTGTTTTTTGGCCTGCTATTATTTTATTAACGTTAGTGGGTGCTCTGCTAGCAAGTGGTATCGAAAGGAAAATAAAAGGTGTTTTATTTTTAGCAAGTCTAGGTGTAGCTGTGTATGTTTTATCAGCACCTTTATGGAATGCTAATGAAAAATTTAAGTCATCCGAAATGAAGGAAGAAGTTGAAATAAAACCATTCGATGAGACACAAACACCTGCAAGTGTACCACCGAAATTTGCTCGCAATAAAATGAAAAAGGCTTTCGGTCAAGTGCCAAATACGAGCTACTATGAATTAGGACGCTTACAAATTCAAAAAGTGAAGGGCGAATATGTTTATATCGCACCAGTTGAATTTTCTGGATTCTTTAAATGGATGAACGGTGGTACAACACCTGGTTACTTCATAATGAGTGCTACAGATTCTGCGGATAATCCTAAATTTATAAAAGAGGAAATGAAATATGTACCTTCCGCATATTTAAATGCTAATTTAGAACGTCATATTCGTTTACAACACCCATTCCTTATTTTTTATGGTGACGTACAGCTGGAAGTAGATGATGAAGGAAAGCCCTACTATATTCGCTCATATGGGGAATTTATTTCTGCGCGTAATGGCTTTGATGTAAAAGGAATTGTCTTGGTTGATGCGCTGACGGGGAAATCAGAGGTCATTAAACTGGATCAAATACCCGAATTTATTGATGGTGCTGTATCACCAGAGACAGTAAGTTTACAAAACAGTTATTTCGGTAATTATGTACATGGTTTTTGGAATAGTATGTTTGGTAAAAAGGATGTAAAGATTCCTTCTGATGAAGGAACAGAATCGAATGTTAGCCCGATTTTCGATGAGAAGGGTGATATGTATTACTTTACAGATTTTACAAGTCCTAAAGAAGGTGTAGATTCAATGTTAGGCTATTCACTAACAAACGCACGAACAGGGGATGCAACATACTATACAGGGAATCAAGACTCAAGTTATATGGATTCACAAGGTAATTTACAAATAATAGAGAAGAAATTTATTGAGAAAAAGTGGAATGGCGAAATGCCAGTGTTGTATAACTTTTATGGAGAAGCGAGCTGGCTGACAGCGGTGCTAGATTCCAATGGTTTCTTACAAAACTATTTTATTGTTTCTGCAGCCAATCCTGAAATTTCCGTTTACGCTACTACTCCTAAGGAGGCGTTGAAATTATATAAAACAGCCTTAAGTCGAGGAGGAAATACTGTAGATGGTAGCTCAAGTGCTGAGGAAAAACAAATAAGTGGTAAGGTATTACGTGTTTATAAAGAACGTCTAGGCGATTTTACAACTGTATCTTTCTTATTAAACAATGGTGAAAATTATTTAGTGAGTGCCGAAACAGAACCTTTAGCAATTTATTTACAGGAGGGTGATGAGGTAATACTCACTTATGGAGATACAGGAGAGCAGTTCCTACCAGTTCGCTCTCTTATAATTAGAGGACTACAATAAAAGAACAAAAGACGATCTTGTTATTACGAAGATCGTCTTTTTTATGTAGCTTGCCCTTGAACATAGGTAAGCATCTTTTCTCTATGGTTCATAAATAGTCTTTTTGCATGATCATTTAGTGTAAAGATTTCTTGTATATACCCCTGTAACAATTTATCTTCATATTCAAAAGCATGGCTTTGAGTGTTTTCTAAAATATAGGATAATAAAAGAGCATGCAAGACAACTACTTCTAAATTCTGTGTATTCGTAACGAATTTTAAATTGAGTATAGTAGTGTGAGAAACGAACTGATTGACATAATCAATGGGTTTTTTATATACATTCAAATCAATATGTGGCTCGAGTCTTTTTCTTAATTGGGTGCATTCATTATTTAAGTCTTCAATTTTTAAGAATAAACCTCTTACACTTCTCTTATGCTGTTGTTCTAAGGTGCGAGCAAGATGTTTATTGATATTGGACATTGATTCTATAACTCCTTTCTTTAATAGGTATCATTTATTAATATGAATGGAATAGCTGGAAAAGGAAAGAGTCTTTTCGTTTAATTTAAGGTTAGATTTATAGAAGTAATTGTGGCAATATCCCTAGATTGAATATATATAGGTAATATTTTTATGTAAAAAATGGAATTATTATCATACGATAGTAACTCCATTTTCATTAATTTATTTCCAATTAAACCCTTTAGTTGCTAAAAACTCTTTGATATGCGGACGTCGTTGTTCAATTAAAAAATCAGCCATCTGTTTTGTCCAGTTATCAATTTTTCTGTTAGACGAACGGCTGTTATAATATATTTCCATTTCCTCGTTGTAGGCTGGTAAAAGTTCTTCATATTTTTCAACATTGTATTCATTTTCATGTAATACAGCAGATACAGGTAAACGAGGTTTTACCTCATTGCGACGTGCAGGAACGCCGATTGTTAGCCCGAATAATGGGAAAACATGGTCAGGCAGATTGAATAATTCACTGATTTCAGAAGGTTTATTGCGTACACCTCCAATATAGCAAATGCCATAACCCATTGACTCTGCGGCAATAACAAAATTCTGTGCAAACAATGATACATCTGCTACACCAACAAGGACATTTTCAGCAGAATCGGCTACAATATCCACTCCTTCTAGTTTCCCAGCCATTTGAAGTCGCTTGAAATCTACGCAAAAAACAAATGCCCCACCAGAGGTTTCATATTGACGTGGATTACCAGAGAGTAAACCTAATTTTTCCTTTTTATCTGCATCTGTTACCCAGATTACACTATAGGCTTGCACAAAATGGGATGTTGCAGCCATTTGTGCTGTTCCAATTAAATCTTCAATGATTTCTTTTGAAATCGGTTCTCCATCATAGATGCGTACCGAGGAATGGCTACGTAATAGTTCTTTAACCATTAAAAACTCTCTCCTTTGTGTCTGTTCTATACTTTGAGCATAGCACGCTTTTCTAGCAAAATCGAATAATGAGGGATAAAAAGTTATACATCAATAATTTATAAATGTAGAAATTATCTCGTAAAGTAAAATATTTCATTTGATATAGATTAAATATTCTAAATAGTATAAAATTATAGGTGCGACTGTTTATTTGGTTGTGCTACCAAAAAATTACATGATCTTTATTCACAAATGTTTAGACAGCATTAGCTATTAGGTAATGAAATCCTCCTGGAATAAAGATACATTCTCTGACGGATGTCACAGATTTACTGGAACCAAATATGCAAGTTGAACAAAAATAAAGTGGAATGGAGGAATAGGGAATGGAAGAAAAGTTAGCGAAAAAGCTTCGTCATGAACAATTACGAAGCAAGGTTGTAACAGCGGAAGAAGCAGCTTCTTGGATTAAGGATGGCATGGTATTAGGGATGAGTGGATTCACACGTGCTGGTGATGTAAAGGTTGTACCTCTTGCACTTGTAGAGAAAGCAAAAAAAGAGGATTTTCAAGTAGATGTCTTTACAGGTGCATCACTTGGACCTGAGGTAGACCAATATTTAGCAGAAGCAGGGGTCATACGTAAGCGCGGTCCTTTCCAAGCAGATGCTGGCATTCGTAATAAAATCAATAGCGGTGATATCACATTTGTCGATGCCCATCTTTCCCATAATGCTGAGCTTGTTCGTCAAGGCATTATTGGACCAATTGATTTTGCGATCATTGAAGCGGCTGCTATTACAGAAGAAGGCTTATTAATTCCTACAACTTCAGTTGGTAACTCTCCCATTTTTGTGCAAGAAGCAGACCAAGTCATCATTGAATTAAACGTAGCACAGCTTGATGCATTAGAAGGTATACATGATATTTATGTACCTGCACAACAAGGAAAACGTGATCCAATTCCTTTACAGAATGTCTCTGATCGTCTTGGTATAATTGGAATTCCACTAGATTTAGATAAAGTAAAAGGCATCGTCATTTCGGATATATTAGATGCGCCATCAACGATTGTCCCTGCAGATGAAGAGACAGATGTTATGGCTAATCACTTATTAAATTTCCTACGTGAAGAGATTAAAGTAGGTCGCTTAACAACAAGTTTGCGTCCGATTCAATCTGGGGTAGGTTCAGTAGCAAATGCTGTATTGCTAGGCTTTAAAGACTCTGAGTTTGAGAACTTAGAAGTTTATTCAGAAGTTCTCCAAGATGCAGTATTTGAATTAATGGATGCAGGGAAAGTGAATTTTGCATCTGCTACTTCTATTACCCTTTCTGAGCAAGTAGGAAACCGTGTTTATGGGAATTTTGAAAAATATGCTGATAAATTAGTGTTGCGCCCTCAAGAAATTTCAAATCAGCCTGAAATTATTCGTCGACTCGGATTAATTTCAGTGAATACGGCATTGGAATTAGATATTTACGGCAATGTGAATTCCACACATGTTTCTGGTACAAAGATGATGAATGGTATCGGAGGGTCTGGTGACTTTGCTCGTAATGCACGTTTAGGAATTTTTGTAACAAAGTCTTATGCTAAGGGTGGAGATATTTCGAGTATTGTCCCAATGGTCTCACATGTGGATCATACGGAGCATGATGTTGATGTCATTGTAACTGAACAGGGCGTAGCAGATTTACGAGGACTTGCTCCAAAAGAACGAGTGGGACTTATCATTGATAATTGTGCACATCCTGATTATAGGGAGCAGCTGTGGCAGTACTTTAATGATGCCAATGAGGCAACGGGTGGACATCACACACCACATGACCTAGAAAAAGCACTATCATGGCACGTTAACTATGCGAAAAACGGTACGATGAAGGACCCTGCTTTTACGAAACAATAGTCTTATCTTAAAAGCCTTGAAGGACAGATAGTCTGTTTCTTCAAGGCTTTTACGTTTTAATTTAATGAAAGTTCTATAATAATCCAATCCATTTCCAATAAGTTGCAGAGAACAAAAGTACGAGAAGGAAACCGATAATGGTTAAGGGAATTCCAGATTTCAAGAAATCCTTTGTTGTAAAGGAGCCTGTACCATAGGCAAGCATGTTTTGTGGTGCACTAATTGGTAACAGGAAGCCAAAGCTTATGACGAATTGTTGCACAATAACAAAACCAACTTGATCAACATTAGCCGTTAATGTGGAGGCTAAAACGATAAACACAGGTATAAGTGCTGAGGCTAAGCTAGTTGCGCTTGCAAAACCTAAATGAATCAAAATGTTAAATAAAGTTACGAGTGCGATGGTTGCTAGTAAAGGCATAGTATCTAGCCCAAGTGAACCAAAAACTTTATCTGATAACCATGCAGCACCTTGCGTATTTAGTAAAATGGTTCCTAACATAATGCCTACCGCAAAGACGATAATTGTCCCCCATGGAATATGAGGCTCAACTTCCTTCCATGAATACACACCGATTTTAGGCATTAATAGAATCGCGATAGCAATAATTGTGACTGTTGTCGTATCAAATGGATGTAGCTTCCCTTCAGTTGCCCAGAAAAATAGTAAAACTACGGATGTAATGATTAAACGAATTTCAGGAGCCTTTAATGGGCCAAGCTCTGCAAGCTGTTTTTTGATGACCTCTTTACCACCTTCGATATTGCTAGTCTCAGGTTTAATTAAAGCAATCATAATGAAAAATAAAAAGATCGACATAATAATTGAGAAGGGGGCTGCATAAAGTAGCCAAGCACCCCATGAAATATCCACATTAAATTGCTCTTGGATAAAGTTTAAAGCCACCATATTTTGAGCTGCTGCAGTTTTAATACCAATATTCCAAATGGAAACGGCTTGTACCGAAGTAATAACTAATAAGGCAGCAAGCCGACTATCACGTGGTAAACCAAATGCTGCCACCATTCCAAGCAATATCGGTACTACCGCGCCAGCTCGTGCTGTAGCAGAAGGTACAAAAAATGCGAGGACGATAGACACTAAAATAGCGCCAAATACGATAGCTTTTGTTTTCGTTCCTACCAGTGAAAGAATCCAAAGTGCAAGTCGTTTATGTAGATTAGTAATTTGCATTGCTGCCGCTAGAAAAAGAGCTGCTGCTACTAAAGCAACGGCAGAATTACTAAAGCCACTTAAAGATAATTTTAATGCGCTAGCTGTTCCTAGCTCTGTAGTTGGATTATCCATTGACGGAGCGAGTCCTAGTAAAACAGTTACTAGTGCAATGATCATGGCCGAGCTCACAGGATATGAAACGGCCTCTGTAACCCAAAGGATGACTGCAAAAGCTAAAATGGCTAAAGCTCGTTGCCCAGCTATAGGTAAATCACCATTGTTAGGTAAGAAGGTAATAATGATTAGTAACGCGAATGCCAAGCCAATCCATAGTGGCTTTAAATTAAGTTTTGTAGCTGCTTGCTTTGGTGAAGACATATTTTCTCATCCTTTCTACGATAAAAATGACGATTATTATCCATAACATCGGCCTGTATAATGTTTTATTGAGATAAGAATATGTCTATTTTATTGTAGAAAAAAATCTATGTGAAAATGGTGTTTTTTACAGCAATATGAGTAGATAAAGAGAAAAAATACGGTCACAAAAAATACAAAAATATCCATTAAATATTATTTCTTTTTCTTAAAGGCAGATGTTACTTTAGGCTCTGTTCCATTGACTAATCGTTTAATATTTTCGAGGTGCAGGATGATGGCTATGCCAAAAAGAAGAAGAGCTATAATGGTTGGGCCAATGCCAGGAATCCATAAATAAGTTGCTGTACAAAACACGAGATAAAATTCTAGAACACCTACAATTAAATAATTTGTTGCAAAGGATAAAATAACAAATAAAATAAGTGCAAATAAACCAATCTTCCAATCAACAGCAAGTAAAATACCAATGATGGAGGCCGTTCCTTTCCCGCCGTTGAAGCCCATGTAGAAGGGGAAATTATGACCTAAAATAACCCCAGCAGCCATAATATAAGTAAGCAGCCAAATTTGTTCTTCTGTTAAATGAATGGCGTCCGCTAGATAAAAATGTGCACCTATAATAGCGACAACGCCTTTGCCTATATCGATGAGGGCTACTAAAACGCCATACTTCCAGCCAAGGGAAAGAGTAGCATTAGAGGCACCAGCATTACCGTGGCCAGCCTTTTTTAAATCAACCCCCGATAAAAATTGAGCCACTTTAGAGCCGTGAATACAGCCTATTATATAGCCAATCATAAGAAAAATGATCACGGCCTTTACCATAAAAATACTCCTCTCAAAATTTTTTCTAAAATAGTGTATGCGTTCATATTACGTATAAGAGCAGACAGAAGTTTCGGAAAAAATAAAATTTACATGTTGACAGAAAAAAACTCTATGTTTATACTGTGTAACAACGATGGAAATTGAATCTCATACTCTTATCAAGAGCGGCGGAGGGATAGGCCCTATGATGCCCGGCAACCAGTAAGCAATGAGCTTACTAAGGTGCTAATTCCTACAGATTCTTACTTGGATCTGGCAGATAAGGGGAGGAAAACTTGCAACCGCAACCCTCTTCTTAGCTGAAGAGGGTTTTTGTTTTCTACAGAAAAATCCTCCTCATCTCCGGTACCATCGTAAAAAAATAACCATTTGGAGGTACACAATGACAAATTTTAAACCAGAAACATTGCTGTTGCATGGTGGTCAAGAGCCAGACCCAGTGACGGGTTCTCGCACAGTTCCAGTCTATCGCTCAACTGCTTTCGTATTTAAAGACACTGCTCATGCGCAACGTCTTTTTGCCTTAGAGGAAGCAGGGAACATTTACACACGAATTACCAACCCAACAGTTGATGTGTTTGAAAAACGTGTGGCTTTATTGGAAGGTGGAACAGCAGCAGTAGCACTTTCATCTGGTGCAGCAGCTATCGCATTTTCCATTTTAAATCTAGCTGGAGCTGGTGATGAGATAGTAGCAGCTAGTTCTTTATATGGTGGTACGTATAATTTATTTGCTAACACATTACCAAACTATGGTATTAAAACAATTTTTGTAGATGAAACAAACCCAGAGAATTTCAAAGCAGCGATTACTGATAAAACAAAAGCTGTCTTTGCAGAGGTTTATGGTAATCCAAGTTTAAAGGTTTTAGATATTGAGGCAGTAGCTAAAATTGCACATGATAATGGTCTACCATTAATTATTGACAGCACGTTCGCTTCTCCTTACGGTTCTACACCTATTGAATACGGCGCAGATGTTGTAGTTCATTCAGCAACTAAATGGATAGGAGGTCATGGTACAACTTTAGGGGGCGTTGTTGTAGACGCTGGTAAGTTTGATTGGACTAGCGGTCGATTCCCTGGTTTTACTGAACCAGATGCCTCTTACCATGGTCTACGTTATGGAATTGATACAGCTTCTGCTGCCTTTGCTACAAAGCTACGTGTACAATTATTACGTGATTTTGGTCCAACATTAAGTGCTGATGCTGCTTTTAATTTATTGCAAGGGTTAGAAACGCTTCATCTGCGCATCCCTAAACACAATGAAAATGCATTGGCAGTGGCTGAGTATTTACAAAACCACCCATCTGTGGAGTATGTAAATTATAATGGCCTAGAAGATTTTCCGACACATGAGTTAGCAAAAAAATATTTAAGAAATGGCTTCGGTTCAGTGCTTACATTTGGCATAAAGGGTGGACGAGAAGCTGGGCGAAAGCTTATTGATAGCGTGAAATTATTTTCACATGTAGCAAATGTAGGTGATGCAAAGTCATTAATTATTCATCCAGCTTCCACTACTCATCAGCAACTATCAGCAGACGAATTAGTTCAAGCTGGTGTAACCGAGTCGCTCATTCGCTTATCCATCGGTTTAGAGGCAGTAGAGGATATTATTGCTGATTTAGATCAAGCCATTACACAGGCTACAACAACTGAACAAACAGTAGAAGCTTAAAGTTTAAAGAAAATGGTAAGATGTTGTGACGTTAACGTATTTTCTCATTCGATTAGCCTCATTTGGTAATGCGTTAAACGTTGCTACATCAATCTATTACTGCACCCGTTAATTATCAGAACCTTATAAAAAATAATACCAAGTAATTTTATATGTATTATTGACTTTATTAAATCCATGTTATATACTAGGAAATAAGTTAACAGTACGAAAATTTTTTTAAAAAAGGTAAATGTTTTCATAAGTGCTCCCCCACTTTTGAATATATAGAAGAGTAGTTGCCTAGCCAGTGATTACTCTTCCCAAAAACTGATGATAAAGGAGTGTTTAAAATGGGTAACATCTATAGTGCGCAAAACATTGTATCCTATCTAATATATGAGCTAAATGAAGGGCATGTATTTGTCAACAATAAATCCATTCAACACCTTCTTACATCAGTCGAAAGAAAATGGCAGGAAGTATTTGGTCATACAGCATTTCAAGAACATGTTTTTACTGAAAAGGACTTTACTGTAAAGGAAGTATTTGAGGCATATGAACAGTACGGTGTGAGCCATATCTCACTTCCTGCAACAGAGTTTTACTTGAAGTATGGTACATTTCAATTAGTGGAACGTACGTATGCAATACCAAATTTTACAGAAGAAGAGATTAGTCTTGTTCAACAAGCTTTAGCACAATATCGTTATCAATTGCTTTCAAAAGCAAGTTAAAACCCCCTCATATTTTTAAGCTCATTCTCTGCTGCTACAGGGAATGAGTTTTTTCTTTAAAGGGATTGTTATGAGTGTCTGAGCATACATATATATAATAGAAGAAAGACATTCATATATTGAAATGTAAATAGTCAATATTTGTTCAAATCTTATAGATTGATTAATAAAACGTATAATAAAGGGAATGAAACCGATTTCTTTTGCACATCTAGAGAAAACAAATGTCCTTCCTAGAAAGATTTTTCTTGTGCAAAGCGTGTATTTGCGTTACAATTTTCTTTAAGTTAAATTTTGAATTATTTGAATTTGTGTGTGTCCTAACACATATAGAAATAGCGAAACTCATACAAAGAGAGTTGTTGGCTAAAGACTGCGGTGGGTGTCAAATTGTCATGACACAACCCCATGGAAAATTAGCTTTAATGAAACTGCGGAATGTAAGTTGGAGGGAATAACAAGAATGGCAACTATAAAGGCAGCGATTTTAGGATTTGGAACGGTAGGTCAGGGGATTTACCATATTTTAAATGAAAAACGAGAAGAGCTAAAAAATAAATTAGGTATTGAATTAGAGGTAGCGAAGATTTTAGTGACAGATGCTAGTCGTGAACGTGTCCCAGGCACAGCACATTTAATGACAACAAGTATGGATGAAGTCTTAGCAGAGCCAGGTATGCAGGTAGTGTTTGAAGCAATTGTGAACGAAGAACCTGCATACAGTTATTTAAAGCGAGCGGTGGAACATAAATGTCATGTTATTACTGCCAATAAAGTGATGTTTGCCAAACGAGGCTTGGAGTTGCAGGATCTTGCAAAAGCTAATGGCGTTTTTGTAGGCTATGAGGCTACTACCGCTGGTGGCGTACCTGTTATAAAAACAATGAAAAATATCTTACTTGTAAATGATGTAAGTCGTATACAAGGTGTCTTAAATGGCACATGTAATTATATTTTAACAAAAATGCGTGCACAGGGCTGGTCGTTCGAAACAGCTTTAAAAGAGGCACAAGGCTTAGGTTATGCCGAAGCAGATCCATATAATGATATATCTGGGCAGGATGCATTTAAAAAATTAATGATATTAAGTGCCTTAGCTTTTGGTGAGCAGCCTGACTGGTCAGATGTAGAGGTAATTGGGATCGATAGTATCTCTGCTGAACAGGTTCATGAAGCATGTGAAAAGGGTCTTCGTTACCGCCATGTTGCTGAGGTGGAAAAACTAGCTGACGGTAAGATTATTGCAAAAGTAGGTCCTCAACTAGTTGATAAAGAGCATCCACTTTATCCAGTCGATGATGTGTTCAATGCGGTGGCATTAGAGACTAACTATATTGGTACATTAACATTAATCGGTCCTGGAGCAGGGATGTATCCAACAGCGAGTGTCATGGTAGAAGATTATGCTGAAATCATTGGGAAAAGAGCAGGATTTGTTGTGACAATCTAATAAAAGCTTTAAAAAAGGCCCGCCATTCAACAATGTTCAATTGTATGAATGGTGGGCTTTTAGTCTTCATCTTTGACGTCTATGTCCTCTGGAATAGGAGTAGCACGCCAAATTTCAATTTCCTCTTTTATACGTTCCAATTGTTTAAAATAAGTGCTGAATTGTCCACTATTGATTAAAATTTGTTGGCCATCGTAAACAGAACGGATGCGTCCTTCGTAAATTAGACGCATTACTTGATCCTCAGGCATACCAAGATCAATAGCTGTCTCTTCAATTGATTTGTACATACGATTCGCTCCTTTTACTGTTTTTATTATAACGTCCATTCATGAGAAAACATACTATTGGAATTAAAAGAAAAGTAAAAATGATAATTGTTTGATTTTGGATAAATATGTATGATTAGTATGGAGAAAGATGTGAAGCGGGGATGAGCTGAAAAATGTTAAATTCATTGTTTGTATTACTAGCAGCTATTCTATGGGGAATGACAGGTACTGCCCAGACATATTTGGATGAAGGGGTATCTCCAATAGCTGTAGCCACGATTCGTTCTGCAATTGGTGGCAGTTTATTATTAGCTATTACGATTATAATGAGGAAAATTAATTTTTTAAGGTGGTCATGGAAATGGACAATTTTAGCTGCGGCTAGTATTGCGTTTTTCCAAGGTCTTTTCTTCTCATCCATTCGTCTAACAGGTATAGCCATTGGAACTGTTGCTACTATTGGTAGTGCACCAGTGTTTTCTGGTGTATTAGAGTGGCTAGTATGGAAAACACGTCCCACAGCAGTATGGGGACTTGCTACATTGATGGCCATTATCGGATGTCTTTTATTGTTTATGAATAATGGAGAGGAGTCTGTTCACGTTGGCGGATTCACATTAGCGCTTTGTGCAGGTTTGTCCTTTGCATTTTACACAAGCATAAGTAAAAAATTAATGGCACAAGAAGAAGCATTACCCGCAGTTGCTATGACATTCTCCATTTGCGCTTTGTTTTTACTGCCGTTTTCTATACAAGATGGATTTTCCTGGTTAGTAGATGTGCACAACTTATGGACAATGTTATTTATGGGGATTATGTGTACAAGCGTAGCGTATTTCCTGTTTTTAAGTGGACTACAAAAAATTAGTTCATCCTCAGCTGTAACACTTTCATTAGCAGAACCATTGACTGCTGCAATTCTTGGTGTGTTTTTAATTGGAGAACACTTAAGTATAGTTTCCTGGCTTGGAGTAGCGATGCTTTTAGGTGGCATTGTTGTTTTAACATTGGGTGGGAGAAAAAAGCTAAAACCTTAAGAAATTCTTCATTTTTATAATAGCTGGTTTTTAAGATTTAAAAGATACACTTATATTTGAGAGCGAGGTGTATATCATGACGAAATTAACAGTTCTTGTTACAGATGACGATCAAGATATTCGTGATGGTATTGAAATCTATTTAAAAAATGAAGGCTATCATGTCATTAAAGCAGCAGATGGCTTAGATGCATTAAAAAAGCTAGAGAACAATGAAGTACATTTAATAATTTTAGATATCATGATGCCAAATATGGATGGAATTACAGCAACCTTTAAAATTAGGGAAGAGCGTAATATTCCGATTATCATGCTGAGTGCAAAGGCGGAGGATGGCGATAAGATTCATGGATTATCGGTTGGAGCAGATGATTATGTAACAAAGCCATTTCATCCATTAGAGCTGTTGGCACGTGTAAAATCTCAGCTGCGCCGTTATGTTCAGCTAGGAACGTATAGTGAGGGAGCTACAAAAGTGGAAATAGACGGACTTATTCTTGATGAAGAGGCAAAAGAGGTTGTACTAGAAGGAGAACCAGTTCGACTAACCCCGATAGAATATAAAATTACAGAACTATTAATGAAAAATGCAGGGCGTGTGTTTTCGATTCGTGAAATTTATGAACGTGTTTGGAATGAGGAAGCTTATAATGCTGAAAATATTGTAGCTGTTCACATTCGGAAAATACGTGAGAAAATTGAAGCTGATCCGAAAAATCCACGCTATCTAAAGGTGGTATGGGGCGTTGGCTATAAAATGGAAAAATAAATTAGAGAAGTATATGACTATTGCTGGGTTTATTGCAGGTGTTATTGGGCTTATCTATTTTGGAATTTATGCCTATCAAATCGTCGATTCTCGCTCCTCAGAGGTTTTACAATTGTTAGAAAGAATTTTTTAGAGGAGTGTAAAAAGGGATGATAAAAAAGTGGAAATCTCTTCTCGTATTAATGTGTTTAATCTGGACAATTTTCGGAGTCTTTACTTTTTATAATGTGGGCTATCAGTATATTGGTAAATCATATTTTGATTCGGAAAATTTCCAACATGAAATCGATAATTTCACGGCAGAACTAGGACCGTTAGTAATTAATGTACCAAATGCAGAGGAATTGAAAAATAAAATTGAGATTACTCAAACTGAAATAGAAGATCATCGTAATTATTATGGTACATTAGGACAGCAAATCGATAACATTAAGGCACAATACGAACAACGCATTCAGGAAGCTATAGATGCCAATGCAACAGAATTAAAGACAAAGCTAGTGTCTGAACGTGATAATAAAATTAAAGATATTACAGCAAATTTTGAAGATGATGAGCATGTAAGAAAAAAGATTCTTGCTGAAAAGGAAGCCCTCATTGATAAATATATTAAAGCAGCAAAAGGTGAATCCAAAAACTTTGGAAAAAACTATGACTATTGGTCTTATGAGTTGACCAATACAGAAACTGGTAAAACGTACCGTGCAGGTGATGTTACCGAAAGTAGTGCCTATAAAATTAAGTATACTGATCGAAAACCGCTATATGCATGGAATATCAGTGAGAATTTAAGAGATATTTTTTACAATACCGAAACATACGTGAATGTAGATGATCTTTACGAAACAGCTGAATATACAGGTGTAATAGCTATTTCAAAAAAAGCAGCTATGTCAGAAGATGTTATACAGGGAGGGTATCAACAATTTCAACAGTTTCAACGCAATCAATATACTCATTACTTTATTTGGCTCACAAGTATTTTAATGGCCGTCTTTGTATGGAGGGGGCGTAAAGACTTATTACAGATAGTTACGAGTATGAAGGAAAAAGATCTTTTAACAAAGTATAAAATCGATGTACAAATTATTCTTTTGTTAATAACGAGCCTTATGTATTTCATTTCAGCCCAAGTTGTTTTTGAATCTATTGAATATAATTCTGTTTATAATTATAATTATGTCCGTTTTATACTCGATATTGGCTTTAAAATAGTTGTTTTAATGGTAATTGGTAGTGCTTTCTTCGTGCAATTAATTTGGTTGTATACAAGAGTAAATACTTTGAATAAGCTAGAGGAAAATGTGAAATCGAGCTATTTATGGTCACTTGGGGATTCGTTGACTGACTTATTTATTAATCGTTCGATCGCATTACATTCAATTGTAATGCTAGCCGCAGCCTTCTTTGGAGGTGGTAGCCTTGTTGCTACCATGATAGGAGGCGGAGCTTTTCCAGTCCTTGTACTTGGCATTTGTATGTTTATAGGATTTCCTGCTATGATTGTTTTCCTATCAAGAATGGGTTATTTAAACCGTATTATGAAAGATACGAAGGATATGGCTGAAGGACGTTTAAATCGTGATGTAAAGGTAAAAGGTAAATCTCCGCTTTCAGGTCATGCAGAAAACCTCAATCATTTACGAGAAGGTGTGCGTACGTCCATGCATGAGCAGGCGAAAAGTGAGCGGTTAAAAACAGAGCTGATTACAAATGTGAGTCATGATTTACGTACTCCTTTAACCTCTATAATTACGTATACCGATTTACTGAAGAAACCAAATATTACAGAGGAAGAACGGAAACAATACATTCATATACTGGATAAAAAGTCTGAACGTTTAAAAGTGCTGATTGAAGACCTTTTTGAAGTATCGAAAATGGCTAGTGGTAATATTGAACTTCACCGCAGTCGAGTAGATTTAACACAGCTTATCCAACAAGCTGTAGGGGAGCATAAAGAGGATTTAACACAGTCACAACTAGATTTACGAATGACCATGCCTCATGATCCAATCTTTGCATATGTGGATGGTCAAAAATGGTGGAGACTTATTGATAATTTAATTGTCAATGTTTTGAAGTATGCGCTAGAGGGAACGCGTGTTTATGTGACATTTAAGCGTACGGCAGATGGCGATGCTGAATTTACGGTGAAAAATGTAGCAAAGTATGAAATTAGTGAAGATGCTGAGGAATTATTTGAACGCTTTAAACGTGCAGATGCCTCACGTCATACAGAGGGCTCAGGGCTTGGATTAGCCATTGCACAATCCATTGTCGATTTACATGGAGCAAGAATGAGCATTGATGTAGATGGCGATTTATTTAAAGTAATCGTTCGAATTCCAGCAGTTTAATGGTAAAAAGGCGGCAAACTTCTGCCGCCTTTTTTATTATAGGCCTAAATTTTTGGCGATAATAACCTTCATGACTTCATTAGTACCAGCATAGATCGACATAACAGGTATATCTCTATATCTTCTAGCAATCTTATATTCCTCCATATAGCCATAGCCACCATGCAATTGCATACATTGCGTAGCAAGGTCACGTGCATTTTCGGTAATCCAGTATTTTGCCATAGAAACTTTTGTCACAACATCATTGCCTGCAATATGCTCTTCAATCAATGATTCTAAAAAGGATTTACCAAGCTCGATTTTAGTAGCCATTTCAGCTATTTTAAATTGTGTATTTTGGAAGTCACCAATTGTTTTGCCAAAAGCCTGACGTGATTTCACATAGTCCAGCGTTAGTGTAAGCATATCCTCAGCGGCTGTTTGTGCGGCAATCGCTACTGCTAATCGCTCTTGCTGCAGTTTTTCCATCATATAATGAAAGCCCTTGCCTTCTTCGCCAAGTAGATTTTGAACAGGCACTCGACAATCTTCAAAATAGAGTTCAGCTGTATCTTGGGCATGCATACCAACTTTTTCGAGCTGTCTTCCTTTTGTAAAGCCAGGTGTGCCCTCGTCAATAACAAGTAGGCTAATGCCACGATGTTTTTTCTCAGCCTGAGGATTTGTTTTTACTGCGACAACCGCTAAGTTTGTATGGATGCCATTTGTTATAAAGGTTTTTTGACCATTTACAATATAATGGTCCCCATCGCGAATGGCTGACGTTTTGATATTAGCCAAGTCTGATCCTGTACCTGGCTCCGTCATTGCAATAGCTGTTATATAGTCGCCTGTAACACATTTTGGCAGCCAACGAGATTTTTGTTCGTGTGTCCCATATGCTTCGATATATGGGACAACAATATCATTATGCAGGCCAACCCCGATAAGACTTGAGCCTATACGTTCAAGTTCTTCTTGTATGATGACGCCAAAGCTGAAATCCAAGCCCAGCCCGCCATATTGTTCTTCTACTTGTGGACAAAGATAGCCCATATCGCCAAGCTTACGCCAAAAAGAAAGCGGAATAAGATGATCCTTTTCCCACTGTGCATAATGCGGTTCAGCTTCTTCAGCTAAAAACTTACGAAAGGTTTTGCGAAATAATTCATGCTCCGTTGTTTCAAATTTATAACGTGTCATTTGAAATAGCACCCCTTTTTCTTCGTAAATACGCGAATTTGCTCGTTCATCTACTATGTTACTGGAAGGAATGTGAAAATAAAAGTAGCGTTTAGTATGTAAATGACGAAAATGTCATCTATATACAGTGAAATGTCATGTAAAACGAGAGTAACGAATGAAATGAAAAGGTAAACTTAAATTTGTCATAGAATAAAGGGACAAGTTCCTACTTTCTTTAGAAGATTATTCAAGTGCTTTAAGCAATATGATTGATAAGTATAATGGTATAATCAATTAAATTATAGAAAGAAAGTAGAGGACTTGGTTATGCCAAAAGTAATCGGCGCTGTTCTTTTAATTAGTATTTATAGTGCTTTGACTTTCTATTTAGGGTGGGGAGTAAAGCAGTGGCTTGTAGCAATGGGGTGGTTTCGTTTTCCAGTATTATTTTGGATCGTGCTATATATGGTTGCTTTTAGTATTATAATCGGAAGATTACACGAGTCATTACGAGTGTTTTCTGTAATCGGTAATTATTGGATGTTTATCTTTGAATATGGCTTATTGCTATGTCTAGTTGCACAATGCATTATTTGGCTTACACCTTTTAAAAACGTGCAAATAATAGGTAGTATAGCAGTAGCAATCCTATTCTTGTTAAGTATCATTGGCTCCTATTTAGCCTACTCTCCAGTTGTTCGTCATTTAGAAATAACTGTTGATAAACAAGATAGTGACTTAAACACACTAAGAGCAGTTGTAGCATCTGATTTTCACTTAGGTGTTTTATCACATAAACGACATTTACAACGTTTTGTCAGCTTAGCTAATGAAGCACAACCAGATATTGTGTTGTTAGCTGGGGATATTGTGGACGATGACCCTAAATGGTTTGTTCAAGAGGGTATGGCAGATGTCATGAAACAATTAACATCTACATATGGAACATATGGTATATTAGGTAACCATGAATATTATGGCAAAAAAATTCCTGAATTTATTAAGGAAATGGAAAATGCCAATGTGAAAATGCTCCTAGATGAAACAATTCTTGTAGAAGATGCGTTTATATTAACAGGGCAAGAGGACAGAACGAATAAAGAAAGAAAACCACTTAAGGTGCTAAAGCCTTCTGCTAATTTACCATGGCTTGTAATGAATCATACACCTGACGATTTAAACACGCCTTCCCAAATGGGCGTTGATTTACATATGTCTGGTCATACACACAAGGGACAGCTGTGGCCGAATCAGTATATAACAGCTCGTGTATTTGAACTGGATTATGGTTATAAGTTGAAGGAACAGATGCATACACTTGTTTCATCAGGCTATGGCTTCTGGGGCCCACCGATGCGAATTGGCAGTAGATCAGAGCTTTGGGTAGTAGATATAACATTTAAATAGTATGTGATAATCTAACAATCGGCTTCTTAGGTGAAAAGGCAGTAGTATATAAAAACGTAGTATTTTATAATAAGTGGGTATTTGATTAAAAAAGGTAAGGTGACATGGTGGAAATTATAGAGTTATTAAAAGCATTAATATTAGGCTTTGTCGAGGGTATGACAGAATTTGCACCAGTATCTTCTACGGGACATATGATTATCGTGGATGATATGTGGTTAAAGACTGAGGAGTTTTTAGGGAAATATCCTGCCAACACATTTAAAATTGTTGTACAACTTGGTTCCATATTAGCGGTTATCGTAGTTATGTGGAAACGTATGCTAAGCTTAGTTGGTTTATATAAAATTGAAGGTCAAGCTAAGTCCATAAATGGCCGCTTTAACTTATTGCATGTTATTGTTGGTATGCTACCAGCAGTTGTCTTAGGTTTTGCATTCAAGGATTTTATTGACGATCATCTTTTTAAAGTAGAGCATGTTGTTTATGCACTAGTGGCAGGAGCAATTCTGATGATTGCTGCAGATAAGTTGGCACCGAGAAAACCAAAAGTTGATTCTTTAGATAAGATTTCTTATGGTTTAGCATTTAAGGTAGGACTTGTACAATGCCTATCACTATGGCCAGGTTTTTCTCGTTCAGGTGCAACGATTTCGGGTGGGGTACTATTTGGTATGAGTCACCGTGTTGCAGCCGATTTTACATTCATTATGGCTGTGCCAATCATGGCAGGAGCTAGCCTCGTATCCGTTTTGAAAAACTGGGATACTTTATCAATGGACTATTTTGGCTTTTATGCTGTAGGATTCATTAGTTCGTTCGTCTTTGCATTATTGTCCATTAAGTTTTTCTTAGCGCTTATTTCAAAGGTAAAATTAATGCCTTTTGCCATTTATCGTTTAGTTTTAGCCGCAGTTCTTTGCGTTATCATTTTCATGTAAACAATAAGTCACGCTTCTTGTAGTGAACCCCAAAAGTT
>NZ_DJAU01000052.1:0-9039 GCF_002429725.1 Lysinibacillus sp. UBA5994 | reverse complement strand
ATTAGCTGCACAATCCATCGTGAAATCAGCATTTGGTTTCTCAGGTCAAAAATGTTCAGCATGTTCTCGTGCTGTCATCGTAGAAGATGTGTATGAGCAAGTGGTAAATCGCGTAGAAGAGTTAACAAACGCTTTAACAGTGGGTGACCCAACTGATTACAGCAACTTCATGGCAACAGTAATTGACCAAGCAGCATTCAATAAAATTACAGAGTACATCGAAATCGGTAAAGGCGAAGGTCGTTTAGTAGCTGGTGGTACAGCAGATGATTCAGTCGGCTACTTCGTACAACCAACTGTATTCGCGGACGTAGATCCTTCTGCTCGTATTATGAAGGAAGAAATCTTCGGACCAGTGGTAGCCATTGCAAAAGCAAAAGATTTCGACCATGCGATTGAAATTGCAAACGATACAGAATACGGTTTAACAGGCGCTGTTATCACAACAAACCGTATGAACCTAGAAAAAGCACGTGAAGAATTCCATGTTGGAAACCTTTACTTCAACCGTGGCTGTACAGGTGCTATCGTAGGTTACCAACCATTTGGTGGCTTCAACATGTCAGGTACAGATTCAAAAGCAGGTGGCCCAGACTACCTACAACTGCATATGCAAGCAAAAACAACTTCAGAAATGCTTTAATTTTCACATTGACGTGAGGGCTGTTCAAAGTAGGTAGAAATTGAGGCATTTTGAATGAATTTGTGACACTTCTCCAGGTAACGCTACCCTGGCTAAAACCGTAGACTTTCATGACGTAGTTTACCTTGGAGAAGTTAGCAAATTTACCGTTTGAATTGTTGCTATATTCTTAATCATTCTACTTATAGTGATACATAGTCCCTTTCTTTTATAAAGTTTTTCAACATGATTAGTAAGGAGAGAATAGGATATGACAAAAACTCAACAAGTTATTGAACAAACACAAAATTTTGGTGCAGCAAACTATCATCCACTGCCAATCGTTATTTCAGAGGCTGAGGGTGCTTGGGTTAAAGATCCAGAAGGTAACAAATATTTAGATATGTTATCTGCTTATTCAGCAGTAAACCAAGGACACCGTCACCCAAAAATTATCGCTGCTTTAAAAGAGCAAGCTGATAAAGTAACGTTAACTTCACGTGCTTTTTACAGTGAAAACCTTGGTGAATGGTATGAGCTAGTAGGGAAATTAACAAATAAAGAAATGGTATTACCAATGAATACTGGTGCTGAAGCAGTAGAAACTGCGTTTAAAGCAGCTCGTCGTTGGGCATATGATGTAAAAGGCGTAGAAGAGGGTAAAGCTGAAGTTATTGCATGTAATGGTAACTTCCATGGTCGTACAATGCTAGCTGTATCTTTATCTTCTGATGAAGAATACCGTCGTGGTTTTGGTCCAATGCTACCAAATGTTAAATTAGTAGATTATGGTAATCTTGAAGCTTTAAAAGCGGCTATTACACCAAACACTGCTGCATTTTTAATTGAGCCAATTCAAGGTGAAGCGGGTATCGTCATTCCAACAGAAGGCTTCTTAAAAGCAGCTCGTGAACTTTGCCGTGAAAACAATGTACTTTTCATTGCTGACGAAATTCAAGCTGGTTTAGCACGTACAGGTAAAATGTTTGCTTGTGATTGGGAAGAAGTAGAACCAGATATGTATATCTTGGGTAAAGCTCTAGGTGGCGGCGTATTCCCAATTTCTTGTGTGGCTGCAAACCGTAGTATTTTAGGTGTATTCAACCCGGGTTCACATGGTTCAACTTTTGGCGGTAATCCTTTAGCTTGTGCAGTTTCAATTGCATCTATTAAAGTATTATTAGATGAAAAATTAGCAGAGCGTTCACACGAACTTGGCGAATACTTCAAAGGTAAATTAAAAGAAATTAACAACCCAGTTATTAAGGAAGTACGTGGTCGTGGTTTATTTATCGGTATGGAGCTAACAGAAGCAGCTCGTCCATACTGTGAAAAACTTAAAGAATTAGGTCTATTATGTAAAGAAACACATGATACAGTAATTCGTTTTGCCCCACCACTGGTTATTTCTCAAGAGGATTTAGATTGGTCAATCGAACAAATTGAAAAAGTATTTAAACTTTAACAAAATGTTCACATTTTAATTCGGAAGTATGTTACAATGATGCCGATAACTATCATTAAAAAAAACAAAGAGGCGATTTAATAATGTCTGAAAACTTAAATCTTTTCACATCAACACAAGATGTCATTCAAGATGCTCTAAATAAACTTGGCTATGATGAAGCAATGTATGAATTACTAAAAGAACCGCTTCGCATGCTACAAGTACGTATCCCAGTGAAAATGGATGATGGTACAACAAAAGTATTTACTGGTTACCGTGCACAACATAATGATGCTGTAGGACCAACTAAAGGTGGGGTTCGTTTCCACCCACAAGTGTCTGAGGAGGAAGTTAAAGCGCTTTCAATGTGGATGACATTGAAATGTGGTATTGTCGATCTACCGTACGGCGGTGGTAAAGGCGGTGTCATTTGTGATCCTCGTCAAATGTCAATGGGCGAAATCGAACGTTTAAGCCGTGGCTATGTTCGTGCGGTAAGTCAAATCGTAGGACCAACAAAAGATATTCCTGCGCCAGACGTATTTACAAATGCACAAATTATGGCATGGATGATGGATGAATATAGCCGAATGGATGAGTTCAACTCTCCTGGCTTCATCACTGGTAAGCCACTAGTACTTGGTGGGTCTCAAGGTCGTGACCGTGCGACTGCACAAGGTGTTACAATCGTAATCGAAGAAGCAGCAAAAAAACGTGGTATTGATATTAAAGGTGCTCGTGTTGTTATTCAAGGATTTGGTAACGCAGGAAGCTTCCTTGCAAAATTCATGCATGATTTAGGTGCGAAAGTAATCGGTATTTCAGATGCTTATGGTGCACTTCATGATCCTGAAGGTTTAGATATCGACTATTTATTAGATCGTCGCGATAGCTTCGGAACAGTAACTACTTTATTTGAAAACACAATTTCAAACAAAGAATTGTTAGAGCTTGATTGTGATATTTTAGTACCAGCTGCTATTGAAAATCAAATTACTGCTGACAATGCACATAATGTGAAAGCAAATATCGTAGTAGAAGCAGCAAATGGTCCAACAACAGCTGAAGCAACTAAAATCTTAACAGAGCGTGGCATTTTACTTGTACCAGACGTATTAGCCTCTGCAGGTGGAGTTACAGTTTCTTACTTTGAATGGGTGCAAAATAACCAAGGTTATTATTGGACAGAAGAAGAAGTGGAAGAACGTCTATACAAAAAAATGGTCGAAGCATTTGATAATGTATATACAACAGCAACAACACGTAACATCAACATGCGCTTAGCAGCTTACATGGTAGGTGTTCGCCGTACTGCAGAAGCTTCTCGCTTCCGTGGTTGGGTTTAAGTAAAAAGAAGATAATGAGTCATTCCTATATTATTGGGATGACTCATTTTTTTCGTTTTTATTTGATTGAAGAAGGTGGTCTAGGCGCTGCTCTAATAGCATCTTTTTTTCGTTCCTTATTTTTTTGATTTTAAAAAATCTTAGCAGAAAAAAGCTCAAAATTATGGTTACGACAACAATTACAATAATAAGCATGTGCAAAAATTCCTTTTATTTTATGTAATGAGTAGTACTATACAACTATTGTCTGAACAAAATCTGAACAGTTTGAAAAAACGCTTTCGAAATAGCAAAGTGTTGACAGCGTTTAATCTTTGCTTTCTCTAGCGTAATTATGAGAAAATCCAACTAGAAAGGGGCGAATTAGATGGATTCATTTACTTTTTTTAACCCAGTGAAACTACATTTTGGTGAGGATGCACTTGAAAAATTGCCGAAAGAATTAGAGCAATTTGGAAACAAGGTATTAGTTGTATATGGTGGCGGAAGTATTAAATCGAATGGTGTATACGATGCTGTTATAGAAAAATTACAACAGGCGGATAAAACCGTATTTGAATTAGGTGGTGTAGAGCCAAATCCACGAGTAGAAACAGCTAGACGAGGTATTGAGATATGCAAAACTGAAGGAATTGACTTAGTTCTTGCTGTGGGTGGTGGTTCAGTAATCGATTGTTCTAAATTAATTGTTGCTGGCGCTAAGTATGATGGCGATGCTTGGGATATCGTGAAACGTAAAGTGTTTGTAGAACAAGCTATACCACTAGGTACGGTATTAACACTTGCTGCTACAGGCTCAGAAATGAATGCTGGATCTGTGATAACGAATGCTGCTACAGAAGAAAAACTAAGTTGGGGTAGTCCAGCAGCCTTCCCGAAATTTTCGATACTAAACCCTGCATATACAGTGACTGTACCTAAAAATCACACTGTGTATGGAATAGTGGATATGATGTCGCATGTATTTGAGCAATATTTCCACAATACAACGAATACTCCTATCACAGATGAAATGTGTGAAGGGGTATTGCGAACGGTTATTACGACAGCTCCAAAATTATTAGAGGACCTAGAAAATACGAAGTTACGCGAAACTATTCTATTAGCAGGGACAATTGGTTTAAATGGGTTCCTATCAATTGGTTCACGAGGGGATTGGGCATCTCATAATATTGAACATGCAGTATCTGCTGTATATGACATTCCACATGCAGGTGGTTTAGCCATTCTTCAACCGCATTGGATGCGTTTAAATGTACCAGTAAATCCTGAGCGTTTTGCAGGTATAGCAACACGTGTGTTTGGAGTCGAGGCAACAGGCAAAACAGTAGAAGAGGTTGCTTATGAGGGGATTGATCGTTTATCTGCATTTTGGACATCATTAGGGGCACCTAGTCGTTTGGCAGATTACGATATTGATGATTCGAAATTCCAGCAAATTGTAGATCATGCTATGCAAAATGGCCCTTTTGGCAACTTTAATCGATTGCAAGAGGAAGATGTAAGAACCATTTTACGAAATTCTCTTTAATACTTTAAGTATGAGGCTATGCTTATAGCCTCATACTTTTTTTATTGCAAGGTTAAGAAAAATTAACGATTAATGTAGAATTTTGTCGTAGAAGTTTCTTTAGTCCTGCAATATAATAAAATAGATACATAATAGAAGGAATATAAATGTATTTTTCTTTATTTTAAGTGAGGAAAGTCATGTTCTTAGCTGAGTCATTCAACCTATATTGTAGATTGTTTTACTATAAGGTGATTTATGGAATGACAGAAAAGGATAGTTTTTTGTCGTAATCAGTCAATTCGTGTGTCAATGTTCAGAAGTTGTTCAGCCACCTTTACTAAAATAATTACAATATTAAACAAAGAGGAGAGGGATCAAATGTTGAAACAATTGCTACAGGATCGTATTGTTACATTAAGTTGTATAGAAATGCCATTTCAGCAACATGTTTATAAAATGCAAAATTGTGTAGAGGTATTGGGGATTGAAGCGAAATCATTGCAAATTGAAAATGATAAAATTATCACTGGATACATTGTAGATCAAAGTATATTTTTTAAAAGCGTGCGTTTTGGGCGAACGAATGTTATTTTTTCGGATGGTGTAAATAAAGCAATTGTACAATTATTTGTTCGTCCTTCTGGAGAAATTGTTGTAGAAGTTAAGCCGTATTTGGGGGGTGCTGAGATTGTTCCCGTTTATTATCGAACAATTTTAGCAGATACAGCTATTGCAATTGATTTAAAAGGTGCTTTAAAACATTATTTGGTAGCCCATCAATTTATGAATATAGAAGATTCAATTGCTGAAGTACATTACCAATCCATGCATCCGAATGTATTAAAGGATTCTTTTTTAGGAAATTTCGTGTTGGGTTGTCATGTGGATGGCAGAAATATTCTCAATGCAGAAGAATATGCATTAGCTAATCGTCAAGCCTCCTTACTATTTTCAAAAATCGTTATTCAGCAGAATGGTAAAAGACAAATGATTGCTTGTAATAAATTACTTACTTTTATGATTACAAACCATGTTTATGTAGGTTATGAGGATATTCCTAATTTAAAATTAGTCTAACAAATAGCCAACTGCCTGAAATACGGCAATTGGCTATTTGTTTTTATAAAGTATTAAATGGAGTTGTTTGGTTTTTCACCAACGTGTATCCAGCTTGTTTTCCCATCATCTTCGTCGAATAATATAGCTACTTTAGATACTCCTTTTTGGCTTAGGATTACCTCTGTTAAATGATCCCGAACATCATCTAAAAAGGCTAACGATAAAAGCGGATCAGCTTCAGCCACTAATTCTACATGTAAAAACTCACCTTCTTTAATCACTTCAAGACGCACAATATCTTTGATATTTGGATCATCCATTACGAGGTGAGCGATATGGTTTAACATCTCTTCATCAGTTTCACCAATGACACCACGTGCGTTATCAAGGAATACCTTACCTACAACATAAAACATCATGACCCCAATTATCATCGAAACTAGTCCTTCTATTCGACCCCAACCTGTAAAATAAGCAATTAAAATAGCAGCAAAGGCTAAGAAGTTGCCTCCAGTAGCAACTAAATCTTCCATAAAAACTAATTTTGTTGCCGGTTTTGCTCTATTCAAGTATGTGAATGCTTTCGGAATAGATGCGATACCTGCTTTTTCTTGACCTGATTCATGTAGCACTTCTGCAGCCGCTTTAGCTAGCACTGTCCCTTCTAAAACAATCCCGATGAATAATACTCCTAGGGCAATCAATATCCCGCTAGACTCTCCTGTGGGATGAATAAAATGATGCCAACCTTCTTTTATTGTTTCATAAGAAAGGATAGCTACAATTATTACGGCGAAAAGGCATACTAAATTGACAATACGACCAAAGCCACCGGGAAATTGTTTTGTAGGTGCCTTTTTAGAGAGTGCTGACCCTATATACACAAATAATTGGTTTGCTGCATCGCCTAGAGAGTGCATCATTTCTGCAAACATCGCAACGTTACCTGTAAAGAAAAAGGCGATTCCTTTAATAATTCCTAAAAATGCATTTACACATGCAGCCATTAGAGAGGGTTTGTTACCGTCTTTTAGTAGTTTTAATAGTTCTGCCATAAAAAATCCTCCAACTAGTTTAAAATTTCCATTTCGATTTTTTCTATATAAGATAGTGCTCGTAATGAACGATAAAATGACAACAAATTATCCGAGACGATTAAGGAAAGACGTAAATCTAACTCATGTAAAACACTATCGTTTTTTAAGTGCACATCTTTAATGCGTATATTTTCAATGATAATGTTGTTGTCCTTTAAAAATAATAGAAATGATTCTGTATGGTTGTCATCATCAATTTGGACTTTTAATAAAATTTCCCGCATACGAATTCGCTTTGGTCCGATTTTCATAAGAAAAGGTGATAGTACTTCAATTCCAAAAACAATGATCACAACAGCTAGTGTTGCATCCATGTAAAAACCTGCACCAACCGCAATACCAATACCAGCGGCTCCCCAAATCATAGCAGCGGTTGTTAAACCCGTAATGCTGTCATTCCCGCGTCTTAGAATGACTCCTGCACCAAGAAAGCCAATTCCACTAACAATTTGTGCGGCTAAACGAAGAGGGTCCATCGTAATATTAATATCTTCTCTAGCGGGGGTTGAGTAGGCAGTTTCAATGGAGATAATCGTTAATAAGCAGCTGAAAGTAGCAATAACTAAACTTGTTTTTAATCCAACTGGTTTTTTCTTTAATTCCCTTTCGATACCGATTACTAAACTTAATGTGGCTGCAATAACTAATTTTATGCCAACTTCATATGTAATCATATTTTCGAATAATGTTTCCATACACAACCCTCCATTGATATTTCGTATTGCTAAGAGATATGCAAACTGTCATTATTATATGTGCATCACTTTTTTGTATTGTACAACATGAAGTAAGGACATATAAGTATTTTTTTAGGAAGGTGGGGTTTTTTGGAGCAGCCAAAAATCCATCCATACATCCCGATTGTGATTGGTGTAATTTCAGTATCGATGTCAGCTATTTTTGTGAAATTAGCATCGGCGGAAGCGGGGATTATAGCATTTTATCGCATGCTATTTTCCGTTTTAATCATGGCGCCATGGTTTTTAAGGGGATATACAAAGGAGTTAACGACTTTAAAAAGACGTGATTGGCTATTTTCTTCAGTTGCAGGGATTTTTTTAGCTTTTCATTTTATATTATGGTTTGAATCACTCAACTATACTTCAGTAGCAAGTTCAACAGTTTTAGTAACACTACAACCTTTGTTTGCGTTTGTGGGCACTTACTTTTTCTTTAAAGAGAAAATTACGGTGAAAACAATCGTAGCAGGATCAATTGCAATAATAGGAAGTATTTTAATTAGTTGGGGCGATTTTAAAGTAAGTGGAACAGCCTTATATGGAGATGTACTGGCGCTCGTTGCTTGTGCACTAGCGACAGCTTATTTTCTATTAGGACAGGATGTACGTAAGAGATTATCACTTGTAACCTATACAATGGTTGTATATGTTGTAAGTACCATCACTTTATTTATATATGTAATGGTTAAAGGGGAATCTTTTGGTCCATATTCTTCGATGGATTGGTTATGGTTTATCTTATTAGCGTTAATACCAAATTTACTTGGTCATACTTTGTTTAATTGGTCAATTAAATATGTTAGTACGAATGTTGTTTCAATTGCTATATTATTTGAGCCTGTAGGAGCTGCTCTTTTAGCTTTGGTGATATTTAAAGAGTATTTAATCATGACACAAATCATCGGTGGATTGATTGTATTAGCAGGAATTCTATTGTTTGTAATAGATATTAAAAAGATTTTTAATTTTTTAAGAAAAATGCTTGATTTTTAAAATGCTATATTATATATTATTACTTGTCCTTAACAAGAAGGAACGCTTGAAAATAAAGTTTTGAAAAGTTGTTGACTTTTAGTTGGGAATGAGATAAGATAATAAAGTCGCTGAAAACGACTTAAATAAAATGAACCTTGAAAACTGAACAAGCAAAACGTAATCAATAAAGTTTTAAGTAGCTAGTTTTGCTAGTGAATAAAACACAATTTTGGACATCAA
>NZ_DJAU01000031.1:0-130346 GCF_002429725.1 Lysinibacillus sp. UBA5994 | reverse complement strand
TAACTTTTGGGGTGCATTACATCTTCTTCAAGAAGCAGTGGCTTTTTTTGCGTTAAGATTATTGAATCATATATCCATTTTTTCGATAAATTGAGAGAAAATGAGTATAAAGAATCATGATAAAGCATAAATTAATAGCGGATTATAATAATATTAGACAACATTTACCTACATATTGTTCATTTAGATGTTTTGAGATTATAATTGATACATAAAGTGTCTAATTATTTGTTGTTTTTTTATAAAAAGTAGGAATATAGACTTATTAAGATATATGATTAAATATATGAGGTGGAGAAAATGTTTCAACTTATCAATAGATCTAAGAAAAATACAATTGAAATAAGCAATGAAACAACAATCGGTATTTTTATAGAAGATCCAGACCGTTTACTACAATTAAATCTTGTAGGGTTAAGTGTGCATGATCTTCAGCTGATTAATAGTTTAAAACCATATGTAGAAAGAAATGTAGTAGAAGTTGTAGCGGCATTTTATCATGCAATAGAAAGTGTTCCTGCCTTACAAAAGGTCATTCAATCACATAGCTCCAGCGAACGTTTACGTCAGACATTACGTCACCATATTATTGAAATGTTTGAGGGACGAATAGATGAAGCCTTTTTAGAGAAGCGAAGACGTGTGGCAAAAATGCATGTAAAGATTAATTTATATCCGAAATGGTATTTAGCTGCATTTCAAATACTTGAGAAATCACTTCGCAAAATAGTCTATGAACTACGATTACCAAAGGGCGAAGAAGAGAAGTTTTGTGATGCTATCAGTAAAATATGTAATTTTGAACAACAAATCGTTTTAGAAGAATATGATAGCTATGCAAGTATACTAATTGAAACACAACGTAATAATGTTAGGGACCATGTAAAGGATGTTATAGGCGGAATTTCTACACAATTAGAGGTTCAATCACAAACTACAACTGAAACAGTAACAGAACTTGTATATAGCGCAAAGCGTGTCAACGCTTCTTTGAAGGAAAGTATGTATGAAGCAGAATCAATGCAAAAAGTGTCTAATGAAGGCTATACTAAAATAATATCTATTAATGAACAAACAGGGAAGATTCATCATAAGACCGTTGAAATGGCAAATATGGTGGAGCAATTAGATGCATCCTCTTCGAAAATAAATGCCGTTGTAGAAATTGTGAAAAGTATTTCTGGGCAAACAAATTTACTTGCGTTAAACTCTGCAATTGAGGCGGCACGTGCCGGTGAGCATGGTAAAGGCTTTGCAGTTGTTGCAAACGAAGTACGCAAGCTTGCGGATCAAACGAAAAGCTCTGTTGAACAGATTGCTGAGTTAATCATGACGTCAAATGGTATCACAACACAAGTTGTACAAGCAATTCAGAACATACAGGAACTTGTAAATAGTAGTATCGAACGTAATGCTGAATCTCTAAAAGCTTTTGATGCGATTTCGGGTTCTGTAGAAGTTTCGATCTCAAATTTCCAAAAAGTCGATAATCAAGTATCTGAATTAGCTACTATTATTGAATCGATTGGTGAATCTTCGGAAGAATTAGCGAAGGTGGCTAATCGCTTAAATACAACAATAAGAGAGTTTTAAAAGAAATATAGCTATGCATACTATCTATGCATAGTTTTTTAGTATGTGAATTAGGATAAAAGGTCTTATTTTATGGATAAATCAACTAAGAGGCTGCTGAATTAGCTAATAGCAAATTTTATAGAAAGAGGAAGATTACAAAACCCTAGAAAATGCTTGTTTTAAGTGTTACGCTATAGGCGAATTAGGGAATTGAGTAGAGGGGTGTTTGGAGCATGAAAAAGAAATTATTTATAACACGTAAGTTTCCTACACATATTGTTGAACTGCTACAGGAGTTTTATGAAATCTCACAATGGGATGAGGAAGAAATTGTGATTCCACGTGAAAAATTGCTCGCAGCTGTCGCTGACTGTGAGGTACTGTGGGTAACGATAGCTGACCAAGTAGATGAAGAATTACTTTCGCATGCACCCAACTTAAAATTAGTGACGAATTTAGCAGTTGGATATAATAATATTGATGTGAAGGCTTTAAAAAAACGAGGCATTATGGCGACAAATACGCCTGGAGTTTTAACTAATACAACTGCGGATTTAGTATTTGGCTTACTGCTTGCAACTGCTCGTAGAATTCCAGAAAGTGAAAGATATTTACGTGAGGGCAAATGGAAAAGCTGGTATCCAATGCAACTGGTTGGCAAGGATGTTTCAGGAGCCACAATTGGCATTATTGGCATGGGGAGAATTGGCCAAGCTGTTGCTAGAAGAGCAAAAGGGTTTGATATGAAAATCTTGTATAATAATCGCAGACGTCGTCATGAAGCAGAAGAAATGTATGGCTTCCAGTATGTTTCGCTGGAGGATCTATTAAAGCAATCTGATTTTGTTGTGATTATGACACCTTATAATAGTGATACGGAAGGACTCATTGGTGCAAAGGAACTTGCTTTGATGAAAGAAGATGCGGTATTAATTAATGCCTCACGTGGTGGAATTATTGATGAGGATGCGCTATACGATGTTCTTAAAAATGGGAAGCTTTGGGCTGCAGGACTAGATGTGTTTGAACAAGAGCCGATTGCGATGGATCATCCCTTATTAACACTTCCAAATGTAGTAGCTCTGCCACATATCGGTAGCGCGTCATTAGAAACGAGAACGGCTATGCTAATGTTAAATGTAAAAGCTTTGACTGCTTATGGACAAGGCAAGGCAATATCCAATCGAATTGATTAAAAAGAGGAGCATATCGGTGAAAGATATGCTCCATTTTTTTATCTATTGAATAAATCGAATAAGCCGCCGATACCGCCTTCACCTTTAGATTGACCGCCTCCACCTTGCGAAATAGGGGCAGCTGCAAAGACACGACTGGCTAAACGGCTAAATGGTAATGATTGTACCCACACTGTTCCAGGACCACGTAATGTAGCAAAGAAGATTCCTTCGCCTCCAAACAGGGCTGTTTTTACGCCTCCAACCATTTCAATATCGTAATCCACATTGGATGTCATTGCTACAAGACATCCTGTATCCACACGTAAAACTTCACCCGGTTGTAATGTTTTTTCATGAATGGCTCCTCCTGCATGAACAAATGCCATGCCGTCACCTTCTAGCTTTTGCATAATGAAGCCCTCACCACCGAAGAAGCCTACTCCAATTTTTTTCTGAAATTCAACGCCTACAGAGACCCCTTTAGCAGCAGCTAAGAATGCATCTTTTTGACAGATAATTTTACCGTTTAATTGGCTTAAATCCATCGGAATAATCTTCCCTGGGTATGGTGATGCGAAATAAACATGCTTCTTACCTGAGCCAACGTTTGTGAATGTTGTCATGAATAAACTCTCACCTGTTATTAGGCGTTTTCCGGCACCTAATAATTTACCCATTAGACCACTTTGTGAGCCACCTCGTGAGCCGTCACCAAAAATAGTTTCCATATGGATCGAATCATCCATCATCATTAACGCTCCTGCTTCTGCAACAACTGTTTCCTGAGGGTCAAGCTCAACTTGCACATATTGCATGTCGTCACCAAATAACTTGTAGTCAATTTCATGATTATTCATAAAGGGATTCCTCCAAAAATAAATTTAATGATATTGTATACGATTATAAGTTACATTGGTTTCAATAGAAAATTAAATATTTTAGAAAAAAAGGGAATTAGTTAGAAAATGTCGAATATAAAAAACTAGAATGTGTATTATTTATTTTCATTTAACTAAGGGTATTGTGAATATACATAACCTTAAGAGGCTTCTAAATTTAGAAGTCATCCTCTATATTGAGGTAAGGAAGTTAAGTGGAAATAAAGCCTCTGGCAGTTGTCACCGATTATTATTGAAATGCTAGTATTACAAGGTGTGGTGTATATTGAAAATTCGGAATTTTGACATATTTTATCTCCGCTCACTCCAAGATTCCTAATGAGACATTTTTTCTTTTGGTGGGGAGCAACTATTGATGTATGGAGATAAAGCCACTGGTAGCTGTCACGAATAGTGAAACGTGTAAGCACATTGCACTGCTCGGACGCAATTATTCCAAGGCGAAGTGGATTCTGGTTAAATTCATAGACTTATACCTATGGAATACGACTGGTACAACAGCTGAGGCATCATAGAGTATTTCAGGGGGTGTATGTAGTGGAGATTAAAAACTATATCGGTGGTAAATGGATCACACATTCACATTTACAAAGTATAGCAGTGACGAACCCTGCAAACGGTGAGCAGCTTGCTACCATTCCACGCTCTACTTCGAATGAGGTAGGCGAGGCTGTAGCTGTTGCTAAACAAGCACAAAAGAGCTGGGCACTTATACCAGCACCAAAACGTGCAGATTATTTATATGCCATCGGTCAAAAAATGAAAGAGAAAAAAGAACATTTGGCGACCGTTTTAACAAAAGAAATGGGCAAGGTCATTGAAGAGGCTAGAGGAGAAGTCCAAGAAGGAATTGATATGGCATACTATATGGCTGGTGAAGGACGTAGATTGTTTGGTGAAACAACACCGTCTGAGCTTGCCAATAAATTTGCTATGAGTGTAAGGGCACCTATAGGCGTTGTAGCACTCATTACACCTTGGAATTTCCCTGTTGCTATCGCCACATGGAAGTCATTTCCTGCCATTGTTGCAGGGAATACATTCATTTGGAAACCGTCTAATGAGACTCCAATGATGGCCTATGAAATGGGTAAAATCTTTGAGGAAGTAGGCTTACCAGATGGTGTCGCTAATATCGTATTTGGTACAGGACCTACAGTAGGCACAGCATTAATTGAACATCCTGACGTCAAGGTTATTTCTTTTACAGGTTCTACAACAACGGGCAGTAAAGTAGCTGAGCTTGGCGGGAAGCATTTGAAAAAGGTTTCTTTAGAGATGGGTGGCAAAAATGCTGTTATTGTCATGAATGATGCTGATTTACAGCTAGCTACAGAAGGGATTTTATGGAGCGCATTTGGTACTGCTGGGCAAAGGTGTACAGCATGTAGTCGAGTCATTGTGCATAAAGATGTAAAAGAACAATTAGAGAAACGTCTCTTAGATGAAATGCAAAAGCTCACAATTGGGGATGGTCTAGATGAGGGAGTAAAAATCGGGCCAGTGATTAATAAAGCAGCATTGGAAAAAATTAATCACTATGTACAAATAGGTAAACAAGAGGGTGCTACATTATTAGCAGGTGGCAGGATACTAAATGAACCACCTTATGATAAAGGGTTCTATTATGAGCCAACATTGTTTACAAATGTGAAGCCTGACATGATTATTGCTCAAGAAGAAATCTTTGGTCCAGTCGTATCTCTAATTGAAGTGGCAAGTTTGGAAGAAGCAATTGAAGTAAATAATGGTGTGAAATTTGGCTTATCTAGCTCAATATTCTCCCAAGATGTCAATACAATTTTCCGCGCACAACGTGATTTAGATACAGGTATTGTTTATGTAAATGCTGGCACAACAGGTGCTGAAATCCATTTGCCATTCGGAGGTACTAAAGGGACAGGAAATGGACACCGTGATTCAGGTGTAGCAGCCCTAGATGTATACACAGAGTGGAAGAGTATTTATGTAGACTACAGCGGTAAATTACAAAGAGCACAAATCGATACAGAGTAACAGATCAACGAAAGGGGATGTTCTTGATGAAAGTTGTTGTATTAGGTGCAGGTTTAATGGGGAAAGAGGTAGCTCGTGATTTAATAAAAAACGATAAAGTGGAGCGTGTGTATTTAGGTGATATCGATGTAAAAGTTGCACAGGACTTTGTAGATACGCTAGATACAAATAAGGTAGAAGTGGTAGAGCTACACGCAGAACGTGACGATTCATTAATGAGTGTTATTTCGAAGGGGGATGTTGCCGTCAATGCATTGTTTTATTCGTTCAATGAACGAGTAGCAAGAGCAGCTATTGAGGCAGGCGTCCATTCCGTTGATTTAGGTGGTCATATCGGTGGCGTTACAGAGAAGATATTAGATTTACATGAGGAAGCAAAGGCAAAAGGTGTTACAATCATTCCTGACCTAGGTGTTGCTCCCGGTATGATCAATATTCTAGCGGGCTATGGTGCTTCAAAATTAGACGAAGTAGAATCTATTAAACTATTTGTTGGTGGTATTCCAACTGAGCCAAAGCCTCCGCTTCATTATACACGCGTGTTTTCTTTAGATGGCGTTTTCGATCATTATACTGAGCCTTCAAAAACGATTCAGAAGGGCAAGCTTCAAGAAGTTCCATCCCTATCAGGCGTTGAACCTATTTATTTTGATGATTTCGGTGTGCTTGAGGCATTTTATACATCTGGTGGTATCTCCACATTGTATAAGACATTCCCGAATGTCCGCACATTAGAATATAAAACCATCCGTTATAAAGGCCATGCTGAGAAATTTAAACTTTTAGCAGACTTAGGCTTCCTTGATTCTGCGAATAAGGTAGAAGTGGATAATCAAGAAGTGCCTGTTCGTGCAGTCGTACGAGAGGCACTCAAAAAGAAGCTTGAATTGGGCTCAAAACCTGATGCTGTATTGTTACGTGTTATTGTAGCAGGTGAAAAGGCCCAACAGCAGGTGACATATGAATATGAAATGGTTGTACGTAAAGATATGACAATTAATGAAACAGCTATGGCCCGTGCTACGGCAAATACGATTTCAGTTGTTGCTCAGATGATTGGTGCCGGTGTTATTACAGAGCATGGTGTATTCCCGCCTGAAGCAATTGTGCCAGGTGATACGTATATTGAAGAGATGGCTAAACGAGGTGTGGTCATTAAAGAGACATCACATAAGTCTGCTATGATTGTGAAATGGTAGGTGCTGACCATGAACTTTGAAATGTCCACTGAGCAGGAAATGCTAAGAAAAACAGTAAGACAGTTTGTTGATGAGGAAATCATTCCCTATATTGCAAAATGGGATGCTGAAGGTGGCTTTGATGCTAAAATTTGGTCCAGACTTGCTGAGCTTGGCTTAATGGGTGTTTGTGTTCCTGAACAATACGGAGGTAGTGGCATGGATTATAATGCACTTGCTATCGTATGTGAGGAGCTTGAACGGGGAGATACGGCATTTCGCACAGCCGTATCTGTTCATACAGGTTTAAATAGCATGACCTTAATGCAGTGGGGGACTGAAGAGCAAAAGCAGCGATACCTTGTTCCGCAAGCTAAAGGTGTACGGATTGGAGCTTTTGGTCTCACAGAACCAGGGGCTGGGTCTGATGTAGCTGCCATGTCAACAACTGCCGTCCGTGATGGAGATCATTATATCCTCAATGGGCAAAAAACGTGGATCTCTTTATGTGATATTGCAGACCACTTTATCGTATTTGCCTATACAGACAAATCGAAAAAACATCATGGAATTAGTGCGTTTATTGTAGAACGTTCCATGGCTGGCTTTACATCTAAAGCGATAAAAGGAAAATATGGTATTCGTGCTGGTAATACAGGTGAGCTCTTTTTTGAAGATTTACGCGTGCCAATTGAAAACCGACTTGGTGAAGAGGGCGAGGGTTTCAAAATTGCCATGTCTGCGCTAGATAATGGTCGATTTACAGTAGCAGCAGGTGCTGTTGGTTTGATCCAAGCTTGCATAGAGGCTAGTGTGAAATACTGTCATGAACGAGAGACATTTGGTAAACCTATTGGTGAGCATCAGCTTGTCGGACGAATGATTGCTAATATGGAAGCAGGCTATCAAATGAGTCGTCTCCTTGTCTATCGTGTTGGAGAATTGAAAAATAAAGGTGTTCGAAATACTCGAGAGACATCATTGGCAAAATGGCAGTCTTGTGATTTTGCGAATAAGGCTGCGGATGATGCGGTCCAAATTCATGGAGCCTATGGCTATTCAGACGAGTATCCAGTTGCCCGTTATTTAAGAAACTCCAAAGCACCAGTCATTTATGAAGGGACTCGCGAAATTCATACTATTATGCAGGCAGATTATGTATTGGGAAGACGACAAGATAAGCCATTAAAAAATATGTTACCTAAATGGCCATTTGAAGAATAGACGAGAGGGAAGTGTTTCCCTCTCGTTTTTTATTGTGCCTCAACTTACTTAGAAAATTTCAGAAAAATGTAACTTTCCTCTTTTTTACTAGTCTAATTAATAAACAAGTATATGAAGGAGAGGAAAAATGATGAAAAGTAAATGGTTCGCAATTTTGCTGATTATCGTTCTAGCTATCGTGCCTGGAATTTTTACATTGATAGTGAATACAGATGTGACGGCAAAGGCGGCTAGCGCAAGTATGGCAACACAAAACTGGCAAGCATCTTTTTCAGTTGCTTTAAAGAAAAACAAAATAACTGAGGAATATGTCTATATCACTACGGAAAAAGGAAGCAAAGTACCTGCAACAATTGAATTGTTGGAAGATCAAAAAACGATAGTGGTGAAAAAGTTAGCACCAGGTAATTATCAATTGCATGTAAAAAAGGAGGCCTTTGCACAAGGCGGACTGAATGTAGCTTCACAGACAATTCCATTTACAATTATCGAGACATTAACAGCCGTAAAATCGGAGAAAGAGTTACAGCAGTATTTTAAAAAGTTGTTAACAACTCAAAGAGTAGAAATTAGAGAAGAAGAGAGCTTACAAAGTAAAGCAAGTGAAGATAAAGCAACAGCTAATAATGAGTCTACAACTAATAATCAAGTAGAGGGGGTAGAAGAGGGTGACATTGTAGTGGTAAAAGATGACTTTATTTACACTGCAAAAGATCAGAGCATTACAGTGGTGAATGCTAAAGATCCTAAGAATTTAAAGATGGCTACAAGTATCAAATTAAAACATTCCCAATATATTTCTAAGCTTGCCCTATATGACAATCTATTAATTGCCATCGGAGATCAATATATTGAAAAAGCAGGCACAGCTATGGTAACAGCCTCAATTTATGATATTTCAAATCCAAGCAATCCAAAGCATGTACGTGATGTTGGGCAAGAAGGCTTCTTGCAGGATATTCGCATAACGAATGACACATTATATTTAATCGGTAATATGTATCCAAATTACTGGATGCTACAAGAAGACAATAAAACCGATTTAAAGCCTAAAACATTTGATAGTATGGCAGGAACAGAGTACCAAAGTCTGCCTGTAGAAAAAATCTCAATCTTACCAAATACGATGGATGGTACCTATAGTTTAATTACAGCTGTCGATTTAAAAAATGGAGCTAAGACAACTGCCAATACGAAAGGGTACTTAGGTGGAAGTAGTGGTCTTTATATGTCAGAGAATGCCCTGTATTTAACGACACCAATGTATGAAAGTAGTATTGATGTTTCATCAGAAAAGCGCGTTATGGATATGATTTGGTTACCGAGGTCAGCCGACACTCAAATTTTCAAGTGGGATGTAGATGGAACGACTTTGAACTTTGTCGGAAGTACGGAAGTAAAGGGAACTGTGTTAAATCAGTATTCAATGGATGAATATAAGGGGAACTTCCGGATCTTTACAACAGAAGGTAATACGTGGAATGAGAAAAGTACTTCCTATAACCATCTCTTTATTTTGGATGAACATTTAAAACCGCTTGGTGCAGTAAAAGATATGGCGCCTGGAGAAAAGATATATTCAGCTAGATTTATGGGAGAAAAAGCATATGTGGTGACATTTAAACAAGTGGATCCACTATTTGTCATTGATGTAGCGAATCCGAAAAAGCCTGCTGTACTAGGGGAATTGAAGATTCCTGGCTTCAGTAATTACCTACATCCATTAGATGATACGCATTTAATTGGTATTGGTTATGATACGGAGCAACGCTATGATTCGTATACGAAACGTAATTTTACTGTGACAACCAATATGAAGATGTCCCTATTCGATGTATCAGACTTCCGAAATCCGAAAGAACAATCAACCGTAAAAATTGGTGGGAAAGGTTCTTCCTCTGAAGTGCAATACAATCCTAAAGCGCTATTCCGCAATAAGGAATACAACTATTTTGGCTTCCCTGTAGTACTGTATGAGGCAGGTAAGGGAGACGAAGTTGTCTATCAAGGTCAAGGTGCTCAAATTTATGAAATTACTGCAGAGAAAGGGATAGTATTGAAAGGAAATATAATCAATCGTAATAATAATGAGTCCTATGAAAATTGGGAGCAAGTTGTACAACGTGTTGTCTATATAGATGATACGCTGTATACAATAGCGCGTAACGAGATAAAAAGCTATCAGTTAAATGACTTCAAGCCTTTAGATACATTAACAATAAAATAATAAGAAAAACAAAACAGTCAATTGAAAGGTATCAAGTAGCCTTCTACTCCAATCCTGTATCTTTAGCAACGGTTTTCAAATATAGTGAAGGTGTTCATTATTCTTTATGAAGAGGTGTTGTCACCCATCATCCTCTGATAATGGGCTATTTGATCGCTATGCTACTATGAAAAAGTAAAGACAATTTGCAGAATGGTTGATTGGAGTGGAGCCAGCGTCACTCCTAGGGGATTTAGCGTCACAGATGAGACCCTGGATGAACGTAGGTGAGTGAAGCGGCTCATCGGACGCTCTGGAAAGGACGCTGGCGGAACAGAAGTCAACCTCTCGCCTTGCAAAGTTGCTTTTTCTGCCGTTGACATCATCTTTTTCAACCAAAAAGAAAGTCCAATGAATATGGAGAAATTCATTGGACTTTTTGTTTATTACTATTGTCGATATGGCAGTATCTCGGAAACAGTCACAAATTCATAGCCCTGCTCTTGTAAATAGGCAAGAACAGCGTCAAGTCCGTCTGCAGTGGATTGATGAATATCATGCATTAAGACAATGGCATTATTGTGTAAATTATTTTTTACGTGTGGCAATAGCTGCTGTGCATTTCGATGTTTCCAATCCAATGTATCAATTGTCCATAGCACAACAGGGATAGGAATCTCGGCATTAATTGTGTCATTAGTTGCACCGTATGGTGGTCTAAAAACTGTGGCACCTTGATTGATTGCCTTCTCAATTTCAGTGGCAGTCGTGTTATATTCTTTCATCACTTGTTCCTGCGTAAGCTTTGTTAAGACAGGGTGGTTCCACGAATGGTTTCCAATTTCATGACCGCGCGCAAGAACATCTTTTACGATGTCAGGATAGTATTGTACACGACTACCGAGCATGAAGAAAGTAGCCTTTGCGTGATACTTATCAAGAATATTTAAAATTTGCTCCGTCACTTTTGGATGTGGACCATCATCAAATGTTAAAGCAATACGTTTTTTATTCGGATCGCCAGTTGGTGGTGGATTAATTGGTTTTACATTTTCCATTGCGATTTGAAATTCGGAGGCTAACAAAGGGTTAATAAGCGAAAGGGGTAGTTTCACTATTGGGGTACCTGCTGCTCCACTAGCAATCTCATATTCATCGAAATAGATTTGTAATGAATCATCAACAATAGCAAAGCGATTGAAGTTAGACCATTTTGGTTCGGTAGCTTTTAATAGTTCATCGTTGAAAAGCTCATCCTTTAATTGGAGGTTTTTTTGCAAATCTTTTCGGACGTTTACAGCCAACGTAGATAAGTTATTCTCATCATTTTGTAAGAGCGTTTGGATTGTAATTTGTTCGCCCGTTTCGTTGTTAATGAAGAATGTTTTTGTGGAGACTTCGTGATTGGCTCCACCTACATATAGCATTTTTGTTAGCACAAAGGAATAGTAATGCTCTCGGTACGGAAAAGTTTCTAGACTAATATTTAATTCACCCATAGCATCTGTATCTTTATTTTTCTTCATCGATGTTAGATAGTTTTCTTTTGAATCCGATATGTATTGTAATACGGCATCATTAAAAACCTCGTTATCTGTTTGTGGGTAATGTATAGCAAATGGTGTTCGTTTGTCATTTGAAACGTCTGTAACAATACGTATGCCTGGAAACGCAGAACTTTCGGTCGATAAATGACTATTCACCGATTCCGTCTCGGATTCTTTTGAAGCACTAATCTTTTGAAACTTAAAGTCATCCTTTGAAAGGATAATAAAAAGTATAATAGTTGTTAAGGTCACAATAAGGCTAAGTAATAAGAAATCAATTATTGGACCGCGTCTTTTTCTGCGTTCCTGCATGGTTTTGGATACGCTCCCCTCTTTTTTTATTTTCTATACAATCAGACGTGCCAGTCATTAAAAAAGTTATACAAATCTAGAATCTTTTTATGTAATTATGTGGAAATTTATTAAGATCGCTTTTTCTTCAAGAATTAGCGAATTAATTGTAGTTGTACTTCTATTTAAGAGGTTGTAAAATACCTACTAAAATAGAAAAAACACATGCGTAATATTAGTGTAACTGTAAAAATAAATTGAAAGATAATCCATTGCTTAAGAAAAAATTTTCAGTTGAGTTTTTATTGGCAGTTCGTTAATATTGGCAAGGAACCTTTTGAAGGAGGCAGATAGCTGCAATGGTCTTACAAGATGCGGATAATGAACTTACGATTGACTGTTTATTGCTTGCAGGACGCATTATGATTGAAAGTGGTGCAGAAACATACCGCGTCGAGGATACGATGCTGCGTATGGCACATTCTCAAAATATGCCTAATGCTCAATGTTATGCCACGCCAACGGGCATCATTTTTTCGTTAGGCAAGACACAGCCAACAAGAATTACATCAATTCCCAGTAGGGTTACAGATTTGCAAAAAATCGCCTTGGTAAATTCAGTATCTCGTAGACTCACATCTCAAATCATAACATTAGAAGAAGCTTATGACGAGCTAAAGTCGATACAAAAAACAAATTATTTTTTACCAACTTATTTACAAGTTTTAGCAGCTGCGCTTGCTAGTGGGTGTTTCCTTATTATGTTTAAGGGTGGATGGTCGGATTTTCCGATAGCTTTTTTGGCAGGCGGGCTCGGTTTCCTAGTACTTGTATTCATTAATCATTTAACAAGGGTAAAGTTTTTTTCTGAATTTACTGCATCACTCGTCCTCGGCTTTGTTGCCTTCTTTGCAGTAAAGTATGGTTATGGTACTGAACTTGATAAAATTATTATTAGTTCCGTCATGCCACTAGTACCAGGTATTTTGATTACAAATGCTGTTCGTGATTTAATGGCAGGTCATTTTATGTCAGGGATGGCAAAGGGAGCAGAGGCCTTTTTAACAGCCTTTGCTATTGGTGCAGCAATCGCCGTCACACTTGGATTTTAGGAGGCGGATAATATGCAGATGATGGACATTATTATACAATTAATAGTTAGTTTTTTTGCGACAGCTGGGATTGCCATTATTTTTAATGTTCCTAGAAAAACACTACTTCATTGCGGACTTGTTGGGGTAATTGGCTGGATTATATACTATGTTCTAACAGAGCAAGGCATGGATGTTGTCAAAGCTTCTTTCTTTGGCTCATTTGTCATTGCCATCGTTGCTCATTTATATGCCCGACGCTTTAAAATACCCATGATTATTTTTATTGTTGGGGGAATTATACCATTAGTACCAGGGGGCATGGCTTATAATGCAATGAGAAATGTGGTAGAAGATGATTACTTACAAGGCTTGCAATATGGCTTAAAGGCATTTTTAATTACAGGTGCTATTGTTATTGGACTAGTTTTTGCAGAAGTAATTATCCAACTCATATTCCGCTCAGTTCGTTCCAGTAAAGTAAAATTACAAAAGGTTTATAAAAAATAGAAGGAGACTGCGTGCTAAATAAACGCAGCCTCCTTCTTCATTATTGTTATTTTGTCAGTAATAGTTCAATCTCTTCAGGTGTAACAGGTTTACTAATATAATAGCCCTGAATGGCATCGCAGCCGTAAGTGATTAATAGATCTGCTTGTTCAGCTGTTTCTACACCTTCAGCGACCACTTTCAATTCCATGGATTTACCTAGTTGTACCATACCATTCATAAGCTTTTGGCTCTTTTCGGATTTTAAGAGTGAATTTGTAAACGTTTGATCGATTTTTAATGTATTTATTGGTAAAATTTGCATATATCTGAATGAGCCGTAGCCAGTACCGAAATCATCTAATACAAAAGAAATGCCTTCGTTTTCAAGCTTACGCATTTGCTGTGCAATAGACGTTGCGGCTTCAGCTTCTAAAGCAAATTTTTCAGTAATCTCAATTTGTAATAGGTTCGCTGGACAACCTGTTTTTGTAATCATTTCAAGTATAGATTTTGCCATATTCTTATCACGGAATTCGCGTACAGAAGAGTTAATAGATACTTTTAAATCATAGCCAGCCTTTTTCCAAAGTAATGCTTGTTCACAAGCCTTTTCCAGCATGAAGGACCCAATATTATTAATTAGGCCTGTTTCTTCAGCGATAGGAATTAACTCATCAGGCGTTACGACACCTATGACCTCATCTTCCCAACGTACAAGTGCTTCAACAGCAGTAACTTTTCCAGAATACACATCGATTTGTGGCTGATAGAGTACCTTCAAGTTCTTTTGGTCAAGTGCTTGGAGTAAGCGCTTTTCAATTAATGCTTTACGATTTAAAGCCTTATGTGTTGCTGTTGATAAAGAAACAATTTTATCTCCGCCAGCCTCACGGACTGTAGAAATAGTAGCAATGGATGCCTTCATAAGCTGAGAGAATGTTGATTGATCCTCAGGATATCTAGTTATGCCACCACTAATAGAAATTGGTACAGCAATATTGCCGCTATAAATCGGATGTTGTTGTAAGTAAGATAAAAAGCCTTGAATAAACCATTCACTTAAAGGCGTAATGACAACAAAATCATTTTCATTTATACGAGCCATCGTGCTATCTTGGAAATACATTTTTATACGATTTGTAAATTCAACAATAAGGCTTTGATCGATTTGTTGATCATGTAATTCTTTAAGTGTATAAAATTTATCAATACTTAGATAAACAAATGAAAAGTGTCTCTCATCGTCAATCATATTGGTGATTACTTTTTCAAGTCGATGTGCATTCATCAAACCAGTTTCTGTATCGATGTAAGCAATTTTTTCAAGCTGGTGTTGAATCGTTTTTGATTTTGTTACATCCTTTTCAATTAGGATAAACTGTTGTTCATTTGTTTCAAGATTAACGAGGGGAATAGCCGTTAGTAGCACCCAATAGGATTGCCCCGTTTTTGTAATTTTTTCAACTTCTCCTTGCCATGTATGACCATTATTTAAATTACGCCAGATCGTATGTGTAATTTTTTCACTCATTTCATTATCAGGGAACAGTTGCCAAAAGGTTTTGCCGATAACACGCTTTGGTGTCCATTGGCTTGTTTTTAGAAATTCATTATTACATTCCAAGATAAATCCATCGTGATCGAGTGTAACAGTCATAAAGGTTGCATCTAAACCTTGCTTAAGGTTTACAAAGGTATTGCATTGAGAGATAGCCTGCGTCATTAATTCTGGGAGCATAAAAATCAATAGAATAAAACGTTCTCCCTCATCTGTAAAAGGTTTAGCTAGCAGAGCTGTTGTTATTTCTGCATTTGAAGTTGTGTGTACTTGAATTTTTTCTAGATACGTACTGTCCTCATTTTGTAAAATAGATTGAAGTGTTTCGACAGGAAGCTGACGCAGTAGATTTTCGTGTATAGATGGAGTAGTATTTCCTTTAATATCATTAGCTGATAAGCCAATCAGATGTTCAGCACTCTTTCCCCAGACTGTTGCTTGTCCATCTTGATTAATGATAATTGCAGGAAAAGGAAGTGAATTTAAATAATGTTCATCAATCGTAAATGATTTATGCATATGACTCATGATTATTCGATCTCCTTGGGTAATCAATATATACTAATATTATAGATAATAATCGGGAATTAGTCATTATGAATATATTTGTAAATATTTGATAGTAAAAATTAATAGGACTTTTCTAGTGAAATATAAGAAAAGATTTGAAGAAAAGTAACAATTTTTAGTACGTATATAGGAAGCAGGATTGGTATGAAACGTTTAAAAGGAATAATATTTATCGTCTCGGGTGCTATGTTATGGGGAGCAACTGGCCCTTTAATGGAGTGGTTGCTTAATCATACACCTTTGACTGTATCCTTTATGTTAACAATCCGTTTATCGGTTGCAGGTATATTACTACTTACATATTTATTGTTAACAGGAAAAAATATTTTTGGAATTTGGCAGCACAAGCTATGGGGGAGGCAACTCATAGTTTTTGGTATTGCAGGTATGCTTGGTGTCCAATTTACATTTGTTGCTGCAATTAATGAAAGTAATGCTGTGCTTGCTACCTTACTACAGTTTTTAGCGCCAATATTTGTTGTCGCGTATGTCTCTCTTAGTTTAAAGAAATGGCCACCAAAATATCAAGTGTTAGGTATTATTGGTACCCTTATAGGGTTATTTCTGTTACTAACGAATGCATCATTTGAAAGTTTACTTATTAGTCCAAAAGCCTTGTTATGGGGAATAGGAGTAGGCTTAACATTTGCATTTTACACCTTGTATCCTGCACGCTTAATGAAGGAGTGGAGTGTGCTTTTAGTAGTGGGCTGGGGGATGCTGGTGGGTGGCTTCACTTTGGGCTTAGTAAGCCGTGTTTGGCAGCAGTCCACTCAATGGGTTGTTCTAGTAGATTTTAAAATTTTAATGTTATTAGTTGCTTTAATATTTTTTGGAACAGTAGCTTTTATATTGTTTTTAAGTAGTATGAAATACATTACGGCAGTTGAAACGAGCATTCTTTCTAGTATTGAACCATTAACAGCAATGGTGATCTCTGTTATTATTTTCGGTACTTCTTTAGGTTTTTGGCAATTAATAGGAGTATTCGTTATGCTTGTTTGTGTAACCTGGCTTTCTATAGCAGGAGAAAAAGCATAAATATACTATAGTGTTAGTAGTTTTTAACTATCATTAAATTTTATCTACCAACAAGGGGGAAAGAATATGAAAGAAGTTTTTTCCTATGTAAAGCCATATAAATGGACAGCTATTTTTGCTTTATGTTTAATGCTTTTAGAGTTATTTGTAGAGCTTGTGCAGCCACTCATTATGGCAAAAATAATCGACGAGGGAGTAAGGGCACAAAATCAAGGAATGGTTTTGCAATGGGGGGCTGTTTTACTTGGGCTATCTTTTGTTGCCTTTCTGGCGGGCGTTATCAATTCTTATTTTTCTTCACATACAGCTCAAAGCTTTTCGTATGACCTTCGAAATGCCCTGTTTGATAGGATTCAATCCTTTACGCTAGCAACCTATCAAAAATTCTCCATTGCATCGCTTATTACTCGATTAACAAATGATGTTACACAGGTACAAACGGTGCTGTTTATGAGCTTACGTATTATGCTTCGAGCGCCACTTGCTGTGATAGGAAGCATTATTATGGCTTTTGTCGTAAATCCGAAATTAGCTTTATTTTTAGTTATTGGTGCACCGATCATTTTTATTTTTCTTCTTTTTATGGTGGCAAAAGGTGTGACTTATTTTGGGCGTGTACAAAAGAGGGTCGATCGTTTAAACAGAGTTTTACAGGAGAATTTACAGGCGATACGATTAGTAAAGGCTTACTTAAGAGGGGCATATGAGGCTACACGCTTTGATGAAGTTGCATCACGGTTAAAGGTTGATACTGTGAAGGCCTTACGCATAATGGAATATATTATGCCGGTTCTTTTGTTCATTATGAATATGAGCCTGCTCGCAGTTTTATGGTTTGGTACAAAACAAATTGCTACAGGAACAACGCCACTTGGTGATATTGTGGCTATTGTGAATTATGCAATGCGTATGACAGGCTCATTTTCAATGTTCGCTTTTATTATTATCTTCTACGCACGTGCAAAGGCATCTGCAGAACGTATGGCAGAAATCCTTTCCGTTGAAAATGAGGTTGAAGATACATCTCTTTTAGAAGAAGTAGGTCATGCCACACAATATGGAGAATTAACCTTTGACCATGTTAGTTTTACTTATCCAGGAGGAGATGTTCCTGTTCTGTCAGATGTGAGCTTTCAAGTTAAGTCTGGCGAGAAACTAGCGATCATGGGGGCAACTGGTGCAGGAAAATCAACATTATTACAGCTCATTCCTCGGTTCTATGAAGTAACGCAAGGCAGAATACTTGTGGAAGGTCAGGATGTGCAACATTGGGATTTACAAGAGTTGCGGGAAGTGATTGGCTATGTCCCCCAGCAGTCATTGTTATTTACAGGAAGTATTGCAGATAATGTGCGTTGGGGAGATACACAGGCTGAAATGGATGCTGTATTACAGGCTACAATGCAGGCGCAAATTCATGCATCTGTTGAAGATTTTCCAAATGGTTATGATACCAAGGTTGGGCAAAAAGGTGTCAATTTATCGGGGGGGCAAAAACAGAGGTTATCTATAGCTAGAGCTCTATTGAGAAAGGGACATATTTTAATGCTTGATGATAGTACTAGTGCTTTAGATGTGAAAACTGAACAGTCTTTGTGGGCGGCACTGAGTGAAGAAAAAGCAACGATGCTTGTTGTTACGCAAAAAATACGTACAGCTAAAGGTGCAGATCGCATTTTACTGATTGATGCTGGAAAAGTAGTTGCTTATGGCACACATGAAGAGCTTTTAGAGACTTCCTCGCTTTATAAAAAAATAGCTATCTCTCAACAGGAGGTGGAGGATTAATGGGATTTTTCCAGAAACCTTTTGGCTATGAACCGCTTTTGACAAAAGATGATCTGAAACAGGGTGTGAAGAAAAAGAAGGGGCCACGTGCAGCTGATTGGAGAAGTACATTGCTGCGGTTATGGAAAATTGTCGACGAACAACGTGCACTGCTTATTGTGGTGCTCTTATTAGTGATGATTAGCTCCATATTAGCTTTAGTTGGTCCTTATGTAATCGGTCAAATGATTGATCACTATGTTATGCATGGCGAGCTTTCAGGCTTAGATAAAGGGATTGGCTTATTAATTGGTATTTATGTGTTATTAGCCGTTTCACTTTTCCTACAAAACTATTGGATGATTGGCATCGCCCAGCAAACGATCTATAGATTAAGGACAAGTGTATTCACTCATTTTCAAAGACTGCCAGTGGCATTCTTTGATCGTCGTCAGCATGGAGAATTGATGAGTAGAATGACGAATGATATTGAAGCTGTCAGCTCAACATTGAACAGTTCCTTTATTCAGGTATTTTCAAGTGTTCTTACGCTTGGTGGAACCGTCATTATTATGCTCAGTTTAAGCCCATTGCTGACAGTTCTGACGATGATCATTATTCCACTGATGTTTTGGGCGATGCGATGGATTACACGTCGTACAGCACCACTGTTTAAAGAACAGCAGGTAGCTATTGGCGCCTTAAACGGGATGATCGAAGAAACAATTTCAGGACAGCGGATTGTGAAGGCATTTTCACAAGAGGAGCGAATGAAAGCAGAATTTCGTGAAAAAAGTTTGCGCTTAAAAAGAACTGGTTTTTGGGCACAGACATACTCAGGTTATATTCCTAAAGTTATGAACTTCTTAAATAATATGAGCTTTACCATTGTAGCAGGTGTAGGAGGAGTTCTTGCGTTATATGGACATGTATCGATAGGGGTAATTGTTATATTCACTGAATATGCACGACAATTTACACGTCCTTTAAATGATTTAGCAAACCAGTTTAATACGGTACTGTCAGCCATTGCTGGTGCAGAACGTGTATTTTCCTTGCTTGATGAACAACCAGAGGCAGAAAATGTGTCAGCACAAAAGCATCAGCTATTGGGACATGTAACGTTTAAGCAGGTGTACTTCAAATATGAACTAGAAGAAGAGGGGTACACACTAAAAAATGTAGACTTTAAAGTGGAACCTGGTCAAACGGTAGCCCTTGTTGGTGCAACTGGGGCTGGTAAAACGACAATCCTTCAACTTATTGCAAGATTTTATGACGTCTCAAAGGGAGAGGTATTATTTGATGGTATAAATGTACAGCAAATTGATCGACAATCCCTTCGTTCACAAATGGCCTTTGTCTTACAGGATCCATTTTTGTTTGAGGCTTCTGTTCGCGAGAATATCCGATATGGTAGACTGGATGCGAGTGATGCAGAGATTGAGGAAGCGGCCAAGCAAGCTAATGCACATGAATTCATTATGAAACTAAAGGATGGGTATGATACTATTCTTGCAGCGGATGGACGCGAGATTTCCCAAGGCCAAAAGCAATTACTTTCTATAGCAAGGGCACTTATTGCTGATCCGAAAATTTTACTATTGGATGAAGCGACAAGCAGTATCGATACTGTGACAGAACTGGCGATACAAGAGGCACTCGATACGTTAATGCAAGGGCGCACGAGCTTTGTGATCGCGCATCGTTTAAATACTGTCCATAATGCCGATATGGTCTTAGTGATGCAAAAAGGGGAATTAGTGGAGGCTGGACCTCAGCAAAAGCTAATCGAATCAGGTGGTCTTTATGCACAAATGCTGCATTCATCCTCACACCATCTTGAGGAATAGATGGAAAAAGAGCAATTTCATTTGAAGTTGCTCTTTTTTATTGAATTAAAATGTTATTAATTTGAATAAATGGTATAATTATTATATAACATTATTAAAATATGAAGCAGTAGATAGTTTAAAAGTAATGGGTTGTGAAAGAATAAATATCTCTATTTTAGAAAAATTAGTATATTATTTCTAGTAAATTTCAGTCATTTTACTGAATTTTTATAGTATAAATCCTTTTATTTTTCTAATATTTGAAGTAAAATTCTGATTAATAGCGGGTATTAATATATTTTGTTGCCAGCTTATTTTCATTCTTGCTACAATAGGGCAATAGTCTGTTACAGGAACGGAGTAAATGATGAATATTTCAGTGATGACAGTGTCTTTTCCATTAGATGGAGAAACATTGAAAGAAGTAAAGTTATTATGTGAAGAAGCAACAGTTCAAGATTATCGAGTCTATGAAACCATTATGAATGTACCTATGGCTAGCTCTTTCGAGAATAAAGGCTTCATGGTACTAGCGTATGAGGATAATAAGGATTTATTAGTTGGTGCTGCTAGTGCTATCGACTTAATGGGACTTCATACATATGAGTGGTCATTAGTGGTGACACCTGCATATCGACAAAAGGGTATTGGAACTGCCTTAGTTGAGGGTATACAAGTAGGGCTAAAAGAAAGAGGGGCAGAGGGGCAATTAGCTGTAGTAATTGATGGTTCCCCTTATGGGCATACATTTATTGAAAACAAAGGGTTTACCTATAGTTTTTCAGAAACGACCCTAGAAACAAAAGCAGAGCCCGTTACATTACGAAGTGATATAAATATTCAAGCCTATAACGGAGAGCAAGCTGAACTGATTACTATTTATTGTGAGGCTTTTGGAGATCTACCCGAAGAATCAGAAGAGCTTATTGCTTTTAATACATCAACAAATGGAAGAGAGCTTTGGGTTGCTTACAGAGATGGTGCAGTTGTTGGCACAGTGACTACAGCTAAGGAAAATGAAATCCAGTGGGTAACTGCACTTGCTGTACATCCAAATTGTGAAGGACAAGGTATTGGGACAGCCCTTCTTTCCTTTTCAAAGGATTATGCGAGTAAGGTTGGTGCAGCGTTTGTCATGCTAGATGTAGAAGTAGACAATAAAAAAGCACTTTCTGTCTATGAAAAAGCAGGCTTTATGAAAGCACAGCAAATTGATTATTATGTAAAACAATAGAAAAAGGGGTGATGAGAGGTATTTAATATCAACTCATCGCCCTTTTTTATCATAATCACCTACTATCTTCATATAATATTAATAAGCTTTAAGAAAGGAGTCGTGATCATGCGCATGCCAGCATTGCCAAAGAAGAAGTCTCCTCCGAAGGAAGCCCCTAATTCATGGTGGAAAGTTGTGAAAGCTTATTTATCCAAAGGGAAGTTTTATAAATTACCCCCAAGAAATTAATGATGCAAAGAAAAAAGTCGCCTTTTAGCGACTTTTTAATTTTCTAATAAAAATGTCTTTTTGGATGGACCGATTAAGTATAGCTCGTGCATGGCTCGTGTAAGAGCTACATAAAGTAGCTTTCGGTCAATTGGTGTATCGTAAAATGGTGTATCGTAGGCAGCTACAATGACAGCATCAAATTCAAGTCCCTTAGCTAAGTGACTTGGCACAACAAGTAACATTTCTTGATTAATAGATTCATTTTCCGTTAGTAGTTGTGAAGCAATATCATTGTCTTTTAATGCCTGTTGCATAGTAATGGCTTCTGCAGTAGTTTTGCAAATTAAAGCGATGGATCGATGGCCATTTTGACGAATAGCTTCAAAAATCTCTTTAACTTTGAAGGCATCGAATTGCTCTGCTTGAATAAAACTTGGTACTTTACCGTGACGCACAACGGGTTCTACTAAAGGTAGCTGTTCATTCATTTGCGCTAGAATTTGATTCGCGACTTCCATAATTTCAATTGTTGTTCGATAGCTTTTTTGCAAAGTGCGGAAGCTTGCACGAGGAAATAAGCTTTGGACAGGCTCCCAGGCTGTTAATGAGCGATAGCTATGGATACCTTGTGCTAAATCACCGACCATAGTAAACATATCTGTATCAAGACCTGCTTTTAAAGCAGCAAGCTGAAATAAACTGTAATCTTGGACCTCATCGATAAAGACAACACGCATCTTCCATTCATCTGCAATGCCTTTTAAACGTGCTTGTAAATAGTATAGTGCAGCTAAATCTTCGAGTGCCCATTGTTCTTTACGATATGCCTGCAAAAATTGTTGCTGTTCAAGGTAATGCCATTCAGGGGCGAGTTCTGCTAATAATTCTGCATCGGTGAGAAGGGTACGATAGAGTGTTTTAATATTATGTTTGGGAAAGCGACGCATATAAGCTGATGCCGTTGTCTTCGTTTCTTTTTCAATGGCAGGAATTCGTTCATCACGCTCATCAATGAATTTTGTGACAACACGTCGCCGTTTTTCATCATCTCGAATTCCATTTAAGGCTTTACCCAATGCTTCATCATACTTTTTATGGAGTGTAGCTAAAACAGCCTGTTTTTTTTGACGTACATGGCTTGCTAAGACCTTTTTAATATGTTCAAGTCGCTTTTCGATAGGCATATATGAGAATTCATATAAAAACAGCTTCTTCAGGTGGGAAGCACGCATGATACAGTATTTTTCAATATAGACATCTTCGAATTGCTCTGCGATCTTTTGTTCCAGCTTTTGTACGTAGCGTTCGATGACATCACGATAGTAAAGTGAGCCTTTCATTTCAGCAATCCAGGTAGTAGGCTGACTTCCTCCAGCAACGAGCAATTCTAATTGTTCATTTGGATTTTGAAGCTTAAGCTTTAATTTAGTGGCAGAAAGAACGTAGTCTGTAAAAGTAGTTTGGCATATTTTATCGACGCCAAGCTCTGGTAAAACATCGCCTATATAATCAATAAATAACTTATTCGGTGCTAAAATCATGAGCTGCTCAGGATTAAAATGTTCACCCATTGTATAAAGGAAATAGGATATTCTGTGTAGAGCAATGGTTGTTTTTCCACTACCAGCAGCACCTTGCACAATAATTGGTTGACGAAGATGTGCTCGAATAATTTCATTTTGTTCCTTTTGAATTGTTGAAACAATTTCAGTTAGACGGACATCAGCTTTTCCAGCTAATGCTTCTTGTAGTAGTTCATCATTTGTTGTTAGATCAATATCTCGTATATCGAGTAATTCGCCATTTTCGATCTTGTATTGCCTTTTAGCAAAGAGATGTCCTTTATGAACTTCACCACGGACATCGTACTCCATGTCACCAAGACGTCCATCATAATAAACATTAGCTACGGGTGAGCGCCAGTCAACAATAATGGGCTCATGGGTTTCACGATGAAATAGTGATGTTTTCCCAATATAAAGGAATTCTTCTGGGTCACCGGTTTTTTGGAAATGGATTCTAGCGAAATAGGGCTTCTTGCGAACGGCCTCTAGACCTTCTTTTTGATTACGTGCCATTTCAAAAAATCTGGCATTTGTTAAGATATTTAAATAACTTAAACTCGAATCTAAGTAATCAAGATCGGCCATAGATTTGCGGATATTTTCTTGAGCAGATTTTAAATCTCGTTGTGATTCGTCTAATATTTGTTGCATATAGCCTTGGGTATACGCTAACCGCTCTACTTCAGCCTGAAAATCTGGATGTTGTACAGTCATTTTTTAGCACCTCCTAGGTACTTACAATTTCAAAGTAGATTATCATACTACTATATATAATATTTACCAGCAAGTGAAAGCTAAAATGTTAATTATGCTACTATTACATGGGGCTGGAAGGTTTTTCTTTGAATAATAATAGAGGAGGTTATTGAATTTGGACATATTTGCACATAGAGGTGTTTCGATAAACTATCCAGAAAATACGATGGCTGCCTTTCAAGCAGCATCAAAGCTTCCTATAGCAGGGATAGAGCTAGACGTTCATTTAACCGCAGATAAAGAGGTAGTGGTTATTCATGATGAGACCATTGATCGTACCTCCAATGGCTCAGGCTATGTAAAAGATTTTACATTACAACAATTACGTACATTTGATTTTGGCTCGTGGTTTTCACGGGAGTTCGGAGATGAAGTAATTCCTACCTTAGGGGAAGTGTTGGAGTTATTTGCAGGTACCAATCACCGTATCAATATTGAACTGAAAACAGACATTATTGCATATGAAGGAATCGAAGCGCTCGTGCTCAAAGAAGTAGCAGCACAGCAAATGACAGAGCGGGTGATCATTTCATCTTTCAATCATGAATCATTGCAAACAATATCAAAAATAGCGCCTTATATAGAAAGTGCAGCATTGTTTGCAGAGGTGCTGGTGGATTTCCCAACTTACATTGCTCTTATACCAGCTAAGGCGTTACATGTAAGTTTGCCAACTTCCTTCCGTAAATCAGTTAAACTAGCTCTCGCTGAAGGTGCAACTGTACGTGTGTATACCGTCAATGAACAACGCGATGCTCGAAGTTTACAACAGCTCGGTGTACAGGCGATATTTACAGATGATCCAGAAAAAATATTAAGAGCCCTTAGTTAGAGCAAAAGTGGACAGTTAGGAGACAAAAGCTTCCGTGGAATCATTTGCATTTTCAAAATACCCACGGAAAGCAACGTCTTCTAGAGGGTTTTTACCATTTTGCACGATGTTCCTCAATACATCCGAGCATTTGTTGAATAACCAGTGTTTCACCATTGTCGAGTAAAATAGAACCGTCGTAATAGCCAAATAGTTGATGTACCTCTGATTTAACTAGTTTGGCATTCGTTTGGGCTATACGCTCAAAAAAGGGTGAAAAGGTTAAGGAGACCTGATTAGAAAATTTTGTTTTCACTTTCCAACGCTGCATGTAATCTTCAGAATCATATTGAAATAATAAATCCTCATGTATTTTTGTCATTTTACCATCAACAAAAACAGCATTTTCAGTCATGCCTGTGCCATCTGTCCATTTACCTCCTAAATTAAGTCCGATGCGTCGTCCACGTACTCGTTGAGAGGCCATTCCCCAATTCCATAATGCTTCACGTGGCCATACACCTCGTCCATAATCCAACACAGCAAAATTCTCCTCAGCTGAGAAATTAAAACGCCGAGTACCAATTGTGACAACACCTGATGTTGGCAATATGTGATGCTTGCCTGTGAACTGAAATGTTTTGCGATTCCAAGGAATGACTACATTTAAGGTTTCGTCCGCTGGTGGGTGCTGAATGATAAGCTTTGCTCGTAAAACATCTCCGTCAAAGTTTGGTATGGAAACAGATAGATGTGTTTCATTTTGTATATACAATAAATCAATCATCATTTCACTATTTTTAAATGAAACAGATTCTAAAACCTGTGTAGGCATTTTTAGTTTACCACCAAAGGGGATTGTGATCGTTTTTTCAAAATAGCGCTGTGTTTCATATTCAAGGAAATAAACGAAGCAGACTGCTGCGTAATCTAGATGACTAATCGTAGCTGAAAACAAGATTTCATCACCGTAGACACACCAATAGTTCCATTTCTTTTTGCGCATGAGATGGCCGCTTAAATTGCTATTAATAAGTGGTTTGCGTGCAAATCCGATGGCTGCTGGATTTAAATTACCTTTTTTATCGCATAAAAGAGTTGGCTGTAAAATCTCTTTTTCAGCATGCTGCCTCACATTCAACATCCCTTCTGGTCATAAAATAAAATTGACATATCTTTAATCCTTATTGTAGCAAAAATGTTCTTGAAATTGGAAAGGAACATGCTGAATATAATGGATTTCAATAAGAATTATGAGGAAGGACCTAACTAATAGAAATGCTTAAATAGACATATGATGGCATGAGGAGGTTATGTATGGCAAAAATGTATAATAGGCAGGCTGCAGTTCAATATGCTAATTTGTGGTGGAACAGACGCAATCCTGCTTTTCCAAATTTTGATGTAGATTGCACGAACTATATATCTCAGTGTTTACTTGCAGGAGGGGCACCGATGCGAGGTGCACCAAGTAGAGAGAAAGGCTGGTGGATTCAGCAAGGGAATTGGAGCTTTAGCTGGTCTGTTGCCCATTCATTACGATGGTATTTAGAAGGATCTACAACAGGATTGAAGGGTAGACGTGTTCAATATGCAGAGGAACTAGAGCTTGGAGATGTCATTTTTTATGATTTTCAAGGGAATGGTAGAATTGACCACTCCGTTATTGTTACAAGTATTCAAAATGGTATTCCTTATGTGAATGCCCACACCTCAGATAGTATTAATCGACCTTATTTTTATGAGGATTCCACCGCCTATACGCCAAGCATGACCTACTTTTTCTATCATATAGATGACAGCTTTGCTTAGGAACAGGTAGTTTTAAAGCATACAAATATATGATAATGTGAAAGATAGAAGAGATAAACTCTAATATGTTGTCTTATGGTAGAAGGAGAATTGATATATGAGCGAACAAATTTTATCTGTTAGAGATGCAATTATTCAACGTCGTTCCATTAAAAAGTTTAATGGCCAGCCTGTAGAGCGTGAGGATTTAATGGCTATTATTGACGATGCAGTATGGGCTCCCAATCATGGTAATCGTGAGCCATGGCGATTAGTTGTTGCCTGTGGAAAGGAATTAACAAATCTTCACCAGCTATTACGTGACTTAACAATTCCTAAATGGCAGGAGCTTTCAAGCGAAGATTTAGCGAAGCAGATGTTGAAATTTACATTACCAGGTGGCTATGCCTTTGTTATCGTTCCAGAGGATGCGCGTCAAAAAGAACGTTTAGAAGATTATGCAGCAGCAAGTACATTTATTCAAAACATGCAGTTACTGGCATGGGATAGAGGCATAGGCTCTTGCTGGAAAACACCAGGCTTCCTAGATAATCCAAAATTCCGTGAAGCTTTAAAGGTACAGCCAGGTGAGCGTGTCATTGCTATGCTACAAGTTGGTTATTTTGATGAAGTGCCAAAAGGTAAAGAGCGCAAACAAGCAGCTGATATCGTTACGATTTTTGGTGAGTAATCAAATAAAAAAATCCCTTCACTTTGACAGTGAGGGGATTTTTTAATTAATCGATATTTACTTTTGTAATCCTGAAACCTCATATAAATAATCACTAAGAACACGTAAGCCTTTATCAAAGTTTTCTAAATGGAAGTGTTCATTTGGTGCATGGAAGTTTTCACTTGATAGACCGAAGCCCATTAGCACTACAGGTAAATCTAAAATTTCATCAAACGCAGCGACGATAGGGATGGATCCACCGCCACGTGTGTATGCTGTTGGTACATTATACACTTTTTCATAGGAGCGTCCAGCAGCCTGGATAAATGGATGATCGAAAGGCGTTAGGAATGGACGGCCTTTATCGAATTCAGAAATGTTGATTTCCACACCAGCAGGTTTGTGCTTTTCAACATGTGCTTTTAAAAGTGCTACAATTTCATCGGGCTCTTGATTTGGTACAAGACGACATGTGATTTTAGCGCCAGCTTCAGCGGGCAGCACTGTTTTGATGCCTTCACCTGAGAAACCACCAAATACACCGTTAACCTCTAGGGTTGGGCGGGCCCAAGTACGTTCTAAATAAGAATACCCTTGTTCACCGAATAATTCTTTTACGCCAACTTCCTGTTTAACAGACTCTTCATCGAAGCCAAGCGCAAGATAAGCCTCACGTTCCTCTTCTGTTAATGGCAACACTTTGTCGTAGAAACCTTCAACTTGAATCGTACCATGCTCATCACGGAAGGATGCTAAAATTTCAGCTAATGCGTGAATAGCATTTTGTACGCCACCACCATAAAGACCGGAGTGTAAATCTCCCTTAGCTCCACGCACATCAATTTGAATGCCCGTTAAGCCCCGTAAACCATAGCATACCGCAGGCTTCCCAGGACCATAAAGACCTGTATCGGAAATTAAAATTAAATCTGCCGCTAGTTTTTCTTTATATTGTTCAACATAGGCAGGTAGATGTGGACTACCAATTTCTTCTTCACCTTCATAAATGAACTTAACATTGACAGGTAATGTCCCTGTTGTAGCAAACAATGCCTCAATCATTTTTAAGTGCATAAAGACTTGTCCTTTATCATCACTCGCACCACGAGCAAATAATTTATTGTCTCGAATTGTAGGATTAAAAGGCTCACTGTCCCATAAATTTAATGGATCAACAGGTTGAACATCATAATGACCATAAAATAAAATAGTTGGTTTACCCTCTGCATGTAGCCAGTCTGCATAAACAACAGGGTGCCCAGCTGTTTGTGTAATGGAGATATTTTCAAGATTTAGTTTTTCAAACGCACTGGCTAGCCACTCAGCTGCATGTTGAATATCCTCTTTATGCTCGGATAAAGAACTGATACTTGGAATTCGTAAAAATTCATTCAATTCATTTAAATGTGCCTCACGGTGTTCTGCAAAATAAGCATCAATTTGCTGTAAATTAGTCATTAAGCATCCCTCTTTCTAATATTTCGATAATAGAAATAGTATAGCACAATTTGCTTTTAGGAATCTTAAATTGAATTGAAAGATTACACATAGCACCTACAAAATAAACCACAAGAGCTAAATAGCAATTGTGGTTGAGTCTTACTTGAGTGGATTATAAATTCGTCATTTTTCAGTGAAGGGTTCAGATACAACAGCTAGATCGCTTCGCACTTTTAACGGCTAGAATGGCATCATTAAATGCACTAGCTTTCAGGCGAGTCTATTCAAAGCCTCATTAGTGAGCAGTATAACCACCATCAACAAGAAGCGTTGTACCATTAACAAAGCTTGCGTCATCGCTTGCTAAAAAGAGAACGGCTTTAGCGATTTCTTCTGGTTTACCAAGTCGACCTTGTGGGTGAAGGGATGCTAAATATTCTTTCTTCTGAGCATCGACCTCAGCTAATAGAGGAGTGTCGATATAGCCAGGACACACCGCATTTACACGAATACCCTGTTTAGCGTAAGCAGTACATAGGTTTTGTGTTAATAATTTAACGCCACCTTTTGCAGATGAGTAGGCTGTAGGGTTTGGTAAGGCAACGAAGCTATGAATTGAACCAGCGTTAACAATGACGCCACCTGTTCCTTGGGCAAGGAATTGTTCAATAGCATATTTATCCGATAGAAATACACCTGATAAATTAATATCAATTGTTCTTTTCCATTTTTCAAAAGAAAGCTCGTGTGCTGGTGCATCGTCAGCTACGCCTGCATTTGCATACATAATATCAAGTTTACCGTATTTAGTAACGGTTTCCTTTATCATGTTTTGAATGTCCGCTTCATTTGTTACGTCTGTTTTTACGAAAAGTGTATCAAAACCATTGTTATTTAATTCTTCAGAAATGCTTTGTCCACGATCAGAAAAATCGGCAATAACGACTTTAGCGCCTTCTTCTACAAAGAGACGAACTGTGGCTTCACCGATACCACTAGCCCCACCTGTAACAATTGCTACTTTATCTTTTAGTTTCATATAAATGACCACCTTTAATGTTATTTTGCTGTTGCTCCGCCATCAATAACGAATTCTGCACCTGTTGAAAAGGAAGATTCATCAGAAGCTAAAAACAATACAGTTTGCGCTACTTCCTTTACAGAGCCTAAACGTCCTAATGGGAATAAGTTTTTGCCTAATTCATCTTTTGAGCTTCCTGTTGTTGCTGATGCATAGTCTGCCATACCTGTATCAATGTAGCCAGGATGAATGGAGTTGACACGTACGCCGTATGGAGCATACTCCATAGCAGCATCTTTTGTCATAATGCGAACAGCCCCTTTACTAGCGCCGTATAATACGTGACCAGCAGCACCTGTTAAGCCTGCAATAGAGGAAGCATTAATAACAGAACCATTATGTTGTTTAGCCATAAGCGGCATAATATGTTTCATGCCTAAGAACACACCTGTCACATTGATGGACATTAAGCGGTTCCAGTCAGAAAGCTCGATTTCTGCAAGGGGTTTTATGATATAGATACCTGCATTATTGAAAAGAATATCCACTTTCTTAAATGTTTTTATTGATTCATCTGCAACCTTTTTCCAGTCTTCTTCATTACTAACATCGTGGCGGATAAATACTGCCTCACCGCCGATAGTTTGAATATCACGGACTGTATCGTTCCCAGATTGTTCATTTATATCAGTAATAACTATTTTTGCTCCCTCTTTAGCAAATAATAGTGCAGTTTCTTTCCCGATTCCTGTACCTCCACCTGTAATAATGGCTACTTTGTTTTCTAATCTCATTTCAAGCACGCACCTTTCATTATTTCTGGTTATATGGTTGCCTTAGGATTCAAAAGTATTCGCATTGTTTAGCGATACCTTCATCTTACTCCTTTCAATTTGAAATACTATCCTATAAGATGCTGTATAATATAGTGAGTGAATATCCTCCATTTATAGGGGTATTTTTAGTGTGAAGGAGAAGAATTTCCTATGACGCATCCATTTCAATCAATTGAAGAAGTAACACTTCAAGAGTTTGTGTTGTTTATTAAAATCCATCATCAGCAAATTGAAGAGAATACAATTATTTACCTTAATCTAGAACCTTCTATAACTGGGGCAGATCGAAAAAGAACAGCAATGCTATTAGATTCATTTTTGCGTTTAATGACACATGCAAATATCGATGAATTAAATAATGATGAGAAGAATTTTTTCAACACATGGCTTCAATCACAGTTGTCCATTATTGATAGGAAGAGCTTTAATTTATTCCAATTAATTTTCGAGAAATCATTGATTACTTTTATGATTCAACAGAAGAGTAGTCGAACGAACGCCATCTTCATGTATGTATTATCGACATTTACGTTACTTGTAGAGCTTTATTATGACTGTGAGGGAGATAACCAAACTAGTAACATAGCTAGCGAAAATCAGAAAATTAGGCACTTACAATTATTAGATAGGCTTGATAAATTGCTTATTAGTTCCTCAGGTTATCAGGATTTAGCGCTGATTTTAAAAAAATGTGAAGAGTATTTTAGTTATAAAAGATGTGTATTTTACGCATATGTCCCATGGTCCAATCATTTTTATGGAGTTATTGGCGCAGAGCTTCCTAAGGTGCAAAGCATGAAAGGGGAGTTGACTGGGGAAAACACAATACTTAGTTCAAGAAAACCCATTTATTTAAAAAATCCTAAAAATTACTTGAAAGAAGAGCATATCCAATTATTTAATTTATCCTCGATTATTTTTATTCCCATTTTGCGTCAAGAGCAATTATTTGGATGGCTAACATTTGATCAGTTAGGGGAGGAGTTTGATTGTACAAAGGAAGAATTAACACTCCTTGAGGAAGTAGGGAAGCGTTTAGGTTTATTTTTATCACGTAAGGGCGAGAAGGTAGAAAAGAATACAGTGCTTCATTTAACTGAAAGGGAATCGATGATACTTGGCCTGCTTGCCGAAGGATATGATAATAAAAAAATTGCTGGTTTATTATTTTTAAGTGAGCATACTGTCAGGGATTATGTAAGCAGTCTTATGACAAAGCTCAAAGCAAAGAATCGAACACAGGTCGTTGCCTCAGCCTTTCGTCTAGGACTGTTAAGCTAAAACACCCAATGCACTTCTATTAGGAGTGCATTTTTTGTTTCTTCAAATGCTAATTAATATTCTGACAATAAATACTATTAAAAATATAGTTTAATTAATAGGTAACTATTGTCATCAAAAGCTTTTTTGGAGGGAAAGCAGTATAGTAGTAAAACAATTTTTACGAATATTACAAGTGAAAGCGATTAAGCTTACACGATTGTAATGAAATTGAAAGCCAATGCGATAGAGTGTAATACATTATTTTGCGAGAATGTGTATAGAAGCAAGAACAAGAAGCGGAGGCATACACAATGAATGAAAAATTAGAAGGCGTATACGAGGAATACAATCGTTATATATATCATTTATGTTTAAAACTAACTCGCAATAATATAGAAGCTGAAGATTTAATGCAAGAAGTTTGGGTTAAGGTTGTACGCTATGAAGATAGCGTGGCTGAAGTAGAGCATATTAAAGCTTGGCTGACAACTATTACAATGAATACATTTAGAGATCGCTATCGTAAAAAAGTACGACGTAGCAAATATATGATGAACCAACCTGAAACATTAGACGTGCCGATTCTAGATTTGGTTCCCAATAACGATATTTCTACAGAAGAAAAAATTGAAAAGGACATTGTAACAAAACTAGTCCAGGATAAAATGGAGCAATTAGATGCTATTTATAGAAAGACTTTATGGTATTTCTACATAGACCAATACTCACTTGCAGAAATCTCTACAATTATGAAAGTTTCCATTGGTACTGTGAAATCTCGTTTATTCCGTGCAAAGGCTCGATTAAAAGAAATGCTCATGTCAGATACAGCTATTGTGGAATCTGTGCTACCAGCGTAATAAAGCAGATTGGTCGCACATCACAGTACTTAGACGGAAGTATTTGGTCGACTAATCAAAAAAGATGCATTCGCAAACAGTTGCAAATGCATCTTTTTATTGTGCTTTAATCTGGTCGATTTGTCTCCACATCCAATAAACATTTAGAGAAAATAGTTCGTAAGGTTTGCAGTTCCTCCGCTGTTAGCATACCAAACATATTATTAATGATTTCGCTCACTTGTTGACGAGATTCTTTTAATATGTTTTCACCGTCAGCCGTAATGACTAGTTGAGAAGCACGGCGGTCTGTGGCATGCTGTGTTTTTTCAATAAAGCCACCATTTATCAGCTTGGTTGTTAAAACAGTGACACCACCAGTAGTTACTTTTAACCGCTCAGCAATAGCAGAAGGGCGTTTTGGGCCCTCCTGCGATAAGTAGTCTAAAATTAAAATATGGGATTTTGAAAAGCCGAGTACATTATGATTATTCCACTCGTTTGCCCACTTACGCTCAATAGATGAAACGACTTCAAACAACGAGGTAATGGCTTTTTGTTTTTCTTGGTCCATAGAAGGTCATCTCCAAAACTGTTTTAACTTTCTTGTGCCAATCTTGTCATCGCATTTAATTCGTAAGCACGTACTTTACGTGGGATAAAACGACGGATGTCCATCTCATTGTAACCAACTTGAATACGTTTTTCATCTATTATAATAGGGCTACGCAACATTCTTGGGTGTGCCTGAATGATAGCAAATAGCTCTTGAATAGAAAGTTGGTCGATGTCGATATTTAAGTTTTTAAAGTCATTTGAGTTTGTTGCAATGATTTCATCTGTGCCATCTTCAGTCATACTTAGAATTTCTTTGAATTCTGCAAGTGTAAGTGGGTGAGATGTAATACGTTTTTCTTTATATTCTATGTTGTGATCTTTTAACCATTTAAGTGCTTTTCTGGATGAAGAACAGCTCGCTTGTGAGTAAATTGTAACTGTCATTCTTCATTCCTCGCTTTCTTTTTTAGATTATATTTTACAAATAGCTTATTAGTAAGTTAATAGTTTATATATATATATCTTACTAGTAAGCTATATATAAATCAATAGTTAATTGAAAAAATTTCTCAATCGAATTATTATTTTTTCAGTTATATTAAAATATACGAAGATAAGCGTAAAAAGTTTCGTTTATTCAGCTTACAATGATGTAAGTTTATGTTAACTCTATAGAAAATGTCTTTTTAAGCTATAAAATCCATGTTGAATTAATAGGAACTACTAGAATTCTAAGTTGTCTCGTAGGAGAGAGTTAGTTGGAAGTAGGGGTAAAATTGTTAGTCCACTGATTATAGTATGTTTAAATGAGGCTATTTATACATAGAAGTTAAAAAAATTTAAAAGAGCAGCCCCATAACATGTTGGAGCTGCCCTTGAAATAATTAGTCTTGGCCTTGTTGTCCAGAAGTAAACCAATCTTGAACATTCCAGACTTTTGTTACGAGTCCTTCATAGAAATCAGGTTCGTGACTTACTAGCACAATGGTACCTTTAAATTCTTTCATGGCACGTTTTAATTCATTTTTTGCATCTACATCTAAATGGTTTGTCGGTTCGTCGAAGAGAAGCCAGTTAGCTTCCTCCATCATTAATTTACATAAACGCACTTTAGCTTGCTCGCCACCAGATAAAGAATTAAGCGGACGTGTAATATGGTCAGTTTTTAGGCCAGCTCTTGCTAAAGCTGCACGTACTTGGGCTTGTTCCATAGAAGGGAATGCATTCCAAACATCATCAATTGGCGTGATTTTCTCAGCTTTTACTTCCTGTTCAAAATAGGAAGGATATAGGTAGTCACCACGGACTACTTTCCCACCAAGTGCATTAATTTTACCTAACATTGTTTTTAATAATGTGGATTTACCAACACCATTCATACCGACTAAAGCAATTTTTTCTCCTCGTTCAATCGCAAAAGAAAGTGGAGGAAGTAATGGCTTGTCTTTATCGTAACCAATCACTAAGTTCTCAGCCTCTACAACATAGCGGCTAGATGAACGGGCTTCTTTAAAACCGAATTCTGGTTTTACAGCTGTTTCTGGGCGATCAATTCGCTCTAAACGATCAAGTTGCTTAGCGCGTGATTTTGCACGACCAGTAGTGGAGTAACGAGCCTTGTTTTTGGCTATAAAATCTTCTTGCTTCTTGATGAACTCCTGTTGCTTTTCATAGGCTTCAATATGCTGACGTTTATTGATTTCAGCAAGTTCAAGGAATTTTTCGTATGTTGCAGTATAACGAGTTAATTTAGAAAATTCCAATTGGAAGATGACATCCACTGTTTCGTTCATAAATTCTGTATCATGTGAGATTAGAAGGAAAGCATATGGATAGTTCTTTAAATAAATTTTCAACCAAGTAATATGTTCCTCATCAAGATAGTTCGTCGGCTCATCTAATAAAAGTACTTTTGGCTTTTCTAATAAAAGCTTAGCGAGTAGTACTTTTGTGCGTTGTCCACCAGAAAGAGCAGCTACATCACGTTCTAAGCCAATGGCATCCAAGCCAAGTCCACGTGCCACCTCTTCAATTTTCATATCTAATGAATAAAAATCTCCTGCATCTAATGCATCCTGCACTTCTGCCATTTGTTCTAAAAGTACTTCTAATTCTTCAGGCGTTGCGTCTGCCATCTTGCCTGTAATTTCATTCAGTTCTTCTTCTTTTTTATATAATGGTAAAAAGGCATCGCGTAACACTTCACGCATTGTTCTACCAGCCGTTAGTACGGTATGTTGGTCTAGATAACCATAGTGTGTACCAGGCAGCCACTCAACTTTTCCTGTATCGTGGATCGTTTGACCTGTAATGATGCCCATTAATGTAGACTTACCGACACCATTAGCCCCTACGAGTCCAATATGATCACCCTCCACTAAGCGAAACGATACATCTTTAAAGAGTGTACGATCACCGAAAGAATGACCTAAATTTTCTACTGTTAATATTGCCATATCTGTTCCTCCAACTATCTTTCTTGTTTACATTTTATAGTTCTGCAAGCTGCTTGTTAAGTTCTGCTAATTGAGCTTCCATATTCGCAAGACGTTGCTCTGCCTTAGCTACTTGATCGTTGTGTCCAGTAGACTCCAACTTTTCTATATCACCTTGTAAATTCATATAGTCCATTTTTAACTCTCTAATTTGGTATTCAATATCACTTTTTGTTGGCATGAAGACTACTCCTTTTGAGAATATTTTTATAGTGAATGCGTGTAAAAGCGATGGAGGTTTTAAGAATCCCCCACCGCTTATTCTTTAAAATCAATCGGGTACCTGTTGAATATACTGATGTCCCAACTTCTATAAGAGGAGTTGGAGTGAAAAATTCTTATATATTGTATCATAATCATCTTGGAAGTAGCACTAAGTAGAAGCGATATTATGACGATCATAAGCAAAATCTAAGAGTAATGCTTGGAGTGTTTCATTATTACCAGCAAGATTGAGCTGTCGCTGTTTTCTCACTGCTCGTTCACTGCGAGCTTCGTGTAAAAGAAATTCCATGACAGCATTTTGGATTTGTGATTGCTTCATTTTACGACCAAGTCCTAGATGGATAAAGCCATTATGCTCACGAGGAAAAGCATGTAAAAGCTCAGCTTCAGTTTGCGCAAGTGTAATGCATGGCACGCCATAAGAGGCAATTTTATAAGGTGTATAGTTAGCATTACAAATAATGACATCTGCTTTAGGTAGTAGTTTGAGGAGTGCATCTTTATCTCGAAGAATAGCAGTATTGCGACGACTAAGTACCATCATTTGCAAGTCATCCGTTGCATGGCGATAGCTGTCGTCAATCATAACTGTAATTTGTAGTGGTATTTGTAGTTGAGTTAGGTGTCGAAGTGTTCGATACGTTAAATTATGCTCGTCCCCGTCCTCAAAAGCGACAACGATATGAGGCGGATTTTCAGGTGTTTTACTATCAGGTATATTATCGAAATGTTGATAGGCATCTGGAAGAGCAAAAACAAAGCTTCCACCAATATAATGCGATGGTAAATAATCTTTCACTTCTTGATAGAGTGCTAGTAATACACAATCACAGGCTTGGCCACCTTCACCAAAATCATCAAAATGAATAATTGTTTTGCAGAAAGGTCGTAATTCCTCTACTTGCCAGCCTTCAGAATTTCGCCCATCTCTAACAATTAAATCAGGTTGAAGTCCTTTGATTTGCTTAGGTAATTCGTTAAAGTGATCAAATAGAATAGGCGTAACTCCTTCATTCATTAAAATTTGAATTCCGTCATTTGAAGGAGTCTTTACAAAGATAAAAACCTTCTCATTCGAAAGTAGTTTAGCTAATGTTGAAACCCGTTCAAAAGGATACAGCCCTTTATCAATACAGCTTTCAATAATGAAAACAATCGTTTTTTTTGGTTCAATTGCGTGTGTTTCGTTTTGCAAATGTATCCCATCCTTTCCTCTGTCTCTTTAAATTATGGCGAAGAAAGAGCAAGTATGTGTAAAATTTAGGATTTGATCATGATTGTCTCTAGCGGTATCTTCTAAAATAGCTATCTTTAATCAGTTTTAAACATCAAAAAAATGGTCGATATATATAGTAAGGCGAATTGTAGGAATATACATAACAATTGGAAGTTCTTTATCTTGGTTCGAAAAATCCCTCTACAAATGGAGATGATGGGATGTTTTTTAAATCCGATGTGTCAAGATAAGCGTAATTGATATACTATCAATAAGTAGAAGGACGGGAGAAAAAATGAGTATGCGTGCAGCGATTGTTGTAGGGGCGACTGGTTTAACCGGCTCCGCTCTAGTTGAACAATTATGTGAACATGATGAGTATATTTCAGTAACAGTTATTGCACGAAGAAAGCTAACTTATACGCATCCAAAGTTAGAAGTGAAAATTCGTGATTTTGATAGAATAGAAGAAAACGATATAGGATTTGCTCATGAATTGTATTGTTGCTTAGGTACAACCAATAAAAAGGCAGGCTCTCGTGAAATGTTTGAAAAGGTAGATTTTGAATACCCGTTAGCAATTGCCTCTTTAGCAAAAAAACGGGGAATCCCTCATTTTCTTGTGATTACTGCAATGGGAGCTAATGAAAATTCTCCATTTTACTATAATCGAGTTAAAGGTAAACTTGAGCGTGATTTAGAGGAACTAGGCTTACAAAGGCTTTCCATTATTCGCCCATCACTCTTAGTAGGGAACCGTGATGAATTTCGATTAGGAGAAAAGGCAGGAGAAAAATTATTAAAGCTTGCACAGCCTTTATTAATTGGACCTTTAAAACGTTCTAGAGCAATTGAAGCCACACAAGTGGCAAAGGCTATGATTATCATTGCCCTATATGGTAAACAACAGCCAGTCACTATTTATCCATCAGATGAGTTAGCAACATTAGAGTATCCGGAAGTACCAGAAGAGGACATTTCAAGAGAGATATTATTTAATTGGGATAAGCTGAATGAAGGCGAGAAAGTTAATCGTGAGGTTGTCATTAATCGAGATAAATATAAGCTTGAGGAAACGGTCATTGATAAGGAAGTCCATTTCCAACAACGTGATCAGGATAATTAATTTAGGGATTAAATTTGTCGTTCCGTCTAAAGACTGAATTTATATCAATTGTCATGACAATCCTTTCCGAGCCACTTTTCATTTGTTACAATATTATTGTAGAAGATGAATGTGGAGGCAAAGTAAAGATGAAAATTTTACTCGTAGATGGCACGATGTTTGGTCGTAAAACTGGTGCTATTTTAGAGCAAGTAGAGCAATATATTAAAGAATTAGATGCTAGTTTCGAGTTAGAAATGATGCATTTTAGTCAATATAAGCATCAAATTGTGGATGGTTCTCCATTAAATGATGATATGAAAAAAATGATTCAACAATTTGAGGAGGCAGACGCTTACATTATTGCAACGCCTATTTTCCAAGCGTCTATTCCAGGCGTTTTGAAAAATGCCTTTGACTTCTTACACCCTAAAACAATGCGCTATAAGCCCGTATCCATTGTTGCAAATGGAGGCACATATCAGCATCACCTTGTAGTCGAAAATCAGCTAAAACCTATTTTAGACTACTTCCGAGCGCTTGTTACGCCAAATTATGTGTATACACATACATCACATTTCGATGCAAATAATACTATTGTAGATGCAGACGTTCATAGTCGTTTACGTGAATTAGCTCGTGTATTTGTTCAATACTGTGAAATGAGCAAGAACTTGCCCAAAGAAACAATTGACCAACATTAAGATAGCCCTTGTACGGTGGTAAGAAATCACTGTGCAGGGGATTTTTCTTTGTAAGTATTGTTTTAGTATGTGATAAAATAAAACTTTAGTGACTCAGGAAGGAGGGCTGCTCATGCAGGACATCGCTTTACTAGAAAAACAACGCTGTAATCTTATTTTGACCAATAAGGCGAAGGAAGCGGTAGAGGAATGCTCAGCAAACGAGCATGCCTTTTTTGCGTTACAAAGATCTTTTACTGTCTATATTGAAAAACGAAAAGCAAAAACAGTTGGTGAAACCTTTTTATCCATCTATTTTAATGCGGAGGACAATGAAAAATTAATCGATATTCTTACTGAGAAAACGGTTATTATGGATTGTGTGCTAAAGGTGGAAGGATTGCTGGCAACCAATATTCGATTTGTCCATATGCGTGGACCTATTAACACAAATCGTCGCTTAGCAGCCGCATTACAATTTGTGACGAAGCCTAATAATGGAGCAGGTATTCCACTTGAGCTTCACACCAAAATAAGACAGCTACCGATTGCAGAGGAACGTACAGAGTATGTAAAAAAACGTATAGCCAGCTGGGAAGGCTATTTAAAAATACAAGAACGAGATGCAACCATTGATGATATTCATACAGAATTTAAACAAAGCTATTTCAATGAAGACTTTACACGCTTAACCATTGTATGTCCCTACATAAAGAGTAAAGAATGGAAAAAGCTAGAGGGGTTAAGTGTTAGCATTCAAGGAATTCGAGGCGAGATAGGACAGGTTATTAAGGCTAATGCAGGAAAGCAAACGGTAGAAATTGATGTAAAGCCTTTTATACAGGATTTGGCTCGCAAGGACCAGCTGAATCTTCGTTCCAAACAAGCGAGCTTTAGTAATTTTGCAACATTAAGCCAAATTCGACGACTACGTAATGGTTTTACAAAGCTAGAAAAGGGTGAGGCAGTAAACCCTAATTTAGAAACCATACTGTTTGAGCGGCGTCCTGTAGTTCGGGCATCTAAGCTACGCGAAGATATTGAGTTTCATAATAATTTAAATGAATATCAACGACGAGCCGTTTTAGGTGCACTATCTGTTGAGGATTTGTATGTCATTCAGGGTCCACCTGGTACGGGGAAAACAACTGTCATTTCAGAGATTTGTCAGCAAAATGTTAAAGCAGGCTTAAAAACACTTGTTGCCTCACAGTCTAATTTAGCTGTAGATAATGCATTAGGACGCTTACTGTCCAATCAAGAAATTCGAATTTTACGCTATGGTAGAACGGAAAGTATTGAGGAAGAGGGTAAAAAATTCATAGAGGAAAATGTTGCGCTTCAATGGCGTGAGCAGACACTTGCTGCGATTGAAGAAGCAATTACAATATTTCCAGAACGTCAGCAAGAGCTAGAAGCAAACCTTGTAAAAGCAAAAGATGAGCTAGAGAAATTAGAGCAATGGCTAGAGCAATTAACACAGGAAATTGCTGCAAAAGAGCAGGCAGCTATGGAAGAACCCATTTTACAGCAAGAGATTCAAGCATTAAAAAAAGAATTGAAGGCTGCTAAAACAGAGCAACAAACATGTGAGACTCAAAAAGAGCATTATGAAAAACAGCTCGCACAAATTGAGCCAATTGTACAGCAGCTTGAACAGACACTTGCTGATTACCCTTCAGTCGAGCAACTACAGCGTACGATTGAGGAAACTACTGAAAAAGTGAAACATCTAGAGGCTGCTGCTCAATATAAAGAACTACAAGAACAAAAGCACCAGTTAACACAGCAATTTGAAGAGATACAGCAGAAATATGAAATCGAAAGTAATCGTCTAGTAATCATGAAGGAAGCGCAAAAATATATATACACCTTAACCTCATTTGAGCTTATTCAGCGTTTTTTACAACATTATCAAATTCGCCCTTCTCATGTACTTTCGCAACAAATAGGTCGCTTGCAGCATTTAGAGGATGCGAAAGATTTAGAGGCATGGTCAACGATTAATGCTCGTTTACAAAAAGCAATTGTGAAGCTAGAGGCTTTGGTTACGCATGAAGTCAAGGAGCGTGCCCTTGCTAAAAGTAGACTACAACCAGTACAATCGTTTTCTTTGCAAAACCTTACTGGTGTATTTGCACAATTAAACACGGCTTTTCAAGATGGTCAAGCACCAGCAAGTGATGTTATTGAAAGTTATTTGCTCGGGCTATATATGCGTCGTGATTTTGTTTGGCAAAAGGGAATAGCACTAAAGCAACAGCAAGAGCATAAAGATCAGGAATACGAAACTTTTCGTAAAAATCTAGTAACTTTAATTCATCAGGAGTGTGCAATAACTAGCTTCGATGTGCAAAGTTACCAGCGGCAGCTCCAACCATTTATACAGCATACTGAGCGGTTACAACAATTAGCAAACGCCTTTCAAATTACTGAAGAACCAGAAGAATCTGTAGAATATTTAAAAATTCTTGCCTCACAAGCTAGAGAGTCTCTTCTACAAGCAAAGCAGCAACTGGAGGCAGTGGAACAGGCTAAAGTACAACTCATTCCTAAACAAGCCTCTTTACAGACTGTCCAAACAAACTTGCAGGAAGTAGAACAGCAGCTAACGCTTATAGAAGAACAAATAAAAGATATTAATATAGCAGGATTGAAGAAAGAAAAGCAACTAGCTACCTATACAAAGCTCTTACAATCTATGCCAGAACGAACGGCTGAAGAGGTGAAGGAAGCTATTCAAACTGCAAAGCAAGCAATCGAAGCATTCCAACGTCAGGAAAAACAGCTGCCTCTTCACAAAAAACTACAAGAACAATGGCGTGAAAAATTACAAAACGCAACAGAGTATGATTTAGATGAAATTCGAAAATTGTATGTGCGTCATGCGAACGTTATTGGTACAACATGCGTAGCTTCTGCCAGTAAGGAGTTTATGGAAAATTATCCGACCTTTGATGTGGTTATTATTGATGAAGTTTCAAAGGCAACACCACCAGAATTGCTCTTACCAATGCTAAAGGGGAAGAAAGTTATTTTAGTAGGTGATCATCATCAGCTACCACCATTACTTGGGGATGATACGCTGGAGGAAACATTAAAGGCAATGCTAGAAGAAAATCCAAACTTTGAAGGCGCACAGGAATTAAAAAATCTGTTGCGTGAATCATTATTTGAGCGTTTATTTAATAATTTGCCACCAACACATAAGCAAATGCTAGCATTGCAATACCGCATGCATGAGAAAATCATGCAAAGTATCACACCGTTTTATGCGGAAGAAGAAAATGGCTTGCAATGTGGCTTACCAGATTCGGATGCAGCAAGAGATCATGGCTTAGAAGGGCAGTTTATAAAACGTGATGACCATTTACTGTGGATTGATATTCCAACAGAAAAACCTTATTTAGAGGAGCAAGTAAAAGGGGGAACGAGTCGTTTTAATGAAGGAGAATTGCTCACAATTAGACGTATTTTACTAGATCTCAATGAAGCTGTGAAGGCAGCAAAAGAAGCAGGCCGTATGCCGCAGGATGCTCAAAAAAGCGTTGGTGTCATCAGTTTCTATGGTGAGCAGGTAAAGAAAATTAATCGCCTTCTTCAGCAAGAATTACAGCTACCACATCTGCAATTTAGAACAGGGACTGTTGATAAATTCCAAGGGATGGAAATGGATGTCATTTTAGTGAGCATGGTTCGTAATACACCTAAAGGCGGGGATATTGGCTTTGCCAGAGATTATCGTCGATTAAATGTCGCGCTATCTCGTGCCCGTGAGTTACTACTGCTTGTTGGAAGTGCAGAAATGTTTGCAAAACGTGCAAAACATCAAGAGACAAGAGAGATGTATGCGAATTTGTTAAAAACAGTAAAATCCTACGATGGCTTACGTAATCATGAAGGATTGGTGATATAGATTGTCAAAATTACAACAACGACTAATGCGTGAGCTTCAGCAGAATCGTAATATTAAGATTGTCAAAACGGCTGAATGGTGTATTCCCATTCGAACAGTTGATGTGACCTATGAGCCTGTTCGTCGTTCAACAATGGATGTCTTAATGACAATGCTTCTGCTTAGTATTCAAGAGGCGGATTTTAGCAACGCACAGGAATTGAGCGAGTTATTGCTTGTAGACCCGTTATTTATTGAAGACTTGGTTTCTTTAATGATTCGAGTAAACCTTGTGAGGAATGAAGATGATTTCTATAGGCTAACTGAAAAAGGACAGAGGCAGCTAGAAAGAGGTATTTTTGAAGAAGAACTAGAGGAAGAAACCTCCACGCTTTACTTTAGTCCTTGCCATCAATCGTTTCTCACTATCGATACGAGGAATGATGAATATGATGAATTGCCAGAGCTTTATCGTTATATTGACAAAGAGGCAGAACAACAGGAACAATTTGAGGAGTCCATGGTGATTGCAGCTTTGCAGAAAGCGGATGAAGAAGAGGAAGGTAGCTCTCAGAAAGTCATCGCAAAAATTGTTCAAACAGAAGCTCAACAAATTAATGATAGCCCATGTTTAGAGTTTGTTCTTTATGATAAGGAACAGGATATAGTATTTGTACGAGTATGGAATACATTACTCAATCAATGGGATCATCATTTAGAGCAACAGCTTACAGACAAAGAACAATTAACATGGCGTGAGCAATATTTATCTTGATTCAATAGGATTTCAATTGCTAGAAAAAACGAACGTAAATCGCGTTCGTTTTTTTGTTTTACATTATAAATTTACAGAGTTAGGTGATAATCGAAAAATTTTTTCGATAAAATACTACATTAGCATAAATTAAACCATTGCTAAGGAGGGGACAGATGTTAACGATTAGTTTATGTATGATTGTTAGAAATGCACAATGTACGATTGAAAGATGCTTAGATTCGGTTCAGCACCTCGTGGATGAGATTAATATTATTGATACTGGTTCAACTGATCGTACAAAAGAGATTGTTCAAAATTTTACCTCTCGAATTTATGACTTTTCCTGGTGTAATCATTTTGCCAAAGCACGAAATTTTTCCTTTCAGCAGGCAACAAAAGACTATATTTTATGGCTTGATGCTGATGATATTATGACAAAGGAAAATCAGCACAAGTTCAGCCAACTAAAGCAAACATTATTTCCTTCTATTGATGCTGTAACAATGGATTATTATTTGACGCTTGATTGTGATGGGGAAGTGGAGTGTAGTGAACGAAAGTTTCGTCTAGTAAAAAGGGCGAATCATTTTCAATGGGAGGGTGCTGTTCATGAGAATTTAAAGGTGTCAGGGCAGCTCTTTCATAGTGATATAGCTGTCACACATTTACCGTTAACGAAAGATATTCATCGCAATATAAATATTTATGAGGGATTAATAAAGAATGGACATTCTCTTTCAGCAATTGAGAAATTTCATTATGCCAATGAACTAAAATTGCATCACCGTTACCTAGAAGCTATTAATCAATACAACCTATTTTTGGATAGCAACTTAGGCACTACAGATAATCGCATTGAGGCTTGTTTACATGTAGGGGAATGCTATCGACGTTTACATGATGATCAACAAGCACAGCAAGCTGTTTTGCAATCTTTCTTATATGATCGACCAAAGCCAGAAGCATGTTGCCGAATGGGCCAATTTTTTATGGAGCAATTAAAACATAAAGAGGCTATTTACTGGTACTCTCAAGCCTTGCAACAAGCTCCTGCCGATACAATGACTATCCAAAAGCGTGCTTATTCAACATGGATTCCTCATTTACAATTAAGCCTTTTATACAGGGAGTTACGGTTATTTGAAAATGCCTATCAGCATAATCTAGAGGCACAAAAATGGAAACCGAATCATCAGGAAATAATCAATAATGGGAAATATTTACTTAGTCAATTAAAGATATAAATCTTTCTTATGGAAAAGGTACATCAATAAACAAGACATAAATAGCTTGGCCAATTAACACAGAGACACCTACAACAACCGTCATAAAAATTACATTACGTGGCCTAAAATTTTTTGCTTCCATTAAAAACCTCCCTCGATATAGAATATTCAGTCAATTCAAGATATGTTTAGATGGGGTGAGTATGCATAATAAAAGAGCAAATTCACATTTAGAGTGAATTTGCCCTTTTAATTAATCCAACTTTAACCCCTTCAATGCTTCAGCAAGTGCATTGTTCACAGGCTCCTCATTGTTTTGCTGCTTTAAGTACTTTTGTACGGAGCGCTTGTCGACCTTGCCTCCGCCTTCTTTTTTGCGTCTTGCTTCAAAGGCAGATAATTTTTCACGATAGCCACATTTACAAACGAAAATTTGACCATCACCTTCTCCGCGAAGCTCTAATTTTTTATGACATTGTGGACAACGTGCATTTGTGGTACGTGAGACATTTTTACGATGACCACATTCGCGATCTTGGCAGACAAGCATTTTTCCTTTCTTGCCATTCACTTCAAGCATTGGTTTACCGCAATCAGGACATGATTTGGTAGAGATATTATCATGCTTATACTTTTTGTCACTACCCTTAATCTCTGTAACAATTTCCTGAGTGTAATTTTTCATCTCGCTAATAAATACATCTTTTTTTAGCTTGCCCTTTGCAATAAGCTCAAGCTTTTGCTCCCAATCTGCTGTCAGGGCAGGGGATTTTAATTCCTCAGGCACTAGGTCGAGTAGTTGACGACCTTTAGAGGTAATATAAATATCTTTGCCACCACGCTTTTCTATTAAGAATGAATTGAAAAGCTTTTCAATAATATCTGCACGTGTAGCGACTGTGCCAAGACCACCCGTAGATTTTAATGTGTCGGCTAATTTTTTATCATTCGTTACCATATATTTTGTTGGGTTTTCCATGGCTGATAAAAGAGTAGCTTCATTAAATCGAGCAGGTGGCTTTGTTTGACCAGAAGTTTGGGCAATAAGCTTTACTTTTAACATATCGCCCTTATCAATGCGTGGTAGTATTTGTTCCTTTACGTCATCTGCTGTGTCCTCATCATCAAAGCGATGCTCATAAACTTCCTTCCAGCCAGATGATAAAATCGTTTTTCCACGAGCAATAAAGCTTTCATCGCCAATTTTTGCACGCAGTGTTAGTTGTTCATATTCAAAAGCAGGCAGTAGAACAGCTAGGAAACGCTTTACAACAAGATCATAAATTTTACGTTCCTTATCTGTGAAAGCTGAATAATTTACATAGCCCTCTGTTGGAATAATCGCATGATGATCTGATACTTTACTATCATCGACAAAGGCCTTTGTTGGCTTGATTGGTTTAGTAAGCAGTTTATTGGCGATGGAGCGATATTCACCAATACCACAGGCCTTTAAGCGTTCTGGTAGTGTAGCAACGATATCCTGTGAAATAAAGCGAGAATCCGTACGTGGATAAGTTAACACTTTATGTTGCTCATAGAGTTTTTGCATGATATTCAATGTTTCTTTCGCTGAGTAGCCGAAGATTTTATTGGCATCTCGCTGCAATTCAGTTAAATCATAAAGACCAGGTGCAAATGATTTTTTAGGTTTCTTTTCAATGTCCGCAACGATGGCATTGTTATTTCCTATTTTTTTCACCAGTGTATTGATTTTATCTTTATCAAAGCTACGACTATTACCATTTTGGTCTTGCCATGTAAGCTTTAAGTTATCAGTTGTTTGCGCTTCAATACCATAATAAGTTTGTGCCTTAAAGTTTTTAATTTCATCTTCACGTGCGGCAATTATTGCTACTGTTGGTGTTTGTACACGTCCGCAATTCAACTGTGCGTTAAAGCGGGTAGTTAAAGCACGAGTAGCATTAAGCCCGATATACCAATCTGCCTCTGAGCGAGCTACAGCAGAGGCATAGAGATTATCATATGCATTGCCTGGCTTTAGATTGGCAAACCCATCTTTTATTGCCTTATCTGTAACAGAGGAAATCCATAAGCGTTTCAAAGGCTTTTTAATTTTCACTTTATCAAGTATCCAGCGTGCTACTAATTCACCTTCACGTCCAGCATCTGTAGCAATGATGATTTCATTAACATCATTACGTGTAAGCTGACTTTTGACCGCATTAAATTGCTTTCCAGTTTGCTTTATAACCGTTAATTTTAAGCGTTCAGGTAACATGGGGAGATCTTCAAGATTCCATGTTTTATATTTCACATCATAGCTTTCTGGGTCAGCCAGTGTTACAAGATGTCCAAGCGCCCAAGTCACAATATATTTATCTCCTTCAAGGAAGCCATTTCCTTTTTTATTACACTTCAGCACACGTGCAATATCACGTGCTACAGAAGGTTTTTCAGCAATTACTATGCTCTTTGCCATTGTTAACACCCTTTCATAGTTCCATGGTTTTAAATATAGCATAGGTTGAGTGGGTTCGCAGTTTAACTGCAATGTAAAATGCATTTAGTAGGCAAAGAAAAGAAAGGGAAGAAAATTTGTCATGAAAAGCAAAAAAACTTCATAAGGTGTATATGTGATTTTAGCTTTTTAATTTCTGTTCTATGTAAAATTTTTGCTCGTAATTTTGCGAAAAATCTATTTTGTTGCTAGACACCAAATTTTGAGAATGCTATATTTATGTTGTCATAGTATTTTTATAATTAGGAAAAAATAGAATACTTTATGGGTTTAATGGTTTTTCCTGATTATAAGGAGTGATGAAGTATAGAGCTAGATGAAGGATGATAGGGCCTATGGTAAAGAAAACGTTAAAACAAAGAATTGTAGACGCTTCAGTTGAATTGTTTCAACAAGATGGTTATCACAATGTAACCGTGGATCGTATTGTGGAATATATTGGGGCATCAAAGGGTGGATTTTATCATAATTTTAAATCAAAAGATGAACTGTTGTATGAAATTCATGATGTCTTTATTTCATATGTCATTCAACAATCGCAAGCTGCATATGACAAATTCGATACACCTATCACACGTTTGTGTGCCATGCTGCAAACACTGACACAAGTATTTGATATGTATCAAGCACATATTACGATTTTTTATGAAGAAAGTCGTTCACTCTCAGATGAATATAGTGACATCATCCATAAAAAGCGAGATCACTATCGTGATATTTTACAAAGAGTGATAGCAGAGGGTCAGGAAGCAAAGGTTTTTCGTACCGAATTACCTTGTACAATTGTAACAATGGCAATTGTCGGGATGATTAACTGGACGTACAAATGGTTTAAGCAATCAGGACCATTAACGATGGAGCAAATCACAGATGTTTTTACCGATATGGTATTACGGGCAATTGTGACAGAGCAAGCCATGGGAGAAGCGAAGCAATTTATAATAAAGGGGTAGCCAGTAGGAAACACTGGTTTTATTATTTGTTTTTACAAACCGACTAGTCGGTATTTCACTGTAAGCAATTGTTCTTGAGCTACATCTACTATGGCAAATTCAACAATAGGGGGATTAGGGATGAATTTTGAATTAACAAAAGAGCAAGAAATGATTCGAGACATGGTGCGTGATTTTGCTGAGAAGGAGATTAAACCGTATGCTCGTGAGGTTGATGAGACATCAACAATGAGAATAGAGAGCTTTAAGAAAATGGCAGAACTAGGCTTATTGGGTATCCCGTTTCCTGAGGAATATGGTGGATCAGGTGGTGATACGGTGTCCTACGCTTTAGCTGTAGAGGAGATTGGTCGAGCATGTGGGGGCACAGGGTTAAGCTATGCAGCTGCTGTTAGCTTAGGAGCCTCACCAATTTACAACTTCGGCACAGAGGAGCAAAAGCAAGAGTGGCTAGTTCCATTAGCTAAGGGTGAGACATTAGGATCATTCGGTTTAACAGAGCCAAATGCAGGTTCAGATGCAGGGGGCACACGTACTACAGCTGTTATTGATGGTGATGACTACATTATTAATGGAGAGAAATGCTGGATCACTAATGCAGGATATGCTCGACAAATTATTGTAACGGCGGTAACAGGTAAACGTGAGGATGGTAAAAAGATTATTTCTTCTATTATTGTGCCAACAAACACACCAGGCGTAACAATCAACTGTAATTATGACAAAATGGGTGTACGTGGCTCCAATACATGTGAAATTGTGTTAGAAAATGTCCGTGTCCCAAGAACAAATCTATTAGGGGATGAAAAACGTGGCTTTAGCCAGTTTTTAAATACATTGGATGGTGGTCGTATTTCCATCGCTGCTCTTTCTGTTGGAATTGCCCAGGCTGCTTATGAAAAGGCACTAAAATTCGCGAAGGAACGTGAGCAATTTGGTGCACCTATTTCGAAGCTACAAGCGATCCAATTTAAATTAGCGGATATGGCGATGGAAATAGAGCTTGCTCGTACGCTAGTACATAAAGCGGCATGGTTAAAAGATCAAAAGAAGCCATTTGGCAAAGAAGCTGCGATGGCTAAACTATTTGCTTCTGAAATGGGCTTCCGTACATGTAATCAAGCAATCCAAATTCATGGTGGTTCTGGATATATGAAAGAATATGATGTAGAACGTCATTTACGTGACATTAAATTAATGGAAATCGGTGAAGGAACATCTGAAATTCAACGTCTTGTTATTTCTCGTCTAATTGGCTGTTAATCATCATCAGTTAAGTTAAATAGCATAAATAAGGGGGATCTTCATGGCAGAGCTTGTGTATCAAACAATTGGTCAATTGCTAGATGAACAATCAAAAAAGTACCCGCAGAATGAAGCATTAGTCTATGCTGACAGAAATTTACGCATGACTTATGAACAGCTAAATCGTCAAGCACGATACGTAGCGAGAGGTTTAATGGCTCTAGGAATTGAAAAGGGAGACCATATCGCAGTATGGACGACGAATGTTCCTGAGTGGGTACAGCTTCAATTTGGTACAGGGAAGATGGGTGCTCCAATTGTAACGGTAAATACGAATTACCGTGCGAGTGAGTTGGAGTATTTATTGAAGCAATCTGATGCTAAAACGATTTTTTTAATTGAAAATTATCGAGACCATTCTTTTATCAATACACTGCAAGAGTTATGTCCAGAGCTTGAACATTGTGAACCAGGTAATTTGCAATCAAAGCGACTACCTTTATTAAAAAATGTTATTTTAATCGGTGAAACCAAATACCCCGGCGTACTTAATTGGTCAGACGTTTTAACTGCTGCCGAGCAAGTAACCGAGGAACAGTTAGATCAGAGAGAGCAGTCTCTTCATTATGATGATGTCATTAATATTCAATATACTTCTGGTACAACAGGCTTTCCTAAGGGAGTAATGCTAACGCATTTTAACTTAGTCAATAATGCTGTTAACATTGCAGAATGTATGCGTTTAACGGCAGAGGATCGTCTATGTATCCCAGTCCCATTCTTCCATTGCTTTGGTTGTGTCATAGGAACATTAGCCATTACAACAAGTGGTGGAACAATGGTGCCAGTACAGGAGTTCTCACCTGAAGAGGTACTAAGAACCGTTCAACAAGAGAAATGCACTGCATTACATGGCGTGCCAACGATGTTCATTAGTGAACTGAATTTATCGAATTTTGCATCTTTCGATCTTTCAACTTTACGTACAGGAGTCATGGCAGGATCAAACTGTCCAATTGAGGTTATGAAAGCGGTCATTGAGAAGATGGGCATGAAAGATATAACAATATGCTACGGTCAAACAGAATCATCACCTGTTATTACACAGACAAGAACGGATGACCCGCTAGTGTTAAAGGTGGAGACGGTTGGCCGCGCTTTACCTAACCTAGAAGTAAAGATTGTTGTTCCTGGAACTACCGAGGAAGCTCCGACAAATGAACAGGGAGAGCTGTGTACAAGGGGCTATCATGTGATGAAGGGCTATTATAAAAACCAGGAGGAAACAGATCTGGCGATTGACGAGGATGGTTGGTTGCATACAGGTGATTTAGCAACGATGGATGAAGCAGGTTATGTCCGTGTAACAGGTCGTTTAAAGGATATGATTATCCGTGGTGGCGAAAACCTATATCCTCGTGAAATTGAGGAGTTCCTTTATACACATCCGAAAATTTCAGATGTTCAGGTTGCAGGTGTCCCTGATCCTGTTTATGGCGAGGAGGCGGCAGCTTGGATTGTTTTAAAAGAAGGAGAGCAGGCCACAACGGAAGAAATCCGAGATTATTGTCGGGATAAAATTTCAAGACATAAAATTCCACGACATATTTTCTTTATTGATAACTATCCAATGACTGCATCTGGAAAAGTTCAAAAATATAAATTACGAGAAGATTTCGTTATGACCGTAAAGTAAGGAGGGGCAGTGGATATGTTCAACAAGGTATTAATTGCAAATCGTGGGGAGATTGCTAGACGTGTGATCAGAACATGCAAGCGCCTAAATATTCATACGGTTGCTATCTATTCAGAGGCAGATGCTGAAAGCTTACATGTGAAAGATGCAGATGAGGCTTTCTGTGTAGGGAAGTCACCTGTTGCACAGAGCTATTTAAACATCGACCGCATTCTTGAAATTGCACTAGAAAGTGGCGCAGAGGCTATTCATCCTGGCTATGGTTTACTATCAGAGAATGCAAATTTTGCGAAACGTTGTACAGAGGCAGGTTTAGTGTTTATCGGGCCAAGTGCTGATGTGATCGCTTCAATGGGCAGTAAATTAGAGGCTCGTAAAACAATGAAAGCTGCTAGTGTACCGATTGTAGAGGGTGTAGAAGCGCCAGTGAAGGATGTAGAAGAAGCCACTGCCATAGCGGAGCGTTTAGGCTATCCAATTATGTTAAAGGCATCGGCAGGCGGAGGCGGTATCGGTATGCAGCTAGTTGAAAATGCTGAGGAACTAGCCAAAGCTTTCGAGGGCAATCAAAAGCGTGCACAATCATTCTTTGGTGATGGCACGATGTATATGGAGCGATTCATTGCTAACCCTCACCATGTCGAAGTGCAAATTATTGCTGATCATCAAGGTAATGTCGTTCCATTATTTGAACGAGAATGCTCTATTCAACGAAGAAATCAAAAAGTAGTAGAAGAAGCACCATCTCCGTTTATCTCACAAGAGACAAGAGAAAAAATGCTAGAAGCGTCAGTTAAGGCGGCGAAGCATATTGGTTATGTCAATGCTGGAACAATCGAATACTTGGTTGATGAAGATCAAAACTTTTATTTTTTAGAAATGAATACAAGACTACAGGTAGAGCATCCAGTTACGGAGGAAATTACGAAGCTTGATTTAGTAGAAGAGCAATTAAAAATTGCGGCAAAACAACCTCTTACGTTTACTAGAGAAAGTATTACTAAAGAAGGGCACGCGATTGAAGTGCGCGTATACGCTGAAAATCCTTCGACGTTTTTCCCGTCTCCAGGTACCATTACGACTCTTGAATTACCGACAGGTGAAGGAATTCGACATGAGTGTGGTGTAGAGTCTGGTTCAGTGGTAACACCATTCTATGATCCAATGATTAGCAAATTGGTGGTGTGGGGGGAAACAAGAGAAATTGCCTGTGAAAGATTAGCACAAGCGCTAAAGGCGTATAAAGTGGAGGGGATTCAAACGAATATCCCGATGCTGTTAAAAACCGTCACACATGAGCAATTTTTAAAAGGCTATACGACAACAAAATTTGTAGAGCAATATTATTTACCGCAATTAGCAGAAACAAAATAACAATTATCATGTATTCGTGCTTCTATAGAGGGACGAATACATGATAAAAAAATAGGAGTGAATGATTATGGCAACAGTAAAAGCAAGCATGGCAGGAACAGTATGGAAAATCGTCGTAACAGAGGGCGAGAAAGTGACAGCAGGTCAAGATGTAGCTATTTTAGAATCGATGAAAATGGAAATTCCAATTGCAGCAGAAGAGGATGGCGTAGTGACGAAAATCATTGCCAATGAGGGGGACTTTATTAACGTTGATGATGATATTTTAGAAATTGAATAAGAGGAGGCTTGTTTATGCAGCTACCTAAGCAAGTCACAATCAAAGAAGTTGGTCCCCGTGATGGCTTACAAAATGAAAAAATGCATATTTCAACAGCTGATAAAGTACAATTAGTAAATTTATTAGGTCAAACAGGATTAAATTATATTGAAGTGACATCTTTTGTGCATCCCAAATGGATTCCTCAATTGGCAGATGCAGTCGAGGTTCTGCAAGCCATTAAAAGACATAAGGATATTACCTATGCGGCACTTGTACCCAATATGAGGGGCTTAGAACGCGCATTACAGGCTGAAGTAGATGAAGTAAGTATTTTTATGTCTGCTAGTGAAAGCCATAACCAAAGTAATATTAATAAAACCATAGAAGATACATTTCCCATATTAGAGGAAGTTGTAGTAGGAGCTCAGGCTGCAAAAAAACATGTTCGAGGTTATATCTCAACGGTTATTGGTTGTCCCTATGAGGGGTATATACACCCTGACAAGGTATTACGAGTAACGGAAAAATTATTGGAGATGGGTGTGACTGAAATATCGCTTGGTGACACAATTGGTGTTGGTGTACCGACGCAGGTTGAGTTTCTTTTAGAGGAATTGCTAAAAAGGTATCCTGCTGAAAAATTTGCCATGCATTTTCATGATACACGTGGGACAGCATTAGCCAATATTATGAAGTCCTTAGAGATGGGTATTACCAAGTTTGATAGTGCGCTTGGTGGGCTAGGGGGCTGCCCATATGCGAAAGGTGCCTCAGGTAATGTAGCCACAGAAGATTTATTGTATTTATTCGATGAGATGGGCATTGAAACAGGCGTAGATCGACAAAAGGTGCTAGAGGCAGCACTCTTTATTGAAGAGAAGTTAGGCAAAGCAGTTGCCTCAAAGCAAATGGCTATTGTCCGCAATGAAAGGAGTGCAAATCAAGGATGACACAACTCGTTCGATTTGAATTACTAGAGGGTAGTATTGGACTTATTACTCTTTCAAGACCAGAAGCTGCTAACGCTATGTCGGTTCAATTACTGCATGAGCTGTCTGACACACTTGATCAAATCAATGGAGATCCAGCAGTGCGTGTAGTCCTTCTAACAGGTGCAGGCGAAAAGGCATTTTGTGCAGGTGCTGATTTAAAGGAACGTAAAGGAATGTCTGATCGACAAGTGAAGCAGATCGTGCAGCTGATTGGTGCCACTGTGGCAAAAGTTGAAACGCTTGCACAGCCTGTCATTGCTGTCCTAAATGGTGTTGCCTTTGGTGGAGGCTTGGAGTTGGCACTAGCTTGTGATTTACGAATTGCGGCTACACATGTAAAGCTTGGCTTAACAGAAACATCACTCGGTATTATTCCAGGAGCTGGGGGAACACAGCGACTTCCACGTCTAATTGGTCTTGGTAAAGCAAAGGAATTAATTTATACAGCACGTAGGCTCAGTGCTAAAGAAGCTGAAAAGTATGGCATTATCGAGTATGTTTATGAAGGACATGAGGTATTAGATAAGGCACAACAGCTTGCACTGGAAATGGCAAAAAATGCACCACTCTCTCTAGTGCAAGCCAAAGTTGCGATCAATCAAGGTGTTGAGGTAGATTTAGCTACCGGGTTAAAAATTGAATCACTTGCATATAGTGCACTGATCCCAACAGAAGACCGATTAGAGGGCTTACTTGCCTTCCAAGAGAAGCGAGCGCCACAATATTCAGGGAAATAAAACGCCAAGAAATAATTTTGGTGTAATCGATTGGGCAAAGGGAGGAAATAAACATGAGCAATATCTCGACAGAAAATACACCACCTACAATGAAAGATAAAATTTTAGCAGGTGGATTACCAAAATATCATGACAAAAATGCACAACAAGGCAAGCTATTTGTACGTGAGCGTCTTGAACTATTACTTGATGATGGTCTTCAATCAGAGGATGGGCTCTATGCGAACTGTTTAGCAGGGGATTTACCAGCAGATGGAGTTATCACTGGTATTGGTAAAATCCATGGTCGCACAGTTTGTGTGCTAGCGAACGATTCAACGATTAAAGCTGGTTCTTGGGGAAAACGCACGGTTGAAAAAATGATTCGCATTCAAGAAACCGCTGAAAAGTTGAATTGTCCATTACTTTATTTAGTGGATTCTGCGGGTGCGCGTATTACAGATCAGCTTGAAATGTTCCCGGGACGCCGAGGTGCAGGACGCATTTTCTACAATCAAGTCAAACTGTCAGGAAAAGTTCCGCAAATTTGCTTATTATTTGGTCCTTCCGCAGCGGGTGGCGCCTATATTCCTGCATTTTGCGATATTGTGGTGATGGTAGAAGGGAATGCTTCTATGTATTTAGGATCTCCTCGAATGGCCGAAATGGTTATCGGTGAAAAAGTAGATTTAGAAACAATGGGTGGCGCAAAAATGCACTGTTCCGTTTCTGGTTGTGGAGATGTGCTTGTTAAATCCGAACAGGAGGCTATTACTTATGCGCGCAAATATTTAGGATATTTCCCGAATAACTATGCAGAGCGTAGCAAGGTAGAGGCTCCTAAACCACCCGCTTCATTTGATAAATCTATTGAAGAATTAATTCCTCAAAATCAAAATGTACCATTTGATATGTATAAGCTAATTGATCGTATTATTGATGAAGATTCGTTTTGTGAGGTTAAGAAATTATTTGCACCAGAATTAATTACAGGCCTTGCACGAATTAATGGACAATCCGTTGGGATCATCGCTAACCAACCACGTGTTAAGGGAGGCGTGCTATTCCACGATTCTGCTGATAAAGCGGCGAAATTTATTTCACTTTGTGATGCATTCAATATCCCACTGTTATTCCTAGCAGACGTTCCAGGCTTTATGATTGGTACTCAGGTAGAAAAAGCAGGAATCATTCGTCATGGTGCTAAAATGATTTTTGCCATGAGTGAGGCAACTGTTCCTAAGCTAACGGTCATTGTGCGTAAAGCGTATGGTGCAGGATTATATGCAATGGCTGGCCCTGCGTTTGAACCAGACTGCTGTATTGCCTTATCAAATGCACAAATTGCCGTAATGGGACCAGAAGCTGCTGTCAATGCCGTCTATGCCAATAAAATTGCAGAACTTCCAAAAGAAGAGCAAGCAAGCTTCATTGCCGAGAAACGTAAAGAATATCAAGAGGAAATTGATGTGTATCGCTTAGCTTCAGAGCTTATCATTGATGATGTGATTGAGCCTAATGAGCTGCGTAAGGTACTAGAAAATCGCTTAGAACTTTATATGTCAAAATACTTATTATTCTCACAACGTAAGCATGGTGTAAACCCAGTTTAAACATACTTATTAAAAGGCTGTCTCTGCTGGTAGGAGACAGCCTTTTTGGATGATAATTTTTTCAGCTACTTGCAAGCTATAGTTGAGCATATTAAAATATGGGAAGGAATAAAAGGGAAGTGGGTGTTAAGCTTGTCTAAAAACAACATAGCGGATGTTCAAAATAATGCCAAGCTCCCATTACCATATCGGGATGTCATTGATACATATCATTTGCCGCTAAAGATCGCAGGTTGGATTTTATTTAGTATCTATTCATTTATGGCTTTTTATAAATTGGTTATTGATCGCTTAGTAGATGTAGTCGTCATTTTATTAAGGGGAGATTATTCTATAGGTGACTTAGGATTGTTTGATTATAGTAGCTGGCGATTAACTACTAATTTTATTCCCTTCGAAACGATTCTCCGTTATATAAACTACTCTCAATATTTTAATTGGGAAATTATAATCGTTAACTTACTTGGCAACTTATTAATTTTTACTCCCATGGGCTTTTTACTGCCATTGCTATCGAAGAAATTCCGAAAAGCGTGGGTTATTATTTGTTTAGGCTTTATTTCTAGTCTTGCTGTCGAAACCGTTCAATTTATTTTTACCGTTGGTTCTGCGGATATTGATGATTTAATTTTGAATACAATTGGTGCATGGCTTGGTTACTTAGCCTATAAAGGTATATTGATTAGACCCAAAAAATAAGAAAACAGTCCAGTATGAAGGGCTGTTTTTTTACGTTGATTAACACCATTTGTGTAGTGTATATGGTAATAAAATTTATTGAAAAGGGTATGAAGCTAATAAAAGAATATGAAAATATTAGTTGTATGAGATTCTTTATACCTATTTTAAAAAATAATTAGTATCTCTTTAGGAGGTTAGTAGTAATTAGTGCTTGAATTTAATAGTGAAAATTCCGATAATGAGTGTACAGAAACTATTAAAATGGTATAGATAGAGTGTTAGGAAGAATGTTCATAACTATTAACTTATTAGCATATGTAGATAGAAGGGCGAGGTGAAAACTATGAAAATATCAAATTTAATGGAACAAGAAAGAATTTCATCCCAGCATAATCGTAAAAAAATACTTCAGCGTAAAGAGGCAGGAGATGCCTATAGAAAAAATGCGATGTATTTTCAGCCAAAGAAAAACCCATTATTGATTGAACTTGAAAATTTATTATTAGGACGTACTGACCAAGATTTATATGACCAGCAGCAAGAAGAGTCAAAAGAAGTAACTCCTCAGCAGAAAGCCATTATGGAAGATTTACAGCAAACAGAAAAGAATGTACGGGCCCATGAGCAAAACTATAAAGTAGGAATGAATGATAACGCTGATCCCTCGAATATATCCGATTCAGAACTAAGTGACACACTGCACATTTTAGAGCAGGTACGTAATGCAGCATTGTCATCAGCAGAGCCTTCTCCTCAAGATTTACGTGTGGCGCAAAGCGTTGATGCTCAAATACAGCATATGTTAAATAATTCAAATGTTGACGAGGTTGCCACAAATGAAAGCGAACCATCTTTTGTACGTGACATCATTGAAGTGAAGGTTCCTGAACGTTACTCGAAGGAATTGAAATTGGACCCATTTGCAGATACAATTTTCGGTAAGAACTATGAGACTGCATTCAAGTTAAGAGCATTTAAACAGGCATCGGAAAGATATGCGGCTCACGTTCAAATGACGAAAAATGGCTATCGTCCAGACAAGGATTCTATGTTCTCTTTGATAGCCTGATGCTGTAGATAGGAGATTGTTGACATGGCAAAGGCAAAGCATGCGAAAACGAATGCGATTCGTTTATTAGAACAACAAAAAATTCATTTTGACGTAATGGAATATGAAACAGGGGACGGTCAAGTTGATGGTGTTTCTGTAGCTGAGAAAATAGGACAGCCTGTTGCTCGGGTATTTAAAACATTAGTAGCAAAAGCAAGTGCACAAAGGTTATTTGTATTTGTTATTCCAGTAGCTGAAGAGCTGGACTTAAAAGCAGCCGCGAAGGTAGTTGGGGAAAAGAAAATTGAAATGTTAGCGGTAAAAGATCTACTTAGCCATACTGGTTATGTTCGTGGTGGATGTTCACCAGTAGGGATGAAGAAGTTATATCCAACGGTCATCGATGTATCTGCTCAAGAACAAGGTAGTATAATCGTTAGTGCTGGGAAAATTGGTATGCAAATTCATGTACAAATAGAAGATTTGAAGAATATAACAAAGGCACAACTTGCCTCAATTACAACTACCCATGAGTGAGAGAATGGGTAGTTTTTTATGTGGTAAGATAAACGGTTTAGTTTAAGCACTATAGCTTAATTTTGGTTGAAAGTATGATACAGTAATAGCAATATTATTCAAAGAGAGAAGGATAAGATATGCGTAGAATAATGGGGTGGCGTTGGACCTTTTTTATTGGTGGCTTAATGGTGATGTCACTTGGCATCACGATGTCGATAAAGGGGAAAATTGTTGGCACAAGCCCATGGGATGTTTTACATATAGGTCTATTTCAAAATTTTGGGTTAAGTATTGGCACATGGTCTATTGTAACAGGATTCTTTATAGTTGGTTCAACATCCATTGTATTGCGTCAATGGCCAAAGTTAGGTACTTGGCTCAATATGCTGTTAATTGGCTCGTTTATTGATGTATTTAATTGGATGTTGCCCTCAACGGATGTATATGGCTTACAAATTACATATTTTATTATTGGCTTATTTGTTTTGAGCTTTGGCTGTGGGATGTATATTGCACCGAATATGGGCGCAGGACCAAGGGATACCTTAATGATGATACTTGTCGAAAAGTTTGGTGGATCTATTAAAACAGCAAGAATGGGAATTGAAGTACTTGTAACCATTGTTGGCTGGCTTCTAGGAGGACCAGTTGGAGTAGGGACGGTATTGATCGCCTTAACTTCAGGCTATATTGTGCAATATTCATTACCGTATTGTCGTAAAATATTGATGAAATGTATTGGAAATATAGAGGGCATGAAGCCATTCTATTAAACTAAGAAGCTACTTATATCTGTAAAGGATAGAAGTAGCTTTTCATTTTTTTTAGCGTTCTTTCATATAATGCAGGGCACAAGCTAAAGGAGGAACGACATTTGAACGGAAATGTAACGTATTATTTTGGACACGCATTGACTGGCCAAGGTGTGAAGCATTTATATAAAGAAATGATGGAAGAGGCGTCTCTCGTTTATTTTTTGCAAGGGCCTGCCACATTTAAAGGTTCAGAACTGTTAAAAGAACTAGGATACTTCTATGTGAAACAGGGCTTTGCTGTCGAGTGGTTTAAGCATGCTTTATTAGAGGAGGTTGTTGAGGCCGTTTATATAAAAGGCTGTAACAGACTTTTTGTATGGGCATCTGAGTGGAATATCGAGCCAACTTTACTCGGTACAAAGCATCGTGTCATGTCTTTCTATGAATGCTTAGAAGACATACAGCTTAAAAAGGTTGGAGAACAGCTTGCAGAGGCGATGCATGAGCGTGCAACATGGCGTGAAAAATGCATAGCGAAACTGGATCAAGCAATCAAGCTACATGATGACTGGGAGGTTATCACACAAAGCTGTATGAACTGGCAGGCATTAAATGAACAGGTGGAAAATTTAAAGTCGGAAGTGTTCCAATCTATTATTCTGAATAAAACAGGTATGCGGACACATCGTTTACTGGGAACGCTAACTCCTAGAGGTGCGGAAAATACAGTGGATAGTATCACCAAAAGTATCACGACTCGCTTCATGATTAAAGGTAAGCCAGGTACAGGCAAATCTTCACTAATGAAAAGCTTAGCCGATGAAGCAAATGCAAGAGGGCTTGATGCACAAATTGTTTGGTGTGGCTTAGATGCGGGATCTGTAGATATGGTCATTATCCCAGAGCTTAATTTCTGTATTTTTGATAGCACAGAGCCTCATATCTTTGATCCAGAGGATGGTAGGTTAGGAGATAAGATATTTGATATTGGTCAACATTGTGCGCTGTCAGAGGAAGCAGAAACTGCGATCGAGGCAGTGCGAGCACAATACAAAGAAGCTATACAGGATGCGATGGGCCATTCCAAACGATATGCAGAAGCTGAATATACCGTTCGTCGTTTATTAGATAATTGTCTATCGGCTTCTTTATGGCGCGAAAAAACAGCGCCACTATTCGAAAGATTAACAAAGTAATGTAGCTAATGGCTTGCATGTGCTAAACTAGGAGCGAGAACAGTTTTCCTAGGAAAGGATGATACGCTTGTCAAAAGTATTGAATGCATTTTTAGATGAAAACCTACAAGCCTTACATGAACAGGGCTTATACAATGAAATCGATCCAGTAGAGGGAGCAAATGGCCCAATTATTCAGGTCCGTGGCAAAAATCTTGTTAACTTATCCTCTAACAACTATCTTGGTTTAGCAACAAATGAAGAATTAAAGCGTATTGCCAAAGAGACAATTGATAAATACGGTGTTGGAGCAGGTGCTGTTCGTACAATCAACGGGACACTTGACTTGCACGTAAAATTAGAAGAAAAGCTTGCTGAATTTAAAGGAACAGAAGCGGCTATTTCTTATCAATCTGGATTTAATTGTAATATGGCAGCTATTTCGGCTGTAATGGATAAAAATGATGCCATTCTATCTGATCAATTAAACCATGCCTCTATTATTGATGGATGTCGCTTATCAAAGGCAAAAATCATCGCGTTTAATCACTCTGATATGGAGGATTTACGTGCAAAGGCAAAGGCAGCAAAGGAATCAGGTTTATACAATAAAATCATGGTTATCACAGATGGTGTCTTCTCAATGGATGGTGATATTGCTAAATTACCTGAAATTGTGGAAATAGCTAAAGAGTTTGATTTAATCACGTATGTGGATGATGCACATGGTTCGGGTGTAACAGGTAAAGGAAAAGGAACTGTGAAGCATTTTGGATTAGAAAAAGAAATTGATTTCCAAATTGGTACATTATCAAAAGCCATTGGTGTAGTAGGTGGCTATGTAGCAGGTAAGAAAAATTTAATTGATTGGCTAAAAGTTCGCTCACGCCCATTCCTATTCTCAACAGCATTACCACCAGGTGATGTAGCCGCTATTACAGCAGCCGTGCAAATGCTGATTGATTCAACAGAGCTACACGATAAGCTGTGGGATAATGGAAATTATTTAAAAGCGGGGCTTGAGAAGCTTGGCTTTAATATTGGTGCGTCTGAGACACCAATTACACCATGCATCATTGGGGATGAAAAGTTAACACAGGAATTTTCAAAACGTTTATTTGAAGAAGGCGTTTATGCAAAATCAATTGTCTTCCCAACAGTTCCAAAAGGTACAGGTCGCGTTCGGAATATGCCAACAGCGGCACATACAAAAGAAATGCTTGATGATGCAATTGCGATTTACGAGAAGGTTGGTCGTGAATTAGGCGTTATTCAATAAGAAAAAGGCTTCCTCATGAATGGGGAAGCCTTTTTTGCATGATAGAAAAGAAAAAGTGAAGGATAGAATCAAAAAAGTGACCGATAGAAGCTTAAATCTAACTGATAGGGCGATCTAAAAATAGACAATCACTTTATTTTGACCCAATTATTTTGCCTGCCTTGAGCTGTTGAATAGCTTGATCAGAAATATTTAATGCCTGTAAAATTTCTTCATTATGTTGTCCTAAAGTGGGTGCTGCACTTGTTAGCTGTCCAGGTGTTTGTGAAAACTTAGCTGGGAAGCCCAATGTTCTCATTGGTCCAGCAGTCGGATGCTCATAGGACAGTACCATGCCACGCTCTAGTATATGAGGGTCATTCAATGTTTGGTCATAAGAATAGATTGGACTAGATGGTACACCATGCTTATCTAATAGTTCGAGCCAGTAGATAGCCTTATGCTTAATTAGCTCGCTTTCAATTTCTGCTTCCAGCTCCCTCACATGTTGGGCACGTGAATAGTTGGTAGCAAAGAGAGGATTGTCTAACCAATCAGGTCGATTGACAACCTTTGCCGCAAAAATCTCCCATAGCTTTTGATTGCCAGCACCTACTAGAATATAGTCATCCTGTGTTTTGAAACCTTGATAGGGCGCAGACACACGATGGGCGGTTCCTGTTCGCTCAGGTAACTCACCCTTTCCGAAGTAAGCAGCGGCCTCCCAAACAGTCCACGCAAGACCTGACTCCACTAAGGACACATCAATATATTGACCTTCACCACTACGAAGCTTATAAATATAGGCCATTAAAATCGATTGTAAGGCTGTTTGTGCAGCAGCAATATCATTCACCGCAAAGCCAACTTTTACAGGTCGTCCATCTGCTTCACCTGTCATATGCATTAAGCCACTCAGACCCTGAGCCATAATATCATAGCCACCCTTTTGACTATAAGGACCTGTTTGACCATAACCAGAAATAGAGCAGTAAATTAGGCCAGGATTGATGGCTTTTAATGTGTCATAATCAATACCAAGCTTTTTCGTGACACCTGGTCGATAATTTTCCACAAGTACATCAACAGATTGAATCAATTCTTTAAATAAAGTCAGTCCTTCAGTCGTTTTTAAATTGATGCAGACACCTTTTTTATTACGATTAACCATCATATACATATGACTTTCTTCATTAACGAATGGACCCATTGTACGGGTATCGTCTCCATTTGGGTATTTTTCAATTTTGATAACTTCTGCACCCATATCTGCTAATACCATGGTGCAATAGGGACCTGCTAAGACTTGTGATAAATCGATAACCTTTAATCCTTGTAATGCTTGTTTCATTTACCCTCAGTCCCATCCTGTTTGACTAATGTGATGTTGCGTAATCCTTTGACAGAGGTAGCACCGGCTAATGCGATAGAAACCTTTAATTCATCATAAAGATTGGTCATCACCTTTTCGACACCTTGTTGTCCCTCAAGGGCTAGTCCATAGACGAAAGGACGTCCAATTGCAACTGCATTCGCTCCTAAAGCAAGTGCTTTTAAGGCATCCATGCCACGATATACACCACTATCTAATATAATAGGAATTTGTCCATTCACAACTTTCACAATAGCAGGAAGGGCATCAAGTGAACCAATCACACCATCTAATTGACGGCCACCATGGTTTGATACAATAATGCCATCAATACCATTGTCGATAGCATGTTTTGCATCTTCAGGATGTAAAATTCCCTTCAATAATATAGGAAGGTTGGTACGTTTTTTTAGCTCTCGAACATGTTCCCAATTAAGTGTTGGGTGGAAGACATTTTGCAAGACACCTTGTACGTAGGACTCGAATGAATCATCAGGTAAAGTGGCTGTAAAAACGGGATCATTCATATAATTTCCTCTTGCATAGCCTAGCTTCAATGGTGAAAATTGATTGCGTACATCTTCTTCACGCCAGCCTAGCATTACGGTGTCGACAGTTAAAACGATCGCTTCAAATCCAGCTCCCTCCGCACGTGCAGCCATGCTAAAAGCAATTTCTTCATTAGTAGACCAATATAATTGAAACCATTTTGTTGCAGAAGGCGCAGCTTGAGCAACTTCTTCAAGAGCAAAAGTGGACACAGTGCTTTGTATATAAGGGATATTTAAAAACTGGGCGGCACGTGCAACGGCAAGCTCACCTTCATCGTGAACCATTCCGTTCATGCCCACAGGAGCAAAAAGCAAAGGAGTTGGATATGTTTTACCAAACAAATGAACCGATGTATCAACGTTTGACACATCATTTAAAAATCGGGGAACAATGGAATACTTCTCAAAAGCTGCACGATTATTGCGCAGTGTTTGTTCACCGCCAGCACCTGAACGGATGTAGCCAAAAGGGCCAGCTTCGATTTTTTCCGCTACGGCCTTTTCTAAATCTGCAAAGCAAATGGGGAAGGAGGCTTGTGCAGTTATATTTTTTAAGAGTAGATCGCCATCAGTTATGTTTGTCATCGTTACTACCTCACTTATTTATTGAAAATAGGCTTTCTTTTATTTAAAAAGGCTTGAATACCTTCGTTATAATCGTCTGAACTAAATGAATCCAAAACTAACTGTGCCAGCTCATCGTTTTCTTCAATTTCACCATCAACAATTGCTTGGATAATTTTTTTGATGCCTGCGTTTGCAATGGATGATTTACTTAATAAATGTTCAGCGAATTGCAATGTCGCCTCATCAATTTCCTCTGGTTCGTGTAGGGCCGTAATTAAACCAATATTTTTTCCTTCTTCAGCTGTAAAAATAGTAGCTGTGTACAAAATTTCCTTTGCCTTAGCGACACCAACAATATTGATGAGACGTTTCGTGCTTTCTAAATTATAGACAATACCTATGTTTGCAGCGGTAATGCCTAGCTTACTCTTAGGCGTTGCTATTCTAAAATCACAAGCATTTGCTAACTCTAAGCCACCACCAATTGCTAAGCCCTGAATCATAGCAATTGTCGGGTGTGGAAATTTATAGAGAGTATCGATCGCCTTTAGAGCCAATTCATTATAGGCTTTAGCATTGTCTGTAGCATAACGAACATCTAAAAACTCGCTAATATCTGCACCGGAAGAAAAGGCTACTTCATTGACACCGCGAACAATTAAAAGTTTGATGGAAGAATCTATACGGAGCAGCTCTAGTTGGTCTACTATGGCTTGAAACATTGCCCTTGATAAAGAATTCCGTTTATCCGGGCGGTTTAATACTAACGTTGCAATATAGCCACTTTTCTCTACATAAATTTCGTTTGTCATCTTCATTCTCCTCTTAATCTTTTTTCAACTTCGCGGCGAAGCGGTTACCAATGGATTGAATGCTCTGCACAAGGATGATTAAGATAAAGACAGTTGCATACATCACATCAACCTCATAGCGCAAATGACCATAACGATAGGCAAGGTCACCTAAACCGCCAGCACCAACCATTCCTGCCATTGCTGTTGCACCAATTAATCCTATTGTGGCAATTGTTAAGCCTAAAATAATAGATGGTCGCGCTTCACGTAATAGGACATGCCAAATGATATGGCGACGTTTAATACCCATGGCTGTGTAGGCTTCTACTACTCCGGAATCCACTTCTAAAAGCGCAGACTCCATCAGTCGTGCAATATAAGGAGCTGTGTAAACAACTAGTGGAACGATTACACCTTTAACACCAATTGTTGTACCTACAATTAACTTGGTAAAAGGTAAGATGAAGAATAGTAAAATGATAAATGGAACAGAGCGAACAATATTGATAAATAGATTAAAAAACTGATAGAAAAATTTATTTTCAAAGGATTGTCCTGGTCGTGTTAAAACGATTAATAGCCCTAATGGAATGCCAATCAGAATGGAGAAAAATAATGAAATTCCGACCATTTGAAATGTTTCGATAATTGCTTTGCCAATAACATCTGACCAATCTGTAAAGAAGCTTTGGATACTACTCATTGAACGCACCTCCTAATTCTTCCACTGCCACGCCATTTTCTGAAAAATACGTTAACGCCTTTTGGACAATCTGCGTTTCGCCATGTAAATGCACCACAATATTGCCGACAATACCGTTTTTTAATTCAATAATATTAGCTGTTAAAATATTTGGTTGCACATCATATACCTTAGTGACTTCTGCTAATAATGGCTTACCAGTACTTTCACCAAGGAATGTTAAACGGATTACACTTCCTGAAACATTTAATTGCTCAATAAGAGAAGGGGATAAATTACGTTGTGAAATTGTATTCAAAAACTTTCGCGTTGTAGGGTGCTTCGGTTTCGCAAAAAGTTCAATCGCTGTGCCAAATTCCACAACTTTCCCTGATTCTAGAACAGAAACCTCATCGCAAATTTTTTGAATTACATTCATTTCATGTGTGATGAGCAGAATCGTAATGCCTAATTCACGATTAATTTTTAACAACAATTCAAGAATGGCTTCCGTTGTCTCTGGATCAAGTGCACTTGTTGCTTCGTCGCTAAGTAAAATCTCTGGTTCCTGTGCTAAGGCACGTGCAATAGCCACACGCTGTTTTTGACCACCTGAAAGTTGATTTGGGTAACTATCTAGTTTATCTGTTAAACCGACAATTTCAGCATACTTAGCTACTCGGTTTTTTACTTCCGCCTCTTTATAGCCTAGTAGCTTTAAGGGAACTGCAATATTATTGTAAACTGTTGCTGTTTTTAAGAGATTAAAGTGCTGGAAGATCATCCCGATTTTTTGGCGTGTTTGACGTAATTCGTGAAGAGAAAGGGTCGTAATGTCTACATTGTCTATCACTACTTTTCCTGCTGTAGGACGTTCTAGTAGATTAACGCAACGAATGAGTGTACTTTTACCAGCACCACTATAGCCTATTACACCATGAATTTGTCCCTTTTTTACGTGAAGATTGATGCCATCCACAGCTTTTATGATGCCTTTTTTCGACTTAAATTCTTTTGAGATATTTTGTAATTGAATCATGCAATTGTTTGCTCCTTTCTCAACCTTCTAAAAAGCAAGAATCTGCTCGTCTTCCCATTGGGGAATTTCAGCAGATTCTTCGGCTTTATAGAAGCTTTCTGAACATATTACCAGCTAGGGATTACAGAACCTTTGAATTCCTCTTCGATGAATTGACGCACTTCGTCAGATTGGTAAGCCTCAACGAACTTTTTAATTGTTGGATCATTTTCATTTTCAGCACGTACAACAATATAGTTCACGTATGGAGAATCAGTAGATTCCAATAAAATAGAGTCATCTTTAGGATTAATACCAGCTTCTAATGCAAAGTTTGTATTAATAGCTGCTACATCTACCTCACTAAGTTGTTTAGGAATTTGAGCCGCCTCTAATTCAATGAATTTTAAATTCTTTTTGTTTTCTTCTACATCACGGATCGAGGCTGTTAAGTCTGCACCCTCTTTTAACTTAATATAGCCAGCTTCCTGTAAAACAAAGAGGGCACGCGCTCCATTCGTTGGGTCGTTTGGTAAGCCAAACGTTGCACCTTCAGGAATGTCATCAAAGGATTTATATTTTTCTGAGTAGATACCCATTGGATTTAAAATCGTCTTGCCCACTGGTACTAAATCTGTATCATGGTCTTTATTAAATGTATCTAGGAAAGGCTCGTGTTGATAGCTGTTCGCATCAAGATCACCTTCAGCTAAGGATGTATTAGGTAAAACATAGTCAGAAAATGATTTTAGTTCAACTTCTAGCCCATTTTCTTTTGCTACTTTAGCGGCTACTTCTGCAATTTGTTCGTGTGGACCAGAAGTGACGCCTACAACGATTTTCTTTTCATCAATTCCTTCAGCTTGGCTTTTACTATCTTCTTTAGAGCCACAGCCTGCTAAAGCTGCTACTAATGTTAGACTTGCTAATCCTACTAAAAATTTATTTTTCTTTTTCATGATAATACCTCCAAGATTGTTTTTATCGGTTTTTTGAAAATAAAAAAACTCTCTTACAAATTAAGAGAGGCTCATGAAAAGATGTCCTCTCTTATCTATCAAACGAATTTCGTTTGCAGGATTTAGCACCTTCCTTTAAAAAGGAGGTTGCCGAGCTTCATAGGGCCAGTCCCTCAGCTACTCTTGATAAGAGATTTATAATATTTTTTTGTAATTCCGATAGAACTAATATAATTTATAGGGTATAGTAAGTCAATAAATAATTTTTAAATTTTTTATATAATTATAATATTTCGACGCAAAAGAGGGATTACAATGTCTATAAGAGTTAATTATGGTATAGGTTCATTTGGTAAGGTTATTAGTGCTCGTTTTCTAACGGGAACAGATATCATTGAAGGGATTGAAGCGCTTTGCGAAGAGAATAGCATAGAGTCAGCAACAATTGTAAGCTGTATTGGCAGCTTTCAAAAAAGCAGCTTTGTTTATTTAGTGCCAGATGCAACAGCTCAAATTCATGTTCGTTTTAGTGATGTGATTGAAAAAGAGGGACCATTAGAATTTATTCAAGGTTCAGGTGTGGTGTGTAAACGAGATGGTGGATATGAGACACATATCCATGGTTCTATGAGCGATCAATGGGGTGTTGTATCAGGTGGGCATTTAATAAAAGGGGGCAACCCTGTTATTACTGCTGACATCGTGTTGGCAGAGGTACAAGGAATTCAACATATTCGAAAATGGGATGATGAAACAGGTCATGTTCAATTTTATCCATTAGAAAATGGTTTAGGGCAACCAAGGAAAATTGAAAAATAGTAATAATCCTGTAGCTAGTGATAGCTACAGGATACGGCGTCATTATCTTTTAAACAATTGTAATTGCTCGATTCTATGGATTGCTTCACGTAAGCGCTCCTCACTAACCAGCAATCCTACGCGTACATAGCCTTCACCATATTGACCGAAGCCATTACCTGCTGCTACAGCGATATCAGCTTTTTCGAGCAAAAGATCAGCAAACTGTTCACTTGTATAGCCTAGTGGTACAGGGAGCCATGCGAAGAAGGAGCCTTTTGGAGCCGTAACATGCCAGCCAATTCTTCGAGCTTCTTCAATGAGTACATTGCGGCGACGCTCATAAGTAGCTCGTAGTTCATCCGTACATTGCTGGGAAGCCGTCAGTGCTACTGCTGCAGCTTGTTGAATGGCAGGGAATTGACTACAAAACAGATGATCCTGAATTAGATTAATAGCAGCAATAATCTCAGCATTTCCTACAGCGAAGCCTATACGCCAGCCAGCCATATTATAGGTTTTCGATAATGTATACATTTCAACTCCTACTTCTTTTGCACCCTTTGCTTGAAGGAAGCTAACTGGTTTATTACCGTCAAATCCTATTGCCCCATAAGCAAAATCATGTGATACGATAATATTGTGCTCCTTCGCAAAGCGAACGGTCTCTTCAAAAAACGCAAGTGATGCTGTACCACCTGTAGGGTTGTTCGGGTAATTTAAGTAAAGAAGCTTTGCTTTTTCTTTCACTTCATCAGGTAATGCATGATAATCAGGTAAGAAATCATTTTCAGCAAAAAGGGGCATTACTTCAAAATTGACGTCTCCTAGTACAACACCTGATAGGTAATCTGGATATCCAGGATCTGGTAAGAGCATCGTGTCACCAGGGTTTAACACAGCTAAAGGTAGCTCAACTAGACCAATTTTTGTTCCACCAAGAATCGCTACCTCTGTATCTGGATTTAGTTCTACCTGATATTCACGTTGATAAAAGTCCGCAGCAGCTTGGCGTAATTCAGCGAGACCTCTAAATGGTGAATATTTGTGGTTGTGAGGATTTTCAGCTGCTTCCTGTAATGCTTGAATGATGTGAATAGGCGTTGGCTGATCGGGATTTCCTTGCCCAAGGTTAATGACATCACGCCCTTCTTCTAGAGCCAAATTTACTTTTTGAACGAGTGCTGCAAAAAATTGAGTGGGTAGTTGCTGTAGTTTTTTAGAGAATTCCATGCATGATCACCTTTTTCAGAATATAATAATTATTATTGAAGAATATGAAGCAAATAGTATTACTTTTTCTGTTAATTGTCTAGAGGAGGAATAGAGATGAAAATCGGTTGTATTCAATTAAATATTGGCTTTGACAAAGTTGAAGAAAATTTTGAACGTGCCGAGGATAAGATTCGTGAAGCTGCAAAAAATGGGGCAGAAATCATAGTGTTACCTGAAATGTGGAATACAGGCTATGCTTTAGAGAAACTACCTGAGCTAGCAGATATCAATGGTGAGCGGACAAAGGCCTTTTTGGCTAAACTTGCTAAGGAACTTGATGTACATATTGTAGGGGGCTCTGTTTCAACAAAGAAAGGCGATAAATTTTATAATACGATGTATACCTTTGATCGTAATGGAGAACTAGTTGGGGAATATAGCAAGGCACATCTTTTCCGTTTAATGGACGAGCATCTTTACTTGGAAGCAGGGGATGAAATGAATCGTTTTGCTTTAGATGATATTGAAGCTGCTGGTGTCATTTGCTATGATATTCGCTTTCCAGAATGGTTACGTGCACATGCATTACAAGGAGCAAAGGTATTATTTGTACCAGCGCAGTGGCCAACTCCGAGGATTGACCATTGGAAAACGTTGCTACAGGCTCGTGCAATTGAAAATCAATGCTTTGTGATTGCAGTAAATCGTATTTCGAAAAAGGTAGAAAATTTTAATGGGCAGTCTATGATTATTCAGCCTTGGGGAGAAGTATTATGGGTAGGTGCTGAGGACGAGGAAGTAGCAGTGATCGATGTAGACTTTTCTATTGTCGATGAAGTACGTAGAAGAATTCCTGTTTACGATGATCGTAGACCTGGATTGTATCACGATGTAGTTGTGAAAGGGTAATAAAGGGCACGCTTAGGAGGGGAGATAGCCTTTTAAGCGTGCCAACTTTTTTCTAGCTCTTATCCTCGATCAATGAATTGGCTAGTAGCATAAATTCAAGTGTAATGCGGTTATGCCCGTTCATAAAATTTTTACCAAGTAAACTTTCAAGCTTTTTTAAGCGGTGATAGAGTGTTTGACGAACAATAAACAATTGATTCGCTGTTTGCTGTTTAGAGCCATTTGTTTGTAAATACACCTGCAATGTTTCGAGAAGCTTACTATTATATTTTTCATCGTATTCAATAACGGGCTGTAAATAGTCGTAAATCACTTCCTGTAAATCCACCTGCATTTGTAATTTATAGATTAAATGATATAAATGCAGATCATCATAAAAGAACGAGGACGTTTGTACTTTTCGACAAATATATAAGGTTTCTAGTGCAGTTTGATAACTTTTAGGAATTTCATCTACATCACAAACGACCTTCCCAATAGCTATCTGATAACCTTGTGCCTGCTGCTTTTTATAAAATTCAGTTTTGACCAAAGAGGAAAACATGTTGTTTAGCATATCACGAATGGCTTTACTATCTTTTGTATGCAGTAAAATAAAAATAACATAGCTTTTTCTTTCAAATAAAAATGGAATAAAGCCATGTTGCTCAAAGAGATTACGATAATAAAGCTTACTATAGACTACATCCTCCTGTGCCTTTGTCAACGTATTAGGAGAAGCCAAAATAAAGACAGTGCCACTGGATTGTGTATAGTTAGTATAATGTGTAACGATAAATTTATAGATTTCCTCCTTAGATAGTTTTTGATCAATCCAATCAGCTAAAATCGAAGCATCCTCAATATTCTTTTTTTCCTCAATATAGAACTCTCGCATTAAAAGCTGTGCCAACGCTGTTGCCGTGCGATCTAATATTAATAATTCAAATTCGGAGAAAAGCCCATCTTCTCGATAAATTGATAAATCGGCATAATGTTGATCAAATAGAAAAATAGGCTCATGTTTAAATTGCTGAGACGATGTATTCAATGTTAGGAATTGCTGCCGCTTTTTATGAACCATATTCGGGAAAAAGACAGGTTCTCTTCCCTTAATGGAAAACATAATTTGTATTTTCAATTCATTATACATATTTTGTAAAATATCGTCCGTATTTTGTCCCAATACTGCATTTTTGTTCAATGTTTGTGAGTAAGCTTCTAGTGAAGAAATCAATAGATATTGCTGATTGATAATTTGACTATGTAAATCCTGTGTAATACGAACAAAAGGAACTGCTTCATGGAAAACAATAATAGGAAACTGGTGGCGGTTGGCAAGTGTTAAAATCGCTTCAGGAACTGCTTGAATAGAGGTGCCATATTCAATACAAAGGGCAGCACAATTTTTTTGAATGATGGCTTCTATAAAGGATACAAAGTCCTCAATACTATGTTGGAGACTAAGCCCTGTAGTTAATACTAACTCTTCACCAACTAAAAAATTATCAACATGTATGATTTCTAGTACATGTACCCATTTAACGCTCCTTGTTAATCCCTCATGACCTGCAACTACCTCTGCATTTAGAAAATATTTATTCTGTAAAACGTCTAGTACTTTTAGTTGAAATGGGCTCATTTTTGCCCCTCCTTTTGACATACGTGTCTGTGGTTAGAATTCAATAATTTCTGCTTGGTGCTAAAAATTTACTCATAAAATCGTTTAAAAATTATTTTAAGAATATTTAGTCTATTTTACATTATGTATAAAACAAAAGTATAGAATTTTACAGTTTGTCTATTACTTCAACGTTATGAAAGATGTAAGATTTTTGTAAGCGATCAAGCAATCTACTAAAAGGGGTGACAGATATGGGACAACAAACGCATTTACAAAGAGGATTAAAGAAGCGGCATATGACGATGATTGCGATTGCCGGTGTAATCGGTGCTGGACTATTTATGGGGAGTGGCTCGGTCATTAACCTAGCTGGTCCAGGGGCAATTTTATCGTATATATTTGCAGGAATTATCGTTGTATTAGTTATGCGTATGCTAGGTGAGATGGCGGCAGTCAATCCAACGAGTGGATCGTTTGCTCACTATGCACATGAAGCCATTGGTCCGTGGGCAGGTTTTATGATTGGATGGTTGTACTGGTTTTTCTGGGTGATTGCCATTGCTTTAGAGGCAACAGCAGCAGCTGCCATTATTCAATATTGGTACGATGGGATTCCTTTATGGCTTTTAAGTCTGTTATTAACTGTAGCACTTACATTAACAAATGTTCTTTCTGTCAAAGCTTTTGGTGAGTTTGAGTATTGGTTCTCTCTTATTAAGGTTGCAAGTATAGTCGTTTTTCTAGGTCTTGGTGCTTTTATTATCTTTGGTATTGCTCCAAACTTTAATGCTGTTGGTATGACCAATTTAGTTGAACAGGGTGGTTTTTTGCCAAATGGTTTTGGCGCTGTTCTAATGGGTGTCGTTATCGTTATTTTTTCATTTATGGGGACAGAAATCGTTGCGATTGCTGCTGGTGAATCGGATGAACCGTTAGCCGCTGTCACAAAAGCTACCAATTCTATTACTTGGCGTATTTTAATTTTCTATGTAGGCTCTATTGCAGTTGTAGTGACGCTATTGCCTTGGCATTCCTCAGATATTTTAACAAGTCCTTATGTAGCGGTACTTGATTATATTGGTATTCCTGCAGCCGCACAAATTATGAATTTTGTTGTTTTAACTGCTGTATTATCATGCCTAAATTCAGCACTTTATGCTACATCAAGAATGGTATTTTCTTTAGCGGAAAAAGGAGAAGCACCAAAGGCATTTTTAAAATTAAATAAAAATGGTGCACCTGTTAATGCCATACTTGCCGCAACATTTTTCTCATATATTGCGGTCATTATGAACTATGTGTCGCCAGATAAAGTATTTATGTTTTTATTAAGTTCTTGTAGTGCTATTACGTTGATTCTTTATTTAATCATTGCCTTTTCACAGTTAAGAATGCGACGGAAGATTGAGCAAGAAAATCCAGAGCTATTAAAGGTGAAAATGTGGCTATTTCCATATTTAACATATTTAACAATAGTAGCAACAACAGCATTACTCATTGCGATGTTCTTTATAGAGTCTATGCGCTCACAAATTTTATTTACATGCGTTATTGTGGCCATTGTGATGATTTTCTATATGCTGACTCAAAAGAAAAAGGTGATCAAACAAGCCGATGAATCAAGTTCCCTTTTCACAAAAGACAAGTTTGATTTTGAACAATAAGACGAATAAAGGAGTGGTCCATTATGACAGTTCAACAAGAAATGAAAACGCTAACACATTTTATCAAAGGAGAAGAGGTAGTAGGTACAAGTAACAGATTCTCTGAAGTATATAATCCGTCAACAGGTGAGGTTATTGCAAGAGTACCCCTTGCTTCAAGAGCCGAGGTAAAGCATGCTATTCAGTTAGCTAAGGAAGTCTTTCCAGCATGGAAAAAAACATCAATTGGGAAGCGGGTAGAAGTGCTACATCGTTTCCGTCAGCTGTTAGTAGAAAGACAGGAAGAACTTATCAATGTGATTTGCCAAGAAAGTGGAAAAACTAAGGAAGATGCGAAAGGTGAAATTGTTCGTGGTATTGAATCTGTGGATATGGCGATCAGTGCCCCACAAATGCTAAAAGGAGAGTATTCCGTCAATGTAGGTGGAAATATTAATGCTTTTTCTGCCAAATCGCCTCTTGGTGTAGTAGCAACCATTGCACCATTTAATTTCCCTGTTATGGTACCACTGGCTATTACAAGTATGGCTGTTGCGGTAGGAAATGCAGTTATTCTAAAGCCATCTGAACGTGTACCTATTTCAGCATTATATTTGAGCCAATTATGGAAAGAGGCAGGTCTACCAGACGGTATTTGGACAGTGGTTAATGGAGATAAAGAGGCAGTCGATGAACTATTAGAAAATAAAGAGATTCAAGCAATTTCATTTGTTGGCTCAACGCCTGTTGCTGAATATATCTATCAAACTGGGACAAAGCACAATAAACGAGTCGCTGCATTTGGTGGTGGAAAGAACTTTATGATTGTTATGCCTGATGCCAATTTAGAACAGACAGCAAATGCCTTTTTAGGAGCAGCATATGGCGCAGCATCTCAGCGTTGCATGGCTATTTCTGGTGCACTCGTTGTAGGGAAGGATACGGAGCAACGATTTACGGAAATATTGAAAAATAAAATTTCCGAACTAAAGGTAGGGCCTTATACAGAGCAAGACGTCGATTTTGGTCCTGTTATCACTAAACAATTAAAGGAAACGATTATACGTTATATCGATGGGGCAGTCAGTGAAGGAGCGAATCTTGTCATCGACGGAAGAAATCCAAAAGTATGTGAATCGTCAAATGGTTTTTATCTTGGTCCTACATTACTTAATCATGTCACACCAAAAATGACGATCTTCAAAGAGGAGGTCTTTGGTCCAGCACGTATTGTAGTAGGGGTTGATTCACTACAAGAGGCTATTGATTTAATAAATGATCATGAGCTTGGCAATGGTGTCACAATGTTTACAAGCAGTGGTGCGGCAGCGCGTAAATTCCAAGAAGAAATAGAGGTGGGTATGGTAGGAGTAAATGTGCCAATCCCAATCCCAGTTGGCTATCATAACTTTGGTGGGTGGAAACGCTCTAAGTTTGGTGAAGGGCATATGTTTGGTCCAGATCAGGCGAGGTTCTTTACAAAGGCAAAAACGATTTCTGAACGTTGGCCCGATGAGACAGAGGATACAGCAAGCTCCTTTGCGTTCCCAAGTAATAACGATGCGAAAAACTAAAATAATAATGAGGGGTGTTTGGCGATGACGCAGATCAATCTTAAAAGTGATGTATTAGCAAAGGATGAGCAATATGTATGGCATTCGATGAAACCCTATAATCCACAAGCCACGTATGTAGTAGAGAAATCTGATGGTGCAAGAATTACTGATACAGATGGTGTGGAATATATTGATGCGATGGCTGGGCTATGGTGTGTCAATGTTGGCTATGGTCGTAAAGAATTAGCGGATGCAGCCCATGAACAAATGATGAAAAATGCTTATGCACCTTTATCTCAGGGACATTTACCAGCCGTGGAACTAGCCGAAAAACTTAATGAAATGCTTGGTGGAGATTATGTTATTTTCTTCTCTAACAGTGGTTCAGAAGCGAATGAAACAGCTTTTAAAATAGCTCGACAATACCATCAGCAAAAAGGACAAAGCTCGCGCTATAAAATCGTCTCTCGCTACCGTGCTTATCATGGGAACTCCTTCGGTGCATTAGCGGCAACAGGGCAGGCGGAGCGTAAATATAAATATGAGCCTCTATCACCTGGCTTTATCCATGTTGCACCACCTGATCAATATCGTGAGCATGAAAGTGAGACTATTGCACCATTAGATTTAGCGAGTGTAAAGGCCGTAGACAAAACGATGACCTGGGAGCTGGGCGATACAATTGCAGCAATGATCTTAGAGCCTATTATTACAGGTGGTGGTGTCATTATGCCTCCAGAAAACTATTTAAAAGGTATTGAAGAAGTATGCAAAAAACACGGCGCTTTAATGATTGTGGATGAGGTTATTTGTGGCTTTGGTCGAACAGGGAAGCCATTTGGATTTATGAATTATGGTGTAAAGCCTGATATTATTACAATGGCCAAAGGAATTACAAGTGCCTATTTACCATTATCAGCTACAGCGGTAAAGCGTGAAATATATGAGGCGTTTACTGGATCAGATGCATACGGCTATTTCCGCCATGTAAATACATTCGGTGGCTCACCGGTGGCATGTGCAGTCGCATTAAAAAATATTGAGATTCTTGAGCAAGAGGCTTTATTTGACCGTTCCAAGGAAATTGGTGCAGCAACACTAAAAACACTGCAACAAGAATTACAGCATCACCCAAATGTAGGAGATGTACGAGGCAAAGGCTTATTGATTGGAATTGAATTAGTGGTAGATAAAGTTTCGAAAGAACCTTTACCTGTAGAGAAAGTGAATGCTGTCATTGCAGCATGTAAAGGGCAAGGGGTCATCATTGGGAAAAATGGAGCTACTGTAGCAGGGTTTAATAATGTCTTAACGTTATCACCACCACTTAATATTTCACAAGAAGATCTTGACCGCATACTAAATGTGGTTGTGAATAGTATAAATACGCTATAGCAACTATTCATGTAGGTTCTAAAAGCCATGTAATAAGGGCTTTTAGAACTTTTATTATTGGCCTTTGGGGCAACAAAAACTCTAGGGATAATTATTATAGTTCAATAAAAACAATTATAAAATTCTGAAATTTATTAAAAAAATAGTGGAAATAATAGATTTCATAGTTTATAGTTGTTAAAAAATAATTAATTTTCTGATAATAAAAATGTCCTGAGAGGGAATATTTTTTTACTCATTTATTTTCAGCAGTGGAATAAATACACCTTGTATTTTGAACTATACTTTCTGATTAAAAGCAATTGTGATAGTTGAGGGAGCAATTTTTCCTGAATTGAATTGTCTAATCGTAAGAAAATATAGTTTATTTTTTGCCTACTTATTTTCATCAGTGGAGAAAATAAATATTTTTTGGTAATTATATTTCTTAATTTAAGTTTTAAGAAATATTTTTATAGATTTTTACAAAGGGAGTAGATGAGATGAATTATGTTAAAAAATTGGTTTTTGTAATTCTATGTACATTGCTTTTAGCAGCATGCGCAGAGAAAGACAATTCTAACGCATCAAATACTGGGGACAAGTCTACTACAGATTCAGGTACAGCTAGTTCAAAAAATGAACTTGTTATCGCTGTAAATGAAAACTTTATTTCAATGGATCCACATAACACAGGGGATACGAATTCGAGTTCTGTACAGGAGACAATGCTAGAAGGATTGTTAGGCTTTAATGCAGATGGTCAAATTATTAAGGTTCTAGCAGATGACTATTCAATTAGTGAAGACGCGCTAGTCTATACATTCAAACTTAAAGAAGGGGTTACTTTTCATGACGGGGAGCAGTTTAATGCTGAAGCTGTAAAGGTCAACATTGAACGAATCATGAATGATGAAAGCTTACGTTTATATTCTCGTGGTTTTAGCTTAATCAGCGATGTTGAAATCCTAGGCGACTATGAAATTAAAGTTACTTTAAAAGAACCATATGGACCAATGATTACACGTTTCGGAGTTGCCAAAATGATTAGTCCAAAAATGATTAAAGAAAATTCAGCAGACATACCTAAAAAACCTGTTGGTACAGGACCATATAAATTTGTTGAATGGGTACAAGGAGACCATTTAACAATTGAAAACTTTGATGGCTATTGGGATGGTGGAGAACGTGTTGCTAAAATCACCTATAAACCAGTGCCAGAAAACGGCTCGCGCGTAGCGATGCTAAAAGCGGGCGATGCTCAGGTTATCTATCCTGTGCCAGCACAAAATATTGATGAGCTTTCTAATAGTAAAGATGTAGAGGTAAATAAGGTTCCTTCTACAATTGCACATTACGTTTCATTAAATACCTATAAAAAACCTTTGGATGATATTAAAGTTCGACAAGCCTTTAACTACGCCGTGGACAAGGATGCTTATTTAAAAGTGGTGAATGCAGGGCTTGGTTTACCATTAGACTCTATTATTCCTTCCAAAACCGTTTATTATAAGCAGCAAAAAATGTATGAACACAATATTGAAAAGGCAAAAGAATTATTGGCTGAGGCAGGCTATCCAGATGGCTTCGATATTGAAATCTGGGGGAACACAAACTCGGATACGATGAAGGGTATGCAGTTTATTCAACAACAGTTAGGTCAAATCGGTGTAAAAGTAGAAATTAAATCGATGGAAGAAGGAACTTTATCAGACGAAATCTATGGAGCACAAACACCAGATGATGCGAAATTACAAATGTGGTATGTGAGTTGGTCAGCATATGCTTCGGATATAACGAATGCAACAAAGCCTCTTTTCCATAGCGTATCATTCCCACCGAATGGTGCAAATACAGCTTACTATCATAACACGGAGGCAGATCAATTAATGGATGAAGCTAACTCCATTTCAGATGTAGATCGCCAAGCTGAATTATATGAAAAATTACAGGAAATCGTTTATCAAGATACACCTTGGATTTTCTTAGGGGTAGATGAAGTTGTATATGGTGTACGTTCAAATGTGAGCGGTGTGCTAGTAAACCCTACAGGTGGGCTTGATGTGAAGAATGCCAAAGTGGAGTAATGAACAGTAAAAGGAATTGATGCTCGTCAATTCCTTTTCCATAAAAATAGAAAGGAGGAAGGCCACATGTGGAAGTATATAGCAAGAAGAATTGTTGAAATGATACCGATATTAATTGTCATTTCTATATTAACATTCTTATTTATTCATTTCATACCAGGTGACCCTGCAAGATTAGTAGCTGGTAAGGATGCCACGCTAGAAGATGTTGAAAATGTACGCCATGAGTTAGGTTTAGATAAACCCATTCTTAAACAATACATGGATTATATGAAAAATCTTGTGACGGGTGAGCTTGGAACATCTTTAACAACAGGACTACCTGTCATAGATATGTTTAAAACAAGGTTTATGCCTTCTCTTCATCTTACTTTCCTTTCCATGTTTTGGGCTACATTAATGGGTTTGGTGATTGGTGTTCTTTCTGCCATCAATAAAAACAAATGGCCTGATTATTTTGGTATGGTAACGGCTGTTTCTGGCATCTCAATTCCAGGATTTTGGTTGGGCTTATTATTAATTCAATTATTTTCAGTGCAGCTAGGGCTATTTCCGACAGGTGGATTAGATGGCTTTTCTAGTTATATTTTGCCCTCCTTGACTTTAGGGGCTGGCATTATGTCAATGATTGCGCGATTTACTCGTTCTTCCATGCTTGAAACGTTACAAGCAGATTTTATAAGAACAGGGAGAGCAAAAGGATTGAAAGAACACTCCGTTATTGTTACCCATGCTTTAAGAAATTCCTTGATTTCTGTGGTAACAGTAGCAGGTCTGCAATTCGGATTTCTCTTAGGAGGATCGGTGGTAGTGGAGACAGTCTTTAGTTTTCCAGGAATGGGACGACTTTTAATTGATTCGATTGCCTTTCGAGATTATCCCGTCATTCAGTCTGCACTGCTGTTATTTGCATTTGAATTTATTTTAGTCAATTTAATCGTTGATGTGCTTTATACCGTGTTAAATCCAAAAATCCAATTAAATTCTTAAGGGAGGGAACAAAATGACTTCACCAACTACTGTGCAAAATAGCCAAGTGCAAAATACACAAAGAAAATACTCTCCTCTTAAAGAATTTTGGAAGTCTTTTAAAAAACAAAAGGCTGCTTTGGTAGCAAGTATCTTTATAGGATTGTTAATTGTAATCGCTATTATTGGCCCTTATATCGCACCTTACGATCCTTTTGTACCGAATTATAATGCTTTATTAGAGGGACCAAGTGCAAGTCATTTGGCAGGAACGGACGAGTATGGTCGAGATATTTTTAGTCGTTTAATAGTAGGCGCAAAAATATCCTTAATGGTGAGTTTCAGTGCCGTATTTTTAGGCTTAATACTAGGAACTATTTTAGGTTTAATTAGCGGTTACTTCGGTGGGTGGGTTGACAAAATCATCATGCGTAGCTGTGATGTGTTGTTTTCATTCCCTGATTTATTATTAGCGATTGCCATTGTAGCCTTATTGGGCCCTGGTATTAATAATGTCATCATTGCTGTGATGATCTTTAGTGTGCCATCTTTTGCTCGTTTAGTCAGAGGTGCTACATTGAATGCGAAGGAGAATGTCTATGTAGAAGCAGCACAATCTATGGGAGCATCGCATGTTAGAGTGCTGTGGAAACATATTTTCCCTGAAACAATTAGTGAGTTAATCATTTTTGTCACAATGCGTATAGGGACAGCCATTTTAGCAGCTTCTGGTTTAAGTTTTTTAGGCTTAGGTGCAAGCCCTGAAATGCCTGAGTGGGGAGTAATGCTAAGTAGTGGGCGCGACTATTTAGGGACATCTTCGCATGTAGTCATAATGCCAGGTATTGCCATATTTTTAACCGTACTAGCATTTAACTTAATAGGTGATGGATTACGAGATGTGTTAGATCCAAAAATAAAAAATAATTAAGGAGAATGCCTATGCCAGAACATGTATTACGAGTAATTGACTTAGAAACGTCCTTTACGCGTGATAATAAGGAAATCAAAATTTTAAGAGGTGTCAATTTTTCCATCCGTAAAGGAGAGATAGTAGGCTTAGTGGGAGAATCGGGCAGTGGAAAAAGCTTAACATCGTTATCCATCATGCAATTATTTCACGGTACTACAGGCAAAATCGTCAATGGCTCTATACATTTTAATGGACATGACTTGACGAAAATGTCCGAATCAGAAATTCGGAAGATTCGTGGCAAGCAAATGGCCATGATTTTTCAAGAGCCCATGACTTCTTTAAATCCTGTCTTAAAAATAGGCAAGCAGTTAATGGAAGCAATTGAGATGCATTTGAAGCTGCCGAAAAACGAAAGTAAGCATCATGCAATCCAAATGTTAAAAAGCGTGGGCATAGGAAGAGCCGAGGAAATCATTTATGAATATCCACATCAGCTCTCAGGAGGAATGCGCCAACGGGTAATGATTGCAATGGCTATGGCCTGCCACCCTAATTTACTTATTGCTGACGAACCAACCACTGCGCTTGATGTCACGATACAAGCTCAAATTTTAGAGCTAATGAAAAAGCTAAAGGAAGAAAATGAGACAGCTATTTTATTAATTACACATGATTTAGGTGTTGTGGCGGAAATGTGTGATAGGGTAGTGGTCATGTATGCAGGGCAGGTTGTAGAGGAAGCAGATGTCTTTGAATTATTTGCTAGCCCCAAGCATCCCTATACAAAAGGTTTAATTGCATCTGTACCGAAAATTGGTGATAACAAAGAAGTATTAGATTCTATCAATGGTCAAGTACCATCCCCACAAAATATGCCGAATGGTTGTAAATTTGCTCCACGTTGTAATCAAGCGATGTCTATATGCCATCAGGAGAGTCCACCGACAGTAAAAATTTCGGCTACACGCCAATGTAGCTGCTGGCTATATGTGAAAAAGGATGTGGAAGTAAATGCCTAACAGTATATTAAAAGTGGAGAATTTAAAAAAGAGCTTTCAAATAGCCGGAGGGTTATTTCAAAAAAAGCAATATGTTAACGCAGTTATAGATGTCTCCTTTGAAATAGAAGAAGGTACGACATTTAGTTTAGTTGGGGAAAGTGGTTGTGGGAAATCTACTACGGGCAGATTAATTACTAGATTGATAGCACCAACGAATGGAAGTATCGTTGTGGATGGGAAAGAAGTAGCTACTGCAAAGCCATCTGAATTAAGGCACTTAAGGCAAACTGTTCAAATGATTTTTCAAGATCCATATGCCTCATTGAATCCAAGAATGAAGGTCAAGGAGCTTGTTGGAGAGCCTTTAGAAATTCATACAAAACTTTCGAAAGCAGAGCGTGAAAAACTAGTGCTTGAAATGCTGGAAGTCGTTGGATTAAATGCTGAACATGCTGATCGCTATGCACATGAGTTCAGTGGTGGACAAAGACAGCGTTTGGGTATTGCCCGTGCTTTAATAACAAAGCCAAAATTAATTATTGCTGATGAGCCTGTGTCTGCGTTGGATGTATCTATACAGTCACAAATATTGAATCTATTAAAGCAATTGCAGCAAGAATATAAAATATCTTATCTCTTTATTTCTCACGATTTAAGTGTTGTAGAACATATTAGCCATTATATTGGGGTTATGTATTTAGGATCCATTGTAGAAATTGGGCGTAAAGAAACCATATTTAATGAACCAAAGCATCCCTATACACAAGCGCTCATTGCTTCCGTACCGATTGCAGACCCAACATTACGAAAAAAGAAGATCGTTTTAACTGGTGATATTCCAAATCCTAAAAATCCGCCGAGTGGTTGTACCTTCCACACAAGGTGCCCCTTTGCATCAGATATATGTAAGCAAGCTATACCAGAAATGAGGAAAATTAACGAAGAGCAAAGTGTTGCATGTCACTTTGTTAACTAATGGAGAGGATGTTTATAAATGAAAATAGGGTTAAGCACATACAGCATGGTTAAAAAAATGAGACAGGGAGAGATGGATGTTCTAGATGTTTTACAATGGGTAGCAGACAACGGTGGTCAGCATGTAGAATTAGTGCCCTATGAATTTACGGTTGTAGATAACTATGAACTTGCAACTGAAATTAAAGATAAAGCAGCAGAGCTAGGATTAGAGTTATCCGCCTATTCGTTACCAGCTAACTTTATTCATGATACGGAGGAAGCTTTTTTAGAAGAAGTTGAACGTTTAAAGAAACATATTGATGTAGTACATCATATGGGTATTCACATTATGCGCCATGACGTTACTCTCTTTACCTTACCAAAGGAGCAAACATCCATTCATTATTACAACGAGCATTTTGAAGAAATGGTTAGAGGCTGTCAGTTAATTGCAGATTACGCGAAACAATTTAATATTACGACAACGATTGAAAATCATGGCTTTAATGTTCAAACAAGTGATCGTGTACAACAATTAATTCATGCGGTAAACAGAGACAACTTTAAAACAACTTTAGATATCGGTAATTTTTTATGTATTGATGAAGAGCCTCTCATTGGTGTTATGAAAAACATTCCTTATGCTGCTACAGTGCATTTCAAAGATTTTTATATTCGTCCTTATTATGAAAATCCAGGTGAGGGCGAGTGGTTCCGTACAGTTCATAACAACTACATCAGAGGTGCTATTGTCGGGCATGGTGATATAAATATTCGAGAAATTATTAAACTCGTAAAAGGCAGTGGATATGATGGCTATCTTACTATTGAGTTTGAAGGGATGGAAGATTGCCAAGTTGGTTCAAAAATAGGGATGGATAATGTACGTCGTTTATGGAATGAATGCAAGCTCTAAAGGGGGAAAGCACATGGATAAATTAAAAGTTTGTGTCATTGGCACAGGTTCTATTTCAGATTTTCACTTAGGTTCCTATACGAATAATCCATACGTTGAATTATATGGCGTGTATGATGCTTCCATTGAACGAGGCAAAGCAAAAGCAGCCCAATTTGGAGCAACACATGTTTTTTCTTCAAAAGAAGAGCTATTCGCAGATAAAAATGTGGATGCTGTCAGTATTTGTACATGGAATAATACGCATGCAGAATTGGCGATTTTTGCTTTGGAAAATGACTTACATGTTCTAATAGAAAAGCCGCTATCTATGACTTATGCAGAGGCTCTAAATATCCAAAAGGTTGCAGAAAAGCATCAGAAAGTATTTCAAGTGGGCTATGTAAGACGATTTGCAACAAATACCAAAGTACTGAAAAGCTTCATCGACGATAACAAATTGGGCGATATTTATTATGCCAAAGCTTCCTGCCTAAGAAGATTAGGGAATCCAGGAGGCTGGTTTGCCGAAATTGATAAGTCTGGCGGCGGACCTTTAATTGATCTAGGGGTACATGTAATTGATATATGCTGGTACTTAATGGGTAGACCAAAGGTGAAACGTATAACAGGTCATACTTACAATCAATTAGGAAATCGAAATCATATAGAAAATTTATCCTTCTACAAGGCTGCAGACTATGATGCAACGAAAAACACAGTAGAAGACTTAGCAAATGCCCTCATTACATTTGAGAATGGAGCATCGCTAATGGTAGACGTTTCCTATACACTACATGCTTTAAAAGATGAAATAAGTATTAAGCTATATGGCACGAACGGTGGAGCAGAGCTAGAGCCTGAATTAAAAATTGTAAGTGAAGAGCATAATACGATTTTAAATATTCATCCTCAAATTAACGATCTAACTTTTGATTTTGCAACTGCCTTTCAAAATGAAATTAATTCATTTGTTGATTGTTGCCTTCATCATTATGATTCAGTTGCACCTGTGGAGGATGGGGTAGAAATTATGAAAATCTTAGAAGGTATTTATATTTCTGCAACTGAAGGAAAGGAGGTTGTTTATTAAAATGGTGAAATTGGATAATAAAATCGGTGTGATAGTAGACAGCTTTCGTATACCTATTCGTGAAGGTTTGTTAAAGGCGAAAGAAGTTGGGGCACAGGGGGTACAAATGTATGCCGTTTCAGGTGAGCTGGACCCCGATAACCTAAATGCTGAACAAAGAGCAGAATTGAAGGCGTATATTTTAGGGTTAGGTCTAGAAATCTCCGCCTTATGTGGAGATTTAGGAGGACATGGCTTCCAAGATAAAGCAGAAAATGCCAGAAAAATAAAAAAATCAAAAGAAATACTGCAATTAGCCAAGGACCTAGGAACATCCATTGTTACAACCCATATCGGTATTATTCCTGAAGATGAAAATGACCCAATCTATCAAACAATGCTGGAAGCTTGTGAAGAATTAGGACAATATGCTACATCATTAGATGCTTATTTTGCGATTGAAACAGGGCCAGAAACGAGTAAAACATTAAAAGAGTTTTTAGATAAGCTATCAACGAACGGTGTATCGGTTAATTTTGATCCAGCCAATATGGTGATGGTAACAAAAGATGATCCTGTAGCTGGAGTCAAACTATTAAAGAAATATATTGTACATACACATGTAAAGGATGGTATTCAACTGCAGTCAACGAATCCTAAAGATGTGTACGGGTACTTAGGATACGATTCTGGAACATCTCATGATAAAATAGAAGAAATGGTGGAAAATGGAGAGTTTTTCAGAGAACTTCCATTAGGTCATGGAGATGTCAATTTCGAGCTTTATTTTTCAGCTTTACAAGAAATCGGATACAATGGCTATTTAACTATTGAACGAGAAGTGAGATCAAATCCCGAAAAAGACATCAAAGAAGCTGTACAATTCATAGAAAAGTTTAAATAGGGGTTGAATCTAATTTGAAAAAGCAAGATCAAGTACAAATGCGAAGACAAAATAAATATATTGTGCTTGACGCAATAAGGCAGATGGCGCCAATTTCAAGAATTCAATTATCAAAATATACAAAAATGAGCCCTACGACTATTACTCGTATTGTGCAGGAGCTAGAAGCGGAAGGCTTTATTCTTGAAGGGGTATCGGAAGAAACAGCCATTGGTAGACGTCCTACGTTAATTCATATGCGAGAAGATGCTTTATATACGATTGGGATAGAAATTGACTGTTTTACTATTCGAATAGGTATACTAGATTTCTTAGGGAAGCTTATTGCCTTTCAGGAAGTCAAATGTAGCATCAAGCATCAATACGAAGAAGCTATATATCTACTTAAACGATCTATAGAAAATATCATGACAGAATATCAGATTGCTCAGGATAAATTACTAGGCATTGGGATAGGAATTCCAGGAGTAATCAATAACGAGGAAGGAATTATCGTTTCCTCTGAGCAATTGAAGTGGGAAAACTGCCATATAAGAGAAGATTTAAATGGTGTTTTTGGTTGTGAAGTCATCGTAGATAATGAATTAAAAATGCAAATCATTGCTGAAATTGGTGATATCTATACGCCACTGTATTCAAATTGTATTTTAGTCGGAATTGGAACGGGAATAGGAGCATCCATATTATTAAATGGAGAAGTGTATCGTGGCATTCAAAATAAAGCTGGAGAAATAAGTCATATAACGATTAATCCCTTTGGTGAAATGTGTCACTGTGGTAAAAGAGGATGCTTATCGATGTATGTTTCTGAAGTTACGCTGTTAAAAAGAACGCCTAAAAATCTTAATATTCAATCAATAGAAGAGATTTTGCAGTGTGTTGATCAAGGTGAGCAATGGGCGATCGATATTCAACAAGATGTAGCTACTTTTCTAGCTATAGCCATCAATAATCTAGTTTGTTTATACGAACCAGAGGCTGTCATCGTCAGTGGAGAAATTATTGAGCACAATGTGACATTTCAAAAACTACTTAGTGAAAAGTGTAAACAGTATATATGGAAGGAATTACAACCCTACTTTGATTTGCAGTTTTCCAATCAATTAAAAGAAGGGGTTGTTAAAGGAGCGGCATTACAAGCACAAAAGCAGTTGCTGTCTGTTTAAAGAAAGGTTGGTTGATTCGTGGCTTACTCAGAATTTTTAAAGGAGTATCGTTCAGGATTAATGGAAAATGTGCATTATGGACAAATGAGTGCTGTGAATCTAACGAAGGAAGAATTCGTCTCTGTAGGTCAAGACTATGAGCCTGTGTATTTTCGTTCTGCAGCAAAACCATTTCAAGCCATTCCCATTTTTATGTCTGATTTTATAGAAAAATACGGAATTACTTCAAATGAAAGTGCATTATTTCTGGCTTCACAAAGAGGCGAAATTTATCATCAAGAGGCATTAATCTCTTTGCTGGAAAAACTCCCTATTAATGAAAATGATTTAATTTGTGCAGCATCCTATCCATTAAATGAGGAACCTAAAACACAGTATATTCAACAGGGATTTGAAAAGAGGAAACTCTTTCATAATTGCGCGGGCAAGCATTTAGGATTTTTAACTGCATGTTTAGCAAATGGCTATGATGTCAAGCAATATTGTCATCCAGAACATCCACTGCAACAGATGATAAAAAAATATATTGCTTATTTAAGTGAATATGAAATAGAGAGAATTCGTACAGGGATTGATGGCTGTGGTGCGCCTGTCTTTGCGATTCCGCTAAAAAACATGGCCATTGCCTATTTAAAGTTAGCACGACCAGAATTGATTGATGATGAACTAATTCGTGAAGCAGTAATAAAACTTACAGCAGTAATGAATCAAGAGAGTCATATCATTGCAGCGCAAAACTTTATTTGTACAGCATTATTAAAGGACCCTAATATTGTGGCGAAGGGCGGAGCACAGGGTGTATACTGTTTTGCTCTAAGAAATGAAGGAGTAAGTTTTGCCTTGAAAATTATGAATGGCTCCGAAAGTCCGTGGCCCAATGTAATTGCTTCTGTATTGGAACAAATGCAGTATACAAATCAAGAAACAATTGAGCGTATTAAAGCATTGTCTCCTGCATTTGTGCGTAATGATGCAGGGGTAGAGGTAGGAGAAATTGTATCTACAATTAAAATTGTATAGAGGTGAAGGCACTTGCATGTTTTGGCAATAGATGGCGGTGGGACGAAAACGATTGCAACAATCTCAACATGTCATGGGCAAATTATGGCGCTAGCAGAAACAGGCAAAAGTAATCCCACATCCATGAGCTTCGAGCATTTTACAGAGACGATAACAGAATTAATAAATAATTTAAAAAGACAACAGCCTCACGAATTTCAACACATTACAAAGTGCCATGCTGGCCTGTCTGGTGTAACAGAAAATAATAATGAGAAAATTACCTATGCATTATTAACCTCGCTTTTACCGAAAGACTGTCAACTATCACTATCGAATGATGGAATGAACGCGCTGTATGCGGGAACCTTGGGGCAGCCAGGCATTGTTCAAATTTCTGGTACGGGTGCGATTACACTTAGTATAGATGCATCTGGAAGAATTGAGCGTACAGCAGGATGGGGTTATATTTTTGATGATGAGGGCAGTGGCTATGATATTGGCATTCGCACATTAAAAGCGGTATTTAAAGCATTCGACAAAAGAGGTCCTGAAACGCTTCTAACAGCAGCAGTATTAGAATATTTTCGATTACAATCCGTTCCGCAGATAATTGAAGTGGTATATGGCGAAGGACATCCGCGGGATACCATATCACCTTTAAGTAAGGTTGCAATTGAATGCGCTAAATGTGGTGATGGAGAAGCCAATACAATTATTGATCAAGTGTGCCATGTTTTTTATCAAAGTATAAACGCTTGTTACAAAAAAAACCCGTTTGCACATAAGCAAGTCAAAGTAGTGCTAGCTGGTGGCGTTTTTAATGAATTGGAGCTATTTACTAAAAAATTAATCGCTATTGATAAAAAGAATAGTAATCAATATGACTTCGTGGGTGCTTATAGCTTACCGGTAGGTGGTGCCGCTTTAGCTGCTTTAAGATTACCATATAATGAGGCAAAGCTATTTATCGATCAATATAATGCAAGTATGAATAAGTTTTTAACGAATTAATCCCCCCTTAACTTAGCAAGTAGAGAATAGCATATACATGTCTCTACTTGCATTTTGTCAGTCTCCTACTTTAAACATATACCCCTTATATGAATGATGAATGATCATGACGATTCCGATAAGCATAAAATTGGATAATAACGAACTTCCACCATAGCTTAAAAAGGGTAGGGTGACACCTGTGACAGGTAAAAGCCCAATGGTCATGCCGATATTTTGAGTAATTTGAAAGGCTAGTAAGCTTGAAATACCTGCCCCCATTAAAGTCATAAAGGGGTCTCGCGCTACTACCGTAATAACGACAATACGATAGATAACAAAAAAAAGTAGCGCGATTACAAATGCTCCTCCAATAAAACCTAGCTCTTCTGCAATAGCAGAGAATATAAAATCGGTATGTTTTTCTGGTACATAGACATTGTTATGTAGATAGCCCTTGCCCACAAATTCTCCTGACCCGATAGCCATAAAGCCTTGGCGTACTTGAAAAGAAGAATCTGTATATTCATAAGGCTGAAGCCATCCATAAATTCTAGAAATCTGATGTCCTGATAGAGCACCTAAAACCTTCTCTGTAAAAAATTCATTAAATCTGACATAGAGCACTACCAGCGTACTGATGATAACTAGAGGAACAGCCGTAAATACGACAAGAAGCTTTCTATGAATACCTGAAAAGAAAATCATCGGTAAAATCATTGCCATATACAACATGACCATACCTGTATCGGGTTGTCTATAAACGAGTAGCGTAGGAGGAAGGACAATTAGCCCGATTTTTATAAGTAACCAAAAATCTGCTAGATAGGAGGGGCGGACATTTTTCTCTTGATGAGCAATAATGACCTTACTCACAACTATTAAAAAAGCGAACTTTAAAAATTCCGAGGGTTGGAGAGAACCTAAAAACGGGATTTGATACCATGATTTTGCCTGATTGATCGTTCGAGCAATGCTTTCAGGAGCAACAATAAGACCAGCCGTTAAAGCAACTATTAGGAAGTAAAATGGCCATCCAATCTTCTTCAACTGCTCAATATCAAGCAAGGATATTCCAAGCATGATGGTTAATCCGATGACATAAAATAAAAACTGTTTGATAATAAAGGAGCTTGAATACTGTTCAAAATTTACACTACTAGAATGGACAAAAAGGCAACTAATAGCGCCGAGTAAAAGAAGACTTATTACTAAACTCCAATCTAACTTCTTGAATTGCGTCAAATGTAACACCTCCATTCTCTAGTATGAACGCTTACAATGTATGGAAGGTTGCGAATGTTTTTCTAAAAATAGTATGAATAAGTAGCAATAATCTGGCTAATTTAGCGAGTTAAATTACCTAAATAAAACTAAATGATGGGTATAAATTCTTAATATTTCGATTAAAATTTACAAAAATATAACACTGGCTTTATATCTCTATACTATCATTATTGGTAAGAGTTGGAGGAGGAGCCAAGGATCATGCATTTTTTCCGTTTCATTAAGGTGAAGGACAAGTTACTTGTACTCATGATTGTTTGTGTATTATCGAATGTATTGCTAGGTGTATTCAGTGTAGATTATTTAAGGAAAATGTCGTGGCATGCAAGTGAGAGTTACACACAGGGACTGGTCCCAATTGGATGGCTAAATGAGCTAGAAGAATCACAGCGTCGATTAGATTTTATAGTAGATTCGAAGGGTGACGATAAAGAAATGACAGCCATTTTACAAAACATGGCGCAGCCTTTAGATCATCTAGATAGCCAAGAAATTGACAAGAAGATGAGTCATCAAATTAAGAAGTATAAGTCATTGCTTAAGAAGCAGGAAGAAGCCATTGAGAACTTTAAGCAATTGAACCATGGTGAGCTAGATCAGTTTTATGTGCAAACATTTTTACCAATTAGTCAGGAGAGTCATGCATTATTAGAAGACACGCAAAATTATTTGGTTCAACGAGCAAAAGACCAACAGCAGGCTTATCAAAAAGATGTACAATTTGGCTACTGGTTACTAGGTGGCGTATGCTTAGCGGTTGTCTTGCTTGTTATCCTTATCGGCTTTATTGCAACGAAGGCAGTCAATGTGCCAACCCGTCAACTAAAGTCATTATTAAAACGAGCAGAACAAGGTGATTTCACTGCCAGTGCAAGTTATGTAGCTCATGATGAGCTTGGTGAAGTAGTTCTGTCATACAATCAAATGGTAACAGAGGTGAAACGACTACTCCATACTGTCACAGACAGTGCTTATGAAGTAGAAGAAATGACAGGGAAATTGCAGAAATCCTCTGAGCAATCATCAACAACGACATTAAAAATAGCGAAGGATGTACAATCTATTTCAGAGTCAACGTCTGCTTCTTCTAGTAAATTAGCTTCGAATACTGCTTCCTTAGAGGAGGTTTTAAATGATGTACAGGTTATTTTAGAAAAGGTTCAGGTTGTAGAAAGTTTTGCACAAAAAACGGCCAGAGATGCAGAAAGCGGAACTGAAATTGTACAGGCTAATTTAACACAAATGCAAGCTATTAAGCAGGCGGTTGAAAAATCTAATACAGCTATCTTTAATTTAGTAGAGCGGGCTGCATCGATTGATCAAATGATTGAGGTAATAGAAAGAATAACAGCGCAAACTAATTTACTGGCTTTAAACGCTTCAATTGAAGCCGCTAGAGCAGGAGAGCATGGTAAAGGCTTTGCAGTAGTGGCTAATGAGGTTCGTAAGCTTGCAGAGCAAACTGTTCAATCGACACAAACGATTACATCCATTGTACAGAACATCCATTTAGATTCGAGTTATGCGGTACAAATGATGGAAGGGGTTTTAGTAGCGACTGAAAAAGGTGTAGCTGTTACAGGACAAACTGCGTCAAGTTTTGATCAAATTTTAGAAAAAGTACATACTATTAAGCCATATATTATGGAAGTATCTACTACGGTTCAAGAGATTGCCAATCACACGAAGAAGGTAAGTGAAGATGCGGGTATGCTGACAGCCTTATCCGATACGAATGCCGTGTCTACTAAGCATGTTGCTACGTTAACAGCTGATCAATTAACAGCTCAGCAACAGTTCCATAATTATATTAAGGAATTGCGCAAAGTATCAAAAGTTTTGCAAATAGCTGTCAAACGTTTTTCGATATAATTTAATATTAAAGAATAATATTCAAAAAGGGTCTTATTTGCAAAAATAGCAAAGAAGATTCTTTTTTTTGCATGGTTACAAAACTAGCTTATGAAAGTGTAAATAATTTGTGTTTTTGAGATGTACAAATGTGTTTTGTATATTTTTGTAGCACAATATTTTTCATGTTCTCATATACTGTGAATAAGGGATTGTATGTTCTTTGTATGGAATATTATTAATATAATTGTTGTATTTTCAAAACGAACACATTATAATGAATTTCATTGAAAGTGTTATTAAATCAATGTTTATTAATGTATTTTTGTACTTTCAGAAAGTACAATTGTTCACATGTGGAGGTTTTGGGAAATGAAAAAGATTATTGTTACTGGAGCACTTGGTCAAATTGGTTCTGAGCTAGTAGAAAAACTTCGTGGTATTTATGGAGAGGACAATATACTTGCTACAGACATTAGAAAGCTTGAACATACTAAGGGCCCATTTGAAATATTGGACGTGACAGATGGACAAAGAATGCATGATTTAGCAAAGGACTTCGGTGCAGATACGATGATGCATTTAGCAGCATTATTATCAGCTACAGCAGAGAGAAATCCATTGTTAGCTTGGAATTTAAATATGGGTGGATTAATGAATGCGTTAGAAGTTTCACGTGAGTTAAATATGCAATTTTTCACGCCAAGCTCGATTGGTGCGTTTGGTCCGTCTACACCAAAGGAAGATACACCACAGGATACTTTGCAAAGACCAACAACTATGTATGGGGTAAATAAGGTAGCGGGTGAGTTATTATGCGATTATTACTTCAATCGTTTTGGTGTTGATACACGTGGAGTACGCTTCCCAGGGCTAATTTCTTATGTAACACCTCCTGGTGGTGGTACAACAGATTATGCAGTAGAAATTTTTTATGAAGCCATCGAACAAGGCAAATATACATCGTATATTCAGGAAGGTACATTTATGGATATGATGTACATGCCAGATGCCTTACAAGCTATTGTAGATTTAATGGAAGCAGACGGTAGTAAACTTGTTCATCGCAATGCTTTTAATATTACAGCCATGAGCTTCGAACCTTCGCAAATCGCGGCTGAAATCAAGAAACACTTACCAAATTTCACAATGAGCTATCAGGTAGATCCTGTTCGTCAAGCCATTGCAGATAGCTGGCCAAACTCTTTAAATATTGAAGCGGCTCAAAAAGAATGGGGCTTCAAAGCAGAATATGATTTAGCTAAAATGACGGTAGATATGTTAGAAAAATTGAAAATTAAACTGCATAAAAAAGCAATTTCATAATAGGTAGGCAACGGGTGAAGACTAGACTTCATCCGTTTTTTTATATATAAAAGAAAATTATTGGAATATATAGATTAAATTATGAAATTAAAATATAATAATATTCGGAATATTAATAGTATTCAGTTAAATTAATGCTATGATAATTTCACAAGGGGAAATTCACAAATGAAGGGATGATGGGTTTTATGATGCAAGCACCATTAGTTTTAACTAGTTTTTTTAAACGAGCAGAGAGCTATTTTGCAAGAAAATCAATTATTTCACGGACAAGCCCACACAAAATACATCGTTTAACATATGGGCAGTGGGCAAAAAGAACGCGTCGTTTAGCAGATGCCCTTACGAAGCTTGGGATGACAAGAGGAACAAAAGTCGGCTCCTTTGCGTGGAATCAGCATCGACATTTAGAAGCTTATTTTGCTGTGCCTTGCTCAGGGGCAATCTTACACATGGTAAATATTCGTTTATCAGAAGAGCATTTGATCTATATTATTAATCATGCAGAAGATGAGATTTTAATGGTCGATGTAGATTTATTACCGATCATTGAAAATATTGCGCCAAAACTTGAGACAGTGAAACACTATATCATTATGACGGATGAACCAGCTTTGCCAAAGACTACATTACAAAATGTTTTATCCTATGAGGACATATTAGCTACTGCTGATGAAGAATTTCAATTTCCAGAGGATATTGATGAAGAAGCACCTGCCGGTATGTGCTATACAAGCGCCACAACAGGGAATCCAAAGGGGGTTGTCTATTCCCATCGGGGTTTAGTACTACACAGTATCATGCTGAGTATGTCTGACTCTATGGGAATTGCGGAAAGAGATGTCGTGATGCCGATTGTACCCATGTTTCATGCAAATGCATGGGGCTTGCCTTTTGCTAGTGTCAATGTGGGTGCTACACAAGTTCTACCAGGTCCGCAATTCACTTCAGCATTAATAATGGATTTAATCGAACAAGAAAAGGTTACATTAACTGCTGGTGTTCCAACCATTTGGATAGGTGCCTTACAGGAGCAGGAAAAGAAAGAACGAGATATTAGTTCTTTAAGAGCGATATGCTGTGGTGGATCGGCTTCACCAACTCGACTCATTCGGACATTTGAAGAAAAATATGGTATTCCTTATATTGTTGTCTATGGCATGACGGAAACTACACCAATCGTGGCATTGTCTAATTATATGTCATGGATGGAAGATTGGCCGATTGAAAAACGTATTGAAGCTCGAGCGATGCAAGGGATGACAATGGCAGGTATCGAATCTAGTATTATTAATGAGGCGGGTGAGGTACCTTGGGATGGCGAAACAATGGGGGAATTACGTTTAAAAGGCCCATGGATTTCCAACGAATACTATCGTGATGAGCGAACAGCAGATGCCTATCGAGATGGTTGGTTATATACTGGTGATATTGCTGTACGAACAGCAGATGGCTTTATTAAAATTACGGACCGTACGAAGGATCTTATTAAATCAGGTGGGGAATGGATTTCCTCTGTTGATTTGGAAAATGCGCTGATGACTCATGATGCCGTTTTAGAAGCGGCTGTCATTGCCATGCCCCATGCTAAATGGCAGGAGCGTCCATTAGCTTGTGTTGTATTGAAAGAGGGACAATCAGTAACTGAACCAGAGCTTCTTGCTTTTTTAGAAAATCAATTTGCCAAATGGTGGGTACCAGATGCAGTTGTCTTTCTAGAAGAAATTCCAAAGACATCTGTCGGAAAATTCCTGAAAGCGAAGCTGCGAGATAATGTAGCAGAAATTTCTCCTAAATCATTGGTATAGGTAAAAGAGCGATTTCCGTAAATGGAAGTCGCTCTTTTTTGAGTTATTTAGTTAGCATGTGGAAGACTTGTTCAACGTCTTTATCGCCACGACCAGAAATATTAATAATAATGCTTTCCTCAAATGATAAAGTTGGTGCTAATTTTAGAGCATGTGCGACTGCATGTGAGCTTTCAAGGGCAGGAATAATACCTTCAACCTTAGAAAGTACTTGGAAGGCATCTAAAACTTCTTCATTTGTCACGGTCACATACTCAGCACGACCGATTGTTTTCAAATGGCTATGCTCAGGCCCCGCACCTGGATAATCTAAACCAGCTGCTATTGAATAGGTAGGGAGTGGGTTACCTTCTGCGTCCTGAAGTACTAAACATTTGAAGCCGTGTAGCTCTCCTGGTGTTCCTTCGTTTAAGGTAGCAGCTTTGTCTGGCTCTATTCCAATAAGACGAACATCTTCGTCTGCAATATAATCAGCAAATGCCCCAATGGCATTACTACCGCCTCCTACACAGGCAAGAACAGCTGTCGGCAGCTTTCCTTCCTTTTCTAAAATCTGTTCACGACTTTCGCGGCTAATCACTGATTGAAAATGTTTAACCATTGATGGGAAGGGATGTGGTCCAACTGCTGAGCCTAATAAATAGAAGGTTGTTTCATAGTTTTCTACTAAATCAGCGAATGCCTCATCTACTGCATCCTTTAAGCGGCCTTGCCCTTTATCGACAGCTACAACTTTCGCTCCGAGAAGTTCCATGCGAAATACGTTCAATGCCTGGCGTTTTGTATCTTCCAAGCCCATATAAACCGTGCAATCCATTCCAAACATGGCACACGCTGTAGCTGTTGCTACACCATGTTGACCTGCCCCTGTTTCGGCAATCACGCGATTTGCTCCCATACGTTTAGCTAGTAAGATTTGTCCTAATACATTATTGATTTTATGGGAGCCTGTGTGGTTAAGGTCTTCACGTTTTAAATAGATTTTTGCGCCACCTAATTGCTTTGTTAAATTCTCTGCAAAATAAAGAGGGGATTTACGACCGACATATTCACGGAAATAGTAATCTAATTCTTGCTTAAAATCATCATCCTCTTTATACTTTTGAAAATTCTCATCTAGTCTATTTAAAACATTTTGAAGCTCCTTTGGAACAAAGCTTCCACCAAATTCACCGAAATATCCCTTTTTTTCTACTACTGTACTCATCTTAACTCGACTCCTCTATGCTAATTTTTCCAAAAAAAAAGCCACTCCAATCCCTCATAAAAAGGACGAGTAACCGTGGTGCCACCTTCATTCGCAATTTTTGCGCGCTTTCCTGCTCCGGTAACGGGGAGCGAAACGGCCTTACATTTGATAAGGCTGCTCTGAAGTCCATTCACAAGTCTGTACTACTGGTTTGCACCAACCACCAGCTCTCTAAAAGTAACAATGCTTGCTACTACTCTTCTTCCTTGCATTTATTAGAAAGAATTGTAGAGTATTTTCAGAATAGTGTCAAGAAAAAAGACGAATCTAAAAAGATCCGTCAGTTAAATCAAATTTTTAAAGTGAAGGCGTTTGTTTAATACATACATAATCGGTGCACCTACAGCTAATACAACAAATTCACCCGCCGCGACTGTTAGCCAAGTCCAGAAAAATGGCAACTCTAAAGCCAAGTTCAGCTCAAAGGCAATGATAAACATAGTACATGTAAAGAGCAATGTATTAATAATTAAACGTGCCCAAATATTTTTGACAAATTTACAGATTAAAATAAACAGGCCAAGTGTAATCATTGAATGACCTACACCAAAAACTAAATCGTAAATGCCAAGTGGTGAAAAGAGATTAGAGATCAATACACCAATAATAATCCCTACGGCAAAGCGTGGATTAAAGGCCACTAAATGGTTAAACATCTCAGATACTCGGAACTGTACCTCTGTAAAACCAAATGGGGCAACAAGCATGGTTACAGCTATATAGAGAGCCGCAATGATACCACTTGCTGCTAAAAATTTTATCTTCATATTCATTTCTCCTTAGTTTTTTTTCGTGGGATGGTTACGAACCACGGTGCTTTCACACAAGTAAATATTCTATTATAGATATCTAGTAGAAGTCAAATGTCAGACTTTGTCTATAATGTCCTATCGTCGCAAAATTGTCATAAATATTTTTTACTATGTTGAAAAAAGAAATCGATTAACTAAAACAGCGTAGTTTAGCGGTTTAAAGCGCCAAATTGAATGAAAAACTAAAATATTTTGTCACTTTTAAAAGTCAGAACATTCATAATGTTGTTGACGGAGCTCGATAATAACGATAATATAGCGATACATTCACACTTTGTTTGGATAAAGTGCGATAGATATTCGAGAATATAATCGGGGGGATTATTTGTGAAAAGCAATGTAAAGAAGTTGTCATTCCTTCTTTTTGGATTAGTGTTGCTTCTTGCTGCTTGTGGTAGCGGTGGCTCAGGTACAGCAGATTCAAAAGGAAATGAAAAAAACAATGCAAGTGAGAGCGGAAATGCAGATGATAAAACATATAAAATCGGGATTACTCAAATTGTTGAGCATCCATCGTTAAACGCAGCAACGGAAGGCTTTAAAAAAGCAATTGAAGATGCTGGTTTAAAAGTTGACTACGATCCACAAATTGCACAGGGAGATAATAGCCTTAACACAACAATTGCTAACAATCTAGTAAGTGCAAACGTAGATTTAATTTTTGCAAACTCTACACCTTCTGCACAAGCCGCTGCAACAGCAACAAGTGATATTCCAATTATTTTTACATCTGTTACAGATGCTGTTGGTGCACAGCTAATTGACTCAATGGAGAAGCCAGGGAAAAATATTACAGGCACAATCGATTTACATCCAGAAACGATTTCTAAAACTGTAGCATTCCTAAAAGAACTTGGTGCGAAAAAAGTAGGGATGGTCTACAATGCGGGTGAGCAAAACTCAGTTGCACAAGTTTCAGAAGTGAAAAAGGTTATGGACGAACAAGGTTTAGCGGTGGTAGAAGCATCAGCATCTACTTCAGCGGATGTAAAACAAGCGACAGAGTCTCTAATTGGTAAAGTAGACGCTTTCTATATTATTACTGATAACACAGTTGTTTCTGCATTAGAATCGGTAATTGATGTTGCCAATACTAATAAATTACCATTAATTGTAGGAGAACTAGATTCTGTAGCACGTGGCGGTTTAGCAGCTTATGGTTTTGAATATTTCGATATCGGTTATGAAGCAGGTCAAATGGCTGTGAAAATTTTAAAAGGTGAAGCTACACCTGCCGATACACCAGCACAATACCCACAAAATCTGAAATTATTAATCAATAAAAAAGTTGCAGATGATTTAGGCATCGAAATTAAAGATTCTTGGGGTGCCGAAATTCTAGAACAGTAAAACGAAGCGGGGTGCACTATCCCCGCTTTATCTTCATTTTACAAGTGATATAAATAATAAAGAGATTTAGGAGATGATTCAACGATGTTTTTAGCATTATTTGGCGCAGTGGAGCAAGGAATCATCTATGCAATTATGGCACTTGGTGTNNTATTTAACATTTCGGGTGTTAGATTTTCCGGATTTAACGGTTGATGGAAGCTTTGTAACAGGGGCGGCAACTGCAGCAACAATGGTTTTGCTTGGCTACCACCCAATCTTAGCGACTTTAGTGGCAATTGTTGCTGGATTTATTGCTGGATGTATGACAGGAATTCTTCACACGAAAGGAAAGATTAATCCGCTTTTATCAGGAATTTTAATGATGATTGCTTTATACTCGATTAATCTACGTATCATGGGGTTAACTGCAGAAAATACGATAGGTCGCCCGAATATTCCACTACTAAACTCTGAAACAATCTTTTCAAAGTTTCAATCTTTTTGGAGTAATTTAGGGATCGATGATGCTATCAATAACCTATTAAAAAGCATAGGCTTTCAGCATGTACCAGGTACATGGAGTGTGCTGATTGTTGTATTAATCATCACGATTTTAATTAAGTTAATAGCAGACTGGTTCTTAAAGACAGAGGTTGGGCTAGCTATCCGAGCAACTGGTGATAATAAACGAATGATTCGCAGCTTCTCTGCAAATACAGATACACTTATCATTTTGGGGCTAGGTCTTTCCAATGCGCTTGTCGCATTTTCTGGAGCTTTAATCGCACAATACTCGAAGTTCTCTGATGTTAGTATGGGGATTGGTATGATTGTGATCGGTCTCGCATCCGTTATTATTGGTGAAGCTATTTTTGGGACTAAAACTATTATCCGTACAACGTTTGCAGTTATTGCAGGAGCCATCATTTATCGTATTATATTAGCTTTAGCATTACGTGTAGATTTCCTTGATTCAGGAGACATGAAATTAATTACAGCGATCATCGTTATTTTGGCGCTGATCTTACCGCAATTTATAAATAAGAGTAAAGAACGTAAACGTAAAGCTAAACGTGCTGCAGAACTTTCACAAGTAAAAAAAGTAGAGCAGGGAGGTAATGGCCTTGCTTAAATTACATGGTATTAATAAGGTATTTAATGAAGGAACACCTGATGAGAAGATTGCACTTGCGGAGATAAACCTACATTTAAAGCCCGGTGATTTTGTGACAATTATAGGTAGTAATGGTGCAGGTAAATCAACGATGATGAATATGATTTCAGGTGCTTTAACACCCGATTTCGGTACAGTAATGATTGATGGTAATGATGTGACAAGTTTGCCTGAATATAAACGCTCTCAATACATTGGGCGTGTCTTCCAGGACCCAATGGCAGGAACTGCACCTACGATGACAATTGAAGAAAATCTAGCATTAGCATACTCTCGAAATAAGCATAGAGGGCTACGCAATGGTGTGGACAAAAAGCGTCGTGAATTTTTTAAAGAATCGCTAGCGATGCTTGGTTTGAATCTTGAGAATCGTCTTTCTGCTAAGGTAGGCTTACTTTCAGGTGGGGAACGTCAAGCTTTGTCGCTCTTAATGGCTACCTTTACAAAGCCATCTATTTTATTACTGGATGAGCATACGGCTGCACTTGATCCATCACGTGCAGAGTTAATTACTCGTATTACGAAGTATTTAGTGGAAAAAGATAATTTAACGACATTAATGGTAACGCACAATATGCAGCAAGCATTAGATTTAGGGAATCGTCTTATTATGATGGACAAAGGCCAAATCATTTTAGAAGTTGGTGAAGATCGCAAACATGAATTAACAATTCCTGATTTAATGTCCGAGTTTGAACGTATTCGTGGGGAAAAAATGAATTCAGACCGTGCTCTATTAGGTTAATATCGAAACGCTCATACACTTGTATGGGCGTTTTTCATAGTGTAAAAAATTTCATCAATAGTGTTTTTATGAATAGTGTAAATGAATGACCGTTGCAGGTTCCCTAATTTCATGTGTGGGGGGTGCCGATCTATCTTATGGGAGTCTAGTAGCCTTCCAATCCAGCACATTAATTTAGCAAAGGTCCTCACTACTCTTTATGGAAGGGCGTTGTCACACATCGTTTTTCCGCATTGTTAGTATGATAGAAAATAAAGGAACAGTTTTAAAAGGGTTGATTGGAGAGGAGTTGCCCTTTAGGGGATTTAGCGGCTCATCAGACGCCACCTGGACGCTGGCGGAACAGATATCAATCTCTCGCCTTGCCAGAATGTCTCTTTCCGCAGACGATATTGTTTTTTCAACATCATATAAAACGCTCATGCACTAGTTTGAATAATTTTATTTAGGGAAATTAAACGATCGATAAACTTTATCGCATAAAAAAGCCTCACTTTCAGAGAAGTGAGGCTCTTCATTTTAAACGAGTAAGCCAAATAGTTGAATATCGTTGTTTACTTCTTTGTATTTGAAGCCGAATTCATCCATTCGGGCAAGTAGTCCTTCATATTCAGCACGATCACCTAACTCAATGCCGACTAGTGCAGGGCCACTTTCTTTATTATTTTTCTTGGTATATTCAAAGGTAGTAATGTCATCGTTTGGTCCAAGTACACTAGTGAGGAATTGACGTAATGCTCCGGCACGCTGAGGGAAGCTGACGATGAAGTAGTAAAGTAATCCTTCGTGTATAAGTGACTTTTCTTTAATCTCCTGCATTCGTCCAATGTCATTATTCCCACCACTGATGATGACAACGACTGACTTACCTTTAATTTCTTCTTTATAAAAATCAAGAGCTGCCACTGATAATGCTCCTGCAGGCTCAGCGATAATCGCATGTTTATTATATAGATCTAGAATGGTTGTACATACCTTGCCTTCAGGTACAAGAACAATATCATCTAAATAGCGACGACAAACATCATAAGTATGATGACCGACGCATTTTACTGCAGCACCATCAACGAATTTATCAATCCAATCAAGAGCAACTGCGCCACCTTCAGCAAAGGCAGCCTTCATACTACCAGCACCAGCAGGCTCCACACCAATAATTTTACTAGTAGGAGAGAGATTTTTAATGTAGGCAGACACGCCTGACATTAAGCCACCACCGCCAATACTTCCGAATATGTAGTCGATTGGCTCCTCCATATCATTCATAATTTCTACCGCTACCGTTCCTTGACCAGCAATGACATCAAAATCATCAAATGGATGAATGAAGATTTTACCATGCTCTTCACAATAGCTCAACGCGCTTTCAGCAGAATCATCGAATGTATCTCCTGCTAAAATAATTTCCACATATTCACGTCCAAACATACGTACTTGGTCTATTTTTTGCTTCGGCGTTGTTTGTGGCATAAAAATGCTTGCTTGAATTTTTAATTGGGCACAGGCATAAGCTACACCTTGTGCATGATTGCCTGCACTTGCACAGACAACCCCAGCATTGCGCGCTTCATCCTCGATTTTTTTAATTTTATAATAGGCACCACGAAGCTTGAATGAGCGTACATGCTGTAAATCTTCGCGTTTAATATAAATATTAGCTCCGTATTTCTCGGATAAATAGTCGTTTTTTTGTAGTGGTGTGTGCACAACTACATCTTTTAAAAAATGATGTGCAATCAGGACATTCTCCACTTGCACGGTTCTAGTATCAGCAACTTCCATAGTATTCATCCTCCGTTATACGTTTAAAACATTTATCTATGATAGCACACTTTATTTGCTTTTTGTGATTAATTTTTAGTAAATTCTAAATTTTCCGTGTCTATTTTATGATGTAAGCGTTTTATCTTGATATAGCTAATTATTTTATAAAGAAGCAATATCTCAGACCTAGAATTAGCTCAATTTAAGGGGAGAAAATCTGTTGTTTCAAATCTAAAAAATACTACTCTCATAACAAAAATGGTCAAGCATATACTAGATTAGCTTAGGACAAGTAGGAGGGTATGTAGTGGAAATCATTCAAGGAATTTTATCAACATATTGGAAGTTTTTTGATTTGGCGATGTGGCAAGAAGTACTAATGGACCCTGTCTCCTGGGGACTAATATCCTCATTAATTATTATAGAAGGTTTGCTGTCGGCAGATAATGCACTGGTATTAGCGGTACTGGTGAAACATTTACCAGATAAACAGCGAAAACGGGCATTAATGTATGGTATGCTAGGTGCCTATTTTTTTAGATTTTTATTTATTGGCATAGGTGTTTATCTAGTAGAATTTTGGTTTATTAAAGTATTAGGTGCTTTGTATTTAGGTTGGCTTTGTGTAGCTCATTTCCTTCACATAGGGAATGAGGATAGTGTAAAAGAGGTAAAGAGGTCAGGATGGATGGTGCGTCTTTTCGGCACGTTTTGGGCAACTGTCATTTCTGTTGAGCTAATGGATATTGCTTTTTCAATTGACTCAATCTTTGCTGCGTTTGCGATATCAGATCAGGTCTGGGTGCTTTTAATTGGAGGGATGTTAGGAATATTAATGATGAGGACGATTGCAGGTGTTTTTTTAATCATCATTGAAAAAATACCAGAGCTTGAAGCAACAGCCTTCATAATTATAGGTGTCATAGGCTTAAAAATGTTAGTAAGTGTTTTCAATATCCACATCCCTCATTATTTATTCTTCCTTTTCTTAGTGATTGCTTTTTTCATCACGATCATTGTGCATATGATGAAGAGAGTAAGATCTGCCTAATTAAAAAGTACTGTTCTCCAAAAATGAGAACAGTACTTTATTTATTTTACATATTTATCTGGGTCAACAATATAGAACTTTTCAACATTAAGCCAGCTCTCGCTCATTGGTTCGCCGTCATCAATACGTTTTTCAGTCTCCTGCATCATCCAACCAGTCTGAGACGCATGGGCTTGTAATGCTTTTAATTTGTCCATTCGCATTTCCCGAATATCATAGACCACATGTGGTTCACCATTTTTTTCAATCGTATCATTGGCGAAGGCACAACCGAATATTTGTGGACGAGCAGCCTTTGGCATACGACGTACAGCTTCAATTACAGCACGTGCTGTTGCTTCATGGTCTGGGTGAACAGCAAAGCCAGGTAAAAATGTGAAAATTAAAGAAGGCATTAGTTCTTCGATTAGCCCTTCCATTAATTTTACCATTTTCTCATCATCTTCAAATTCTATTGTTTTATCACGTAGACCAAGCATGCGTAAATCTTGAATACCCATTGCCTCTGCCGCTGCAACCAATTCCTTACGACGGATTTCAGGTAAAGACTCGCGTGTAGCAAAGGGTGGATTACCTAAATTACGTCCCATTTCGCCTAATGTTAAACAGGCATATGTAACAGGTGTATTCATTTTCTTTGTATAGTAGGCGATGGTCCCCGCAACTGAGAAAGCCTCATCATCTGGGTGAGGGTACACAATTAAAATATGACGTTGTGGTTGTAAATTCAAATAGTCGTCCCCCTTAGTAAGTAAATGGCGTTTCACTAATTTCAAGCGCAATCGCCAATTTTCCAGAGTAGTCTAGTCCAGCCATTAATAAACGGCCTAAATCATCTAATTCAAAATGTGTAATGCCTTGAGCATAAACCCAGCCATGAGGTAATTTTAAACCCACACGATGAGGTGCATTATCTACAACCTTAGCAAGCTCATAGTTAATTTTAGCATTGCGAATAAAAGCACCTGCATTAAAAAACTGTTCATCATAGTGTGCTGCATAAGATCCGTTTGTCGTCTCAAGATGAATATAAACGTCTTTGTTGGCGAAAGAATTCAGCAATTTTTGCAACGTCTCTACTTGTACTTCTTGCATCTTAACACTCCTCTCGATCATTTCTCCTTTAAGTATAGTAAAAAAAATTCGCAAAGGGAAATTGATTGCTTTGATAAAAAAATTGATGATTTATATTTACAAACCTTAGCGCCATTTGGTCCAAATTTTTGAGAGTGTGAAAATGAATCGTAGCATCCAGAGAAATAAATCATCATCTCTAAATCTATGACAAGTTCTTAAGCAATATTCTTGAAAAAATTATTGTAATGTATCAATATAGGGAGTGTGAAAATAAATATGTACAAACTGTGTCGTTTCGCATTGTATCCGTTTTCACATCTGAAAAGATATTGCAACCATGACTTCTTCCTAATTTGTGTGTGTAGACAGCTCCACCTGTTGAAGGTAGTATTATTTCAGAAATAATGAATTCTATCTTGGTACAATAGATGACGTTCCTTGAACAGGTTATGCAAGGTAGCTGTGAAAAAGGGAAGAAAAATGAAGCTCATTATCATAGTATAATAAAAACCGCGACTCTCTTTATGACGGAGAGTCGCGGTTTTTTTTATTAAAAATTAATGTAGGCTATGTATTTGTTAGTATCGATTGAGCTTTCGTTCTATTGTATCTAAACGATTATTAACATTTTGTAATTGTTTAAACATTTGCTTCATATAAAGATTTTGATCTTGGGTTTCAGTAGTTTTGGCTTGTGCCAATTCTTCCTCCTCCTGCAGAGCTAATATTGTGGCAAGGGTGGATAATGAGTAACCAAGTGTTAATATGATGGAGGCAATTACTTCAACTTTTGAAGAGGTGATTTCTCCAGCTAGTAAACCTGATTCTTCCGTTAAGTCTTCTACCTTGTTTTTTTTCATTTTTTCCCCTCCCATACAGCTAATATATGGGGTATGAGGCATTAACGTATCTTGTCCTATTTTAATCTTTATCAGCTAAATACTCATCATTAAATAATTGTTTAGTATTTGTAATTTTCTAATAATTACATTGATTTTTCCATTTAAATATAGCATTATAGTAGGAATAAACAAGACGTTTAGAGGGGGAATTAGAGTGAATAAGGACTTTAAATATTGTAAGGAATCAAGAGTGATGCGTACCAGTCGTGTATTTCCAAACGATGTGAATAATCATAATACATTATTTGGCGGACGATTGATGAGCGATATTGATCAAGTTGCTTCCATTTCAGCTGCAAAGCATAGCAGAAGAGATTGTGTTACAGCCTCAACTGATTCAGTCGATTTCCTACATCCCATTCGCCCAACAGATTCGGTTTATTTCGAATCCTATGTAACTTGGACGGGGAGGTCTTCTATGGAGGTTTTTGTTAAAGTCATTGCTGAAAACTTGAAAACTGGGGAGAGAAAGGTGGCAGCGACTGCATTATTAACTTTCGTGGCATTGGATGAAAATAACAAACCAGCACTGGTCCCACGAGTAATACCTGAAACAGTAGAAGAGACAAAATTGCATGAAACAGCTTCAGAACGAGCGAAGGCGCGTGCTGAACGTAAAAAGGAAAGTAAAGCATTAGCACAATTTATATCTATGAATGATCCATGGGATTATCGGCTAGAAATGATGGAGAATTATATGTAAAAAAAGAGGGATGTCTCAAATGACTTTGAGACATCCCTTTCATCCTTATATCTCTGTTACTGTTACGTGTGGAGCACCAAAGCGAGATTTCGCTCCATGCATGACAGGACCTACATATTCATTTAACGCCCAGCCATGTGCAATAGCTGCGGATACAAACTCTTTTGCTTCAATAACAGAATCTTTAATAGTAAGACCATTCGCAAGATTGGCTGTCACAGAAGCAGCAAATGTACAGCCTGCACCGTGGTTATTTGTAGATGCGACTTTTTCAGATTCTAATAAGTAGAATGTTTCACCATCAAAGAATAAGTCTATTGCTTTTTCGGTAGCTAGGGCTTTTCCACCTTTTATGACAACAGCTTTAGCTCCTAGTTCATGGATTTTACGAGCAGCAATCTTCATGTCGTCAATGTTTTTTGGTGTACCTGTGCCAGCTAATTGTCCAGCTTCAAAAAGGTTTGGTGTTGTTACCGCTGCTAGTGGTAAAAGATGCTGAATCATGGCATCTGTGTTACCTGGATTCAGTACTTCATCGTCACCTTTACATACCATAACAGGATCGATGACAACATTTTTAGTCCCTGAATTTGCAATAGCCTTTCCAGCAATACGAATAATTTCTTCTGTTGAGAGCATTCCTGTCTTAATGGCATCAATTCCTGTGGAAAGTGCTGTGTCAATTTGTTTTTGTAGTAAATCAGTTGGCAAAGGTGTGACGTTATGTGTCCAGCCGTTAGGGTCCATTGTTACGACAACTGTTAATGCCACCATCCCATATGTACCGTGCTCTTGGAATGTTTTAAGGTCAGCTTGCATTCCTGCACCGCCTGATGTATCTGAACCAGCAATTGTTAATGTTTTTTTTAGAGTCATGTAAAGGATCTCCTTTATCGTTAAGAGTTATAAAATTAACATCTAGTATAGTCCGATTCTGATTCTATAAAAATAGCCAGAATACTATATTTTTATATGGTCAGTTTCAACTGATGCTTGAATTCATCTTTAATTTTTTGTACCGTTGTAAGAAGAGAAAGGGGCTTAAAGAACGATGAAACAAGTATTCCCGAATGATTGGCAAGAAGTACTCAAAGAAGAATTAGAAAAACCATATTATAAAAAACTACGTCAATTTGTCGCAAATGAATATTCGACACAAACTATTTATCCACCAATCAATGATGTGATGAACGCATTCTATACAACAGCATATCATGATGTGAAGGTTGTTATTTTGGGACAAGACCCTTATCATGGGGCTAATCAAGCGCATGGGCTAAGCTTTTCTGTTAAACCAGGTATTCCACATCCTCCTAGCTTACGGAATATGTTTCAAGAGCTACAGGATGATTTAGGCTGTCCAATTCCTCAAAATGGAACGCTAACAAAGTGGGCTGAACAGGGTGTTATGCTATTAAATACGGTGCTTACAGTTCGAGCAGGACAAGCGAATTCCCATAAAGAACGAGGGTGGGAGCAATTTACCGATGCTGTTATCGATCTATTAGCTGCAAGGGAAGAACCACTAATTTTTGTATTGTGGGGCAAACCAGCGCAACGCAAAAAGCAATTAATCCGAAAATATAAAACACCACATGTCATACTCGAAGCGCCACACCCAAGTCCATTAAGTGCTTATCGAGGATTCTTTGGTAGTAAACCTTATTCAAAGATAAATCAACAATTAGTGGAGTGGGGCAAGCAGCCGATTGATTGGTGTTTAGCATAGATTGGCACAAATCGTTTGCTTTATACGCTTTAGCAATCATGTTACATTTAATATAGAAGAAAGTGAGGGACATTGATGAAGGTGAATTGTTTTAAGTGTCAATTTTTTAAAGTAACCTGGGACCCTCAAAACCCACGAGCATGTGCAGCTTATGGCTTTAAAACAAAGCAAATACCATCCGTTGTTGTGAAGCAATCCTCGGGTGTAGATTGTTTAAAATTCGTACGAAAAGTAGAAAGTGGGAGAATGTAATGATTTCTTATCAAGCCGTTATACAGCAACTTGAAAAACAATTATCTTACGCAAAAAATGCGGTAAATGATCAGCAAATTCGTGAGGCACTTACAGCCATTCGAGCATTATGTGATGTGGTGTTAGATTCTTCAAGTGATGCACCATCTATCACTCCTCATAAGCATGTACCGCAAATGCTTGTATCAGAGTCAAAACCATCCACTTTATATACAGCAAAGATTGAAGAAGATGGAGCCAATGGCGATTCCATTTTTGATTTTTAATCCATTTTAAAGGTAGGGTAACGAAAATGAAAAGATTTATCGTGACAGGTGCTCTTCATGGCCTATTAGCAGTAGCATTCGGTGCATTTGGTGCACATGCTTTAAAGGAAATTTTAGATGAATATAGTCAAGGTATTTGGGAAACGGCTGTTCAATATCAAATGTTTCACGCTACAGGATTACTAATCATTGGTCTGTTAATGAGCTCTAAACTATTAGGTGAAGTGAAACAATTAAATCTAGCAGGTATTTTCTTTAACCTTGGTATTGTTTTCTTTTCTGGGAGCTTATATGTTCTGGCGATAAGTGGTATTAAAGTATTAGGAGCTATTACACCAATTGGTGGCGTACTATTTTTAGCTGGATGGCTACTTATTATTTTAACTGCTCTCAAGCATGCTCGCTAATTTTAAGCTGACTCTCTTACATTATTTGTAGGGGGGTTTTTCTTTGTTATGAGTCATCTTTCAAAGAAAGGGATTTAAATCCTATCCATTTTGTAAGAATTTATAGTACACTACTAATATTACTTGCAATATTTCGAAAATACCAAAAGTGAGGTTACGTAGTATGGAAAAACTATTTACATTACTGGATGCTAACTATAATGAGATGGTAGGGATTCGTCGCCATTTACATGAATACCCTGAATTATCCTTTGAAGAAGTCGAAACGCCATCCTATATAGCTACTTTTCATAGAGAATTGGGTCATGTGGTTCGGGAAGGAGTGGGAGGACGTGGTGTCGTAGCGATATTACGTGGCGGAAAGCCGGGCAAAACGGTGGCTTTACGAGCTGACTTCGATGCATTAGCGATTCAAGAAGAAAATGATGTACCTTACAAATCTAAAATAGCTGGAAAAATGCATGCATGTGGACATGATGGACATACAGCTACATTGCTTGGGCTAGCTAAGGCATTGAATGCGATGAGGGACCAAATTGAAGGCAATGTCGTATTTATTCATCAGCATGCAGAGGAAGTGGCTCCAGGTGGAGCTAAGCCGATGATTGAGGATGGTTGTTTAGAAGGTGTAGATGTTATTTTTGGTACACATTTATGGGCACCTACACCATTAGGAGAAATATTAGTGAAAGATGGAGCCATCATGGCTGCCGCGGATAAAGTAGAAATAACGGTACAAGGAAAGGGTGGTCATGGCGCAGAGCCTCATCATTCTATTGATGCAGTTACCCTAGCCTCCCAATTTGTCGTTAATGCTCAACAGCTTGTTTCAAGACGAATTGACCCATTGAAATCAGCTGTTTTAACAATCGGTCATTTTGAGGCAATTAATCCGTTTAACGTTATAGCTGATCGGGTAGTTTTAGCGGGGACAATTCGTACATTTGAAGAAGAAGTACGCATACAAATGGAACAAGAGTTAGAAGCAGTATTAAATGCGACTTGTCTGGCATTTGGGGCAAGTTACGAATATCGTTACACAAGGGGTTATCCACCTGTTTATAACCATCAGAGAGAAACCGAGTTTTTGGCACAATTGGCGTCGACTGTACCAGGGGTAGATCAAGTAATAACATGTCCGCCATTTATGATTGGGGAAGATTTTGCGTATTATTTAGAAAAAGTACCAGGCACATTTTTCTTCACAGGAGCTAAAAAGCCAGAATGGGAAACGGCCTACCCGCATCATCATGCACGCTTTGATTTTGATGAACGTGCTATGCTAATTGCAGCAAAAACCTTAGGTAAAGCAACCTTAACGTATTTAAAAGAAAATTGAACATAGCGAATGATAAAAATCCGCATACGCCCATCGACTTTTGGTCAGTGAGTGTATTGCGGATTTTTACTTAGAGATAGAATTATGGATTTTGATTAAAGTAAGCCATTTCCTCATCATACTCAGCAAAATCGAAATAAATCATAGGGAAAAGAAAACGATGATTAGACTTAAGCTCACGAATAATGACATGATCTCGACCAGCTGCTTCTACCACACCACGAACAGTTTTTGTGTTTTTTCCCTGCTCTACTGCGTGCTCAAAAGAAAAATGGAAGGTAGCTGGTTTTCCACGGTTCAAACGTAAAATATTTTCTATATAGGACTCCTCACGGCCAGGTGGTCGTCCGCTCGGAAGTGTGACTGGAGGAGGAGTCATTTGTTGTTGCGTTGTTGGTGTCCAATAATAAGGCATCATCAATTATCAACCTACTTTCTTTTTAAATTTGAGGACAATCTTGTTCAGTTGGCGAGAAAAAACAATGGGATTTGAACCTGCCAGTATTCCATTGGCCATACCATTGTGCAGGACAATCACCTGCTGGCATGAAAAACCACAAAGAGCGAGTAGCTGGATGAAATCTTTCACCCTGAATTACTCTTTTAGCTAACCGGATATCTTGATCACGTGCTCTTTGATAAAAATAACCCTTTTGTGTTGCCTCAAAGCCTCCCGGACGCTGATAAACCATTTGTTCAATTGTTCGAATATCACCAAAATCTAAACAATCACCTCTTACACGATTAACGCCAACATTCCCAACCATCAGCATACCTAACTCTCCTTCGCCTTCTGCTTCGGCACGCATTAGTCTTGCAAGTAGGGCTGTCTGTGCATCATTCGTCTTAATAACAGCGATTTTCATACCTCCTCGCAGACAGTATATGCACGAAGGTATAGTAGTCATGTTCAATTTTGTTAAGAAAGACAATCACATATTAAAGTTACTATGCATATAGTAGTAATAACGACAAGTACGTAGAAAATACTTCAAATCCTGCAAGGGCCGATAGTTTTTATAGCAAAAAGGGTAAATAGAAAAAAATAGATTTAGGGGAACGTGAGATCAATGAATTGCATGTGTATCTAATACATGTGAGGTGATGGCTTATGGAAATTGGCGTTTGGTTTGGGATCTTATTAAGTGCAGTACTGGCTTTTCTATTAGGGGAGTTTTATGGACAGCCGCTCCACTGGTATCTCTTTATTGTTATTATAGTGATTGGTTTTTTTATTCAAACGGTTATCTTAATTTTAAAAGTAAAGAACGAGAGCTCTTAATGAGGTATATAGAAGAAACGTGTTGAGGTTAAGAAAGTGTCATCGCTAAAAGATGGCACTTTTTTATATTGTGAGTAATAGTGTGGAAAGCAGAGCTTCAGGAAAAATGCCTTTACAATGCTTGTTTTAGCTGATATCCAATAAGACATAATTATTCTTGCCTAGTAAGTATATTAAAAATATAGCGTGACATACTAAAATTGACTTTATTTTTGCTTTTATGAAGGAGCGTTTCCATGCGTATTTTTAGTATGTTTGTAGCGATCATCATCAGCGCTTTTCTGGCAGTTGGAATAGCAGAATATTATCATCAACCATATAATTGGTATTTAGTTTTTCTTATGATTCTAACTGGGATTTTTATTCATATTATTATTTTAATATTCGAATCCGAGAATGCAGAAGAAAACGAAATTTAAAAATGCGAGTCCATATTGACGGACTCGCATTTTTAATTAGATATTAAACAGTTAAGAATTTAACCAATTTTTCTTTATCAAGAAGGTTTCCGACGAAAAATTCCCCGAATTCGCCATAGCGTGCTGACACTTCGTCAAAGCGCATTTCATATACTAATTTTTTGAATTGCAGTACGTCATCAGCAAATAAAGTTACGCCCCATTCGTGATCATCGAAGCCTACAGAGCCAGTGATAATTTGTTTTACTTTACCAGCATAGCCGCGACCAATCATTCCATGTGAACGCATTAATGATTTACGCTCATCCATTGATAGCATGTACCAATTGTCGTTCCCTTGACGGCGTTTATCCATTGGATAGAAGCATACATATTTAGCGCGCGGAAGTTCAGGATATAGACGCGCACGTACATGTGGATTTTGGTAAGGATCTTCATTTGATTCGCCAGCTAAATAGTTTGAAAGCTCTACCACAGATACATAAGAATATGTAGGAATTGTAAAATCTGCAATAGCTAATTTATTGAATTCTGCTTCAAGCTCTTGTAGCTCATCCATTGTTTCACGCAATGTCATAATCATAAAGTCAGCTTTTTGACCAACGATTGCATAGAAAGCATGAGCACCTGTTTTAGCTACGTCTGCTTCGTTCAGTTTTTCTAAATAAGCAATAAATTCCTCTACTGCTGCTTGACGTTCCTCAGCAGATACAAGTTTCCAAGATGCCCAATCAATTGAGCGGAAATCATGTAAAGCGTACCAACCATCTAACGTAATTGCTGCTTCATTCATTATTGAAAACACTCCTTTATAAGTGAATACCATTCAAAAATTAGTTTATCATAGTTTGTACAAAAACCCTAAGTTCATGATAGTAATTCACGAATTTGACACCATCTAAAGATCATGTATTCTAAAGAGAAGAGATGTAATAAGAGGAGTTCCAAAATGAAACATATTTTACAACAACCAATTTGGCGTTATTATGATCAATCCATTAGTGCGAAGCAAAGATCACCGCTTGAATCTTTTGCGACGGACGATACATTGTGCCAATTAGTTGGCCAATTGATGTCTCCTCCAACAATTCGTACATGGGTTCATGAGGCATCTGTTGTGCTAGGTATTCAAGACCATCGTTTACCTTATGTTCAGCAAGGTATGGAATTACTAGAATCTAGAGGCTATCATCCTATTGTTCGTAATTCTGGTGGACTAGCGGTTGTGCTAGATGAAGGGATTCTTAATATTTCCATTGTATTGTCTGAACAAAAAGAGTCGCTCAGTATAAACGATGGCTATGATGTAATGGTAGACCTTGTGAAGGGATTGTTCTCAGAAGTAGCTGAAAAAATTGAGGCTTATGAAATAGTGGGCTCTTATTGCCCAGGTTCTTATGATTTAAGTATTGATGGGAAAAAATTTGCTGGTATTTCACAAAGACGCTTACGTCAAGGGGTGGCAGTGCAAATTTATTTATGTATTGAGGGGAGTGGCTCACAACGCGCGGCACTTATCCGTGACTTTTATGAAGAGAGCTTGCAACAAGAGGAAACAAAATTCGCTTACCCTCAAATCGTGCCAGAAGTCATGGCTTCGCTATCGGAGCTTGTGGACCCCCATTTAACAGTAGAAGCGGTTGTTATTCGTCTTCAGCAACTACTTAATCAGTGGGCCGAGGAAGTACGTCCACAGTCCTTTTACGACGAAGAATTAACGTTGTATGGTTTTTATTTACAGCGCGTTTTTGAGCGCAACACCAAAATGCTTGAACGTAAGTAAGCTGGTTGATTATATGAAACAGAAAAAGCGATGCGGCTAATTTAGCGCATCGCCATTTTCTGGTTGATAAATAGAACTGCTAGTTACAAGATTTCCGTTCTTCTCCATTTTAAAAACAGGTGCAATTCGCTCTTCCTCTTCATCAAGCGTAACAAGACGTCTAGCACGATTCATAATTTGTACAAATTGCTCGTAATCTTTGCGAATCGCTCGATTTTCCTCTTCTAGTTTTGTAATGGTTTTCTCTAGTTTTTTATTTTTCTCAGATGTTACATGTACAAGTTGTCGCCATTTTGAAGATTCATTTCCTACTTCACCAGAATGCTGTAAACGTAGTAAATAAGCTATGACAATATCAAGAGAAAGGGCAGATAGCGGAATTGATTTTCCTTCTGCAGCACTATTATTTACGGTAAACATACTAGAAGCACGGCGTCTTGCTGGCGCTCCCAACACTCGCATTCTCTCTTTTCTTTCCTTTTTAGCTTCTGCTAATTGTTCCTCGTATTCTTTACGAACAACGGCATTCCAACGAAAACCACAGGCTGCTGCAGTACGATTTAATGCATCGCCTGCTTCCTCAAAGGCATTAAGCTGTGTGCTTCCTTCTGTTACATGACGGATTACAGCCTCTGCTAGTAATTCATCGTTTTCTTTTAACCAAGCATCTTGTCTTACTTTACTCATATTAAAATCCTCCCACCTTTATCTGGAACTTGTTATTTAAGACTAGCATGACCAATCTTTTAACCTTTTATTCATCTATGTAGAAGGAATTATGCTTGAATAGAAGGGGAAAAGTACGATACAATACCCGATGTAGGTTTGCGCACATGCTGCATACTTAAATATGTGAAAGTCATGTGTGCAATAGAGCGAGATTATGTTTGAAAAATACTATATAGAAAGGGTTGTTGACAAAATGGCAAACGAATTTAAAGTTTGCGATGAATGTCAGGCCGTTAACTTAAAAACGTTAATTCCAAAATTAAAGGAAATCGATCCTGATGCAACCATCGAAATTGGCTGTCATTCTTACTGTGGTCCAGGACGCAAAAAGACATTTACCTTTGTAAATAGCCGACCTGTTGCTGCATTAACAGAAGATGAACTAATGGAAAAGGTTTTAGCAAAATTAAAAAAGTAAAACTAAAAGCTATCTCTACTTGGGGGATAGTTTTTGTTTTGCTTTTTTATATGTTGAGAAATTAGACCAATATAAATATAAAAATAATGATAAAGGTAATCGAAATAGGTTGTTAATATCTATAGAAAAATGGCAATAAGTATGCTAGTCCTAGATTTATCGCATATAATAGAACTATAACAAAATGGGGGTGCTATCCAAATGACATATGCAAACGCTAAATTAGAAGAAGAAAAGGTATTTAAAGATCCAGTACACCGTTATGTACATGTTCGAGATCAAGTGATATGGGATTTAGTGGGTACAAGAGAATTTCAGCGTTTACGTAGAATTCGTCAACTAGGTACCACATTTTTAGTATTTCATGGAGCAGAGCATAGTCGCTTTAGTCATTCTCTGGGGGTTTACGAAATTGTACGTCGCATAGTAGATGATATCTTTGTAGGGCGTCCAGATTGGGATGAAAGTGAAAGATTATTAGTGTTATGTGCAGCCCTTTTACATGATTTAGGTCATGGCCCATTTTCCCATGCCTTTGAAAATGTATTTGAGCTTGATCATGAATATTTTACAAGGCAAATTTTGTTGGGAGATACGGAAGTAAATGCGATCTTAAAAAAAGTGGCAGCTGATTTTCCTGAAAAGGTATCCCAAGTAATTGAAAAGACATATCCAAATAAGCAAGTAATTAGTTTAATTTCGAGCCAAATTGATGCAGATCGTATGGATTACTTACAACGTGATGCTTATTTTACAGGTGTAAGCTACGGTCATTTTGATATGGAACGGATTTTAAGAGTAATGCGTCCAAGAAAAAACCAAGTAGTAATCAAAGCAACAGGCATGCATGCGGTGGAAGACTATATAATGAGTCGCTATCAAATGTACTTACAAATTTATTTCCATCCTGTTTCACGAAGTGCAGAGGTAATTTTAAATAATATATTAAAAAGAGTAAAACAATTAAGCTTAGCGGGCTATACATTTAAGCATGAGCCTACTCATTTCCTAGCATTTTTCCGAAATGTTATTACATTAGAGGATTATCTTGCGTTAGACGAGAGTATACTTTTTACATATTTTCAGTTATGGATGCAAGAGGAGGATGCCATTCTAAGTGATTTAAGCCGCCGCTTTGTGAATCGTAAGCTATTTCAATACATTGATTTAGACCCTGGAGTAGAGCTCAATAAATATCAAAAACTCCAAGAGCTTTTCAAAAAGGCAGGATTAGACCCCGATTATTATCTTGTACATGATACAACAGCAGATCTGCCATATGATTTTTATAGACCAGGAGAGGAAGAAGTGCGTGTACCAATTTTTTTAGAAATGAAAAATGGTGAGCTACGGGAGCTTTCACGTGAATCCATTATTGTGGATGCTATCTCAGGGCGTATGAAACGAGATCATAAAATCTATTTCCCATTAGATTTCTTAGAGGACGATTCAACAAACTCAACTGTAAAAAAACAAATATTAATGTTATTAAGGAAAGACAATAAATAAATATAAATTTTAAAAATAATAAAGCAGTAAANNTTTACTGCTTTATTATTTTTAGATAATTGTTTAGAAACTGTTAAGTTGAATTAGATATAATTAATCAATAATTTTGAAATGGAGGTGGTGCAAATTGATTGTTGTGATACAAAAGTGCCGTGAAGATATGTGGAAACATATTTGAGTGATTCTAATGACCTATATTAAGATAATGGTTGAGTTTTATTTGAGATGTTTCCATAAGAATTAAAGGAAAGAGAGAGTGACCTATTGTTTGTTCATTCCTTTCCTAAAACTGAAAGGATCAATCTTTGTAGCAAACAGTATCAGGTATCTCTCTAACTAAAAAAGGAGAGAAACATGAAAAAATTAAACATAGCGATTATTATATTGCTACTTGTATTTCAAACAGTACTTTCACCAATTTCAGTGTTTGCCGACGAGAGTCAACCACCTGTGACTCCTTCAAATGAGTCTAGCCAAGACGTTGGAACTAATTTAGGAGACGAGGGTGAGCTCCCAGTAACACCACCAGCTACATCTGAAGAAGATGCAGGAACTAGTTTTGGAGGTGAACCATCAGTAACATCACCAACTAATCCTGAAGAAGAAACTGGAAATGATAATGGTGATGGTGGAGAAGATACAGGTATCTCAATTGGTGATAAAGATAATGGAATGGTTCCAGAGAACCAAACTAAACCATTAATAGAGCCATTAGAGGCATCTGCATTGCCTCCTACAGATTTAACTAGCTCAGTAAAATTAGATGTTTTTGAATTGAAAATTAATGGTACTGATGTAGTACCACCAGCTTTTACAACAGAGTTAGCACAAAATCAACAAGCAAATGGGAAATTTATTTTCAAGGTTGATTTGCCAGGTGATGTGAAGGCTGGAGATTTTTTCACCTACTCATTGCCAGCCTCATTAATAGATTTTAATAGTGCATTTAATGGACAAAAACCTGCAACCCCTATTTCACCTGCATTTGATTGGCATACTAGTGGAAATAAGGTAACAGTCACAATAACTGAAGATCCATCTGAGGATATTGCTGGTTCTAATAATGTTGGATTTGAAATGAACTTTACTTCTGGTTTTAATCTGCTTGGCAATAATGTAGAACAGGACTTAGAAATACCTTTAGCTGGTGGTGGGACAGATGTTGTTAAACTGACATTTCTTCCATCTACTAGCAATGAAAAAATGGTAACCAAAAAATCTTTAGAAGTAACCGTTATAAACGGTGAACGTACGATTGATTGGGAAGTATGGGTTAATAAAGCAGGTAAAAATTTAACTAATGCGACAATTATGGATACACCGGGTCCAGGTCATATACTCGTGCCAAATTCTGTTACAATCGAGACATATGAAGTGGGATTAAATGGTGTAGCAACAACAGCTGCAGGAACACAATTAAACCAAAATTTCGAAGATATTGTACTAGATGGTAGAAATGCATATAAAATTAAATATCAAACGAAAGTGAATTTACCAATTTCTCAGCAAGAGGGAACAAAAGAATTTTCGAATTCAATTAAATTAACTGATCCTACCTATGAAGATTCAGATACTGAAAAAGCATCAACTACGTATGGCAAGACATTAGAAAAAAGTTTAGATGGCACAAAAACAAGCAATAACTATATATCTTCATGGGAAGTTCGTTACAACTATAATCAAGCAGCGATTGACCAAGCAGATGCTTGGGTAGAAGATACACTACCAACAGGTCATGTCATTGATACAAATACGATTAAAGTATATGCAATGACAGTGAATGATACAGGTACGGCTACTGGAGCAGGCACAGAAATTGATGCGACAGAATATCAAGTAAATCCTATTATAAATAATGGGCATACAGATGGCTTTAAACTAGAATTTAACAATTCTATTACAAAAGCATATCGCATCACATATGATGCAAAATTACCAACTGATTTCTATAGTAATAATACAACAACAAAGATGACAAACTCGGTCATTAGCGGTTCTGGAGCACAAGCAAAAACCGCTACACATACCTTGACAGAAGGAATCTTAACAAAATCCCGTACTGTAGATACAAATAAAAAAGAAATCACATGGACAATTACTGTAAAGGCAGATAATAATACTGCCGATGGAAAAGATATTACTGGTTTAACAATTGCCGATACATTTACAGAGGGATCTCACAATGCACCGCATACACTAGTGGATGCAAATAATGACAGTGTAATAAATGACTCTGATATTACTGTATCGAATATGACAGGGCAAACTATTTCTATTGATGCCAATGGCTTTACATTAACTGGTGGTACAGTGTCTAAGGGACAAACAGCGACAATCACTTATAAAACGGCCTATGAAATTTTGCCAGATGGTTCTGTTCATGAGCAAGGCTATGGCAATAAAGCAATTGCTAGTTGGACAACAGATAAACTGTATAGTGTTGAGAAATTAGCTCACTACAAACCTGAATCAAACTCAGTTAACAACGGCCGGAAACAAGGTAAGTATGACTATGTTGATCAAGTGTTTAACTGGGATATTAAAGTCAATATTAATAAGCAAAACATTAACAATGCAGTGCTTCAAGATATAATTGGTGAAGGGCATGTAATTGTACCAGGTACATTTAAGGTAAAAGAATTTACATTGAATACTACAGATAATGATGAAAATGGTACTGAAGGAGCAGATTTACCAGATAGCTTATATTCTTTAGATATTCCGTCTGATAATAAAAGCTTTACACTTACTTTAGCTAATAATTTAGGGGTTGCGAATAACAAAGTATATATTGTTAAATACCAAACTAGGGACTCTGACAATATCATTGGTATTGAGTCTAGTAACAAAGCAGACAAGAACAAATTATATACAAACACGGCAACCTTTACGACAAATGTGGGTGGAAGTCCTAAAGTTTACAATCTACCTGCAACACCTGTTCCTGTAAACTATGCGAATAAATTAATTGAAAAAGGTAATCCAAGTTTTAACAGCAATCAGACTACAACAGCTCCTAGTAGTAACTCTACTACTGAGCGTTTAACGTGGATGCTAAATGTCAATCGTTCATTATCTACATTAGGCGAAGTCAAAGTTGAGGATGTACCATCAGGGAATCAAATGCTGTTAAAAGAGACAATTCAAGTAAGAAAAAATGCTGTGAATAAGGATACAGGCATCTCTTCTGGTGGAAGTTGGTCAACACCTGCTTCTTTAGGATTTACTGTTACATTTACAGCAAGTGGCGGATTTGAAATTGACTTTGGAGTATTAAACAAAGAAAGCTATCAAATTCAATATCAAACTCTTGTACTTGGTAAAAAAGATGACGCTTTTAGCAATGACGCAAAAATAAATTTTGGTTTTGCAACTGCTGACAACCAAGAGCAAGAAGCGAAATACAGTGGTAGCTTTAGCTTTAGTGCATCAGATGCAGACTTCTCGTTAACAAAAGGAAATTTGAAATTTAATAAGGTAGGCTTAAACACATTGACGGGTCTTAAAAAACCATTATCAGATATAGAATTTGAATTAGTTAAAATGGTTAAGGGATCACCTTATGTTGTAGCAACAGCGATTTCAGATCAAGATGGTAATGTAGTATTTGAAAATGTTAACTATGCAAACTATATTCTTAAAGAAAAAGAAGCAAAATTAGGCTATGATCTTATGTCAGACTTTCCAATTAAATTAAATGAAGATACTGACACTGCATTGGCTAAAAATGCTACTAAAGTTATTGAATTAGTTAATAATGAGCAATTTGATGCTACAAATGCCTGTCCAGCATTCACATTAACAGTGAAAGATATTGATGGTAATGCTATTGCTAATAAAAATATTAAATTAATTGATAGCAACGGCAATGCAAAATACACGGGCACAACAAATGCTGCGGGGCAAGTATCAGATATTAAGCGACCTGGTACAGGTGGTAAAGAAGTCCAAGCAGGCGTGTATACATTAGTGGACGAAAATGACATTCCTTTAGGTACTGTTACCGTTAAATATGGTACTGGAGAATGTCAAGATACAGTCCAACCTACAAATTCATGTCCTAACTTTAAAATTACTGTAAAAAATGAGAATGGAAATCCACGTCCAAATGTATCAGTTACACTTAAAGATCTAAGTAATACTGTTATAGCTACTGGCACAACAAATAGTGATGGTCAATTCATCATTGATAAAACAACTCCAGCAGGAAAATATAAGCTATATGAGGGTACCCAGTATTTAGGTGAAGTAAATGTTACGTATCACAATGATAATTGCCAAAGTGAAGTACAGTTAGCACCAAAATGTGAAACGTTTGAATTAACTGTCTATGATGTTGATGGTAATTTAGTTGCAGATGGTACTTCAGTAACGGTTAAAAATAAAGATACAGGTAACATTATAGCTACAAAAACTACAAAAGACGGTGTAATTGAATTAAGTGATTTAGAGCCAGGTGTTTACACAGTTGTAGTTGATGGAGAAGAAATTGATGAGTTTGAAAGCAATATCGATTGTAAAGCGAGCGTTCAACCAACACCAAAATGTGAAAACTTCACAGTAATAATCAAAGATAATACTGGCATCATCAAGCCAGGTAACGATGTCATTATTAAAGATAAATCTGGAAAAGTAATCTCAACAAATAAGGATAAAGATGGAAATTTAACATTTGTATCTAAAACAACTCCTGCGGGTAAATATGATGTATATGATAAAAATATTTACTTAGGTGAGATAGAAGTTTCTTATGCGAGTGTTCCTTGTGAAATTACATTATCAATTGCACCAGTTTGTCCAGCCTTTACATTGACAATTAACAATATGTTTGGTCAACCACGTGTAGGCGTAAAAGTAACAATAACAGGTGAAGATGGTATACAGGTTGAAGATAATGGTTCAACAGAGTTTATAACAGATAGTAAGGGTCAAATTACGATCAATAATTCAATTATTAAGCCAGGTAAGTATATTGTAAGGGAGAATGGTAAGACAATTATTGGTACAGTTATCGTGGGTAATACATGCGAGGCTAAAATTCAGCCAAGTCTACCAGTAACACCTCCTACAACTAATCCAGGAAATCCAGATCCAGACCCAGAAAAACCAGTGGATCCGAACAAACCAAATCCAGATCCAGAAAAACCGGTGGATCCGAATAAACCAAATCCAGATCCAGAGAATCCTGTAGAACCAAACAAACCAAATCCAGATTCAAATAATTCGGCCAATCCTGGAAAAACTGAGGGATCTAAACCTTCTGTTCAAGGTGTCATTGATCAAGGGAAAAACTTACCGCCTTATAATCCAACTAAAGCTACAAAAGATACATTAGATGCTTATAAGGATTTCTTGAATAAATATAGTCAATTAACTAAAGAGGAACAGGAAGCTGTTGCAGAATCACTTGATATTAACAAAATTAAATCGGATGCAAAACGATTAGAAGCTCAATTAAAAGCACAAGGTAAATTACCTCAGACAGATGGTGCCGATCAAACAGCACTAATGCTGATTGGAGTAGCACTTATTCTTGGTGCATTATACTTCTTACGTCGCCGCAACGCTGAAGTTAAATAATTACTTAAAAGAAGAAGCCCCTAAGACTCTTAAATCTTAGGGGCTTCACCTATTTCTAAAATGCTTCTGATAGCTTTTCAGGTGCTTTATCAAATGGATATTGTTGAACAAAATCAGCTTGTATGGCAAGACGCTTTGATCCATTATCAGCACATGTAATGAGTGTTAAAACAGTTTTATTTGGAATATCATCGATTACATAAATATCTGTTGCCGCAATGACTTTCTTAGAAGCTAAATGATATTCATAAATATTGGTTAAATCCGTTACATAGACTGTATCTCCTATACTTGCTTTATATAGAGGACTAAATAAGATATCCTTTTCTTCAAAATAATGTCCTGCTAAGGCGTAATTTCCCTGCCCGAGGCTTTGATTTGGCTTCATGGTACCTGCCCCAACGGCAAGTGCAGCATTTCCAACACCTTTGACAATCGGAAGTTGCATGTCAACACTTGGTATGGCGATACTACCAATTATGGGCATTTTATTGGCCTTTGTTTGAGCCTTTAATACCTCCGCTATGGACAGCGATTGTACATCCTCAAATACATAATCTGCATTAACCTGATTATTCTTTTCAATCTCTTCTACACTGATTTCAGTAGTATTTAATTGATGGCTTAAATGGGCAATGATCGCATTTTGAATGGGGCTGATAAATACAAGTATTAGGCCAAGGACGAGCATAGTGATGAGCAATATTATCTTCAGTTTATTCATGTCGTAGATCACATCCTTGTTTTTGAAATAGAAGGTTTTATTCCAGCAAAAGATGGTTAACTTATGACCATTTCAAAAAAATGGATAGAGCGTTAAGATGCTTGCTCTATCCAACTTACTATTATTTGTCGCTAAAACGAACGCCTGCAACGCCGTAATGGTTTTTAGACATTTCTTCAATAAAAACTGTTACATTTTCTGCAGGTGCATTAACTGTGCGAGATACTGCTTCTGTTACTTCTTTTACAAGAGCACGTTTTTGTTCCTCTGTACGACCTTCAAGCATTTTCACTGTTACGTATGGCATAATATTGCCTCCTTTATAGAATAATGTTGTATAGTTAGTTTATAAGAAAGTATAAACTTCTTACTTGCGTTGAGGCATATACGCAATGGCGAAAATAGTGATTGTTTCGATAAAATATGCGTTGATATGCTTTCCTTTATAATAGCAGAATGGAGGATATTTAAGTATGACAAATGAAGAAAAACCAAAACAAAAAATGGGTTTTACCATTATAAAAAACGATCCAACAGATGGACATAAAGGGTTTGGTATCGGTTCACTTTCATTAGAGAATGTATCGCCTGTAATAGTGGACGTAGAAGAGGGGACGGCTTCTGTTGAAATTGGTGCCATGCATGCAAGAAGTGACGTAGAGCGTGGTATTAAATTTACAATGGACCGTGCTGATTCAGAGGGCGGGAAACCGTATTGGCTCGTGTGGGTGACGATAGACCATAAAGAAAATGGGCCATATTATGCAGGGGTTACAGCCTGTGAGATGGTTGTAAATCGTGAAAAACGACGTGGCTATAAAATTCTAGCTGATCATGTAAATAAAATGGATAAATCCATGAAACGTCATATTATTGTAGAGCATATGGATGCACCGTCTAAAAAAGTGTTAGCTTCTTTCCTTAAGCAACTTAATCCAGAATTGTGGGAACGTAGTGAGGAGCAATTGCGTCAAGACTTATTTGTCGAATAGACTCGTAATGATTGAACAATCTGTGACATTTTGCAATCGCTTTCGATATTAGGTTGAAAGTGTGTTTGAAACAAAGTACACTTGATGCAGAGCTTACATTTTAGTAAGCTAGGACACTTGGTATCGCGAATGTGATGAGCGCTATGTGGCATTTGAACAACCCAAACCCAAGCCAAATGCCCCATGATGCTCATACTTCGCGGACCATAAAAAAAGAAAAGCTTTCTGTTCCCACGGACACGTCTCCGGGGAAGAGAAAGCTTTTCTTATTTTTAGTATATCAGTTACTTTGTCGAGAGCCTTCATAGCTAAAACGTATTAGGATTAAAAAGGTTTCCGAAATTATCTTGTTTTTAGTCCTTGAATATAGAGAATGGTAGCATATTCCAAAATTCTCCCCATGTATTACTGTCGAGAATATCGAAGTTTGTACATTTTTCAGTAGGTACATCCTTCGACTCTACATAGACTAGACGTTGTTTAGGACAAGCGTCAGTCGCTAATTTACCTGTTTCAATATCAATGACAACGCCCTCTACACCTTTAGGTTTTTTGAAATCCTCATTTTTTGTACCTTTGTTGACAGTTTCCATAAAGTCAATCCAGATTTGCTTTGTTGCAGCAGTATCTTCCTTCGTGGTAAGGTTTTTACCCTGATCATAGCCATTCCATACACCAGCAGTTAGTTTTGGAGTAAAACCAATTAACCATTGATCACTATTCGTAGAACCTGATTTAGCAGCATATGTGTGTGTCATACGTGAACGAATACTGATTCCTGTAGCGGGTGAATAGTCACTGAAAACAGGATCAAAAATACCTGTCATCATTTCTGTTAAGATGTATGCATTTTCTTTAGAAATGGCTGTTTCAGCTTTGCTTGCTACATCTTTGTTTTCATAAATAACATCTCCATGTGCATTTTTAATGGATACAATGGTTGTTGGTGTTGTTTGCTGTCCTTGCGACGCCAAAATATTATATGCATTTGTCATTTCGTATAATGTCGTTTCAATCGTTCCTAGTGCAATGGATAAATTATCCTTCGCACCAATTCCTACATTAAAACGGTTTGCCATATCATGAAACTCTTTGAAGCCAATGTCCTCTAAGGTTTTTACTGCGTAAATATTATCTGAGATAGCAATAGCTTGTGCCATCGTCATATCATGATCTGCAAATTGACCGTTGACGTTTTTAGGTGCATAAGTGCCACGCCCATTATCATACGTAAAAGTTGTTTCACCAACATCTAAAAAAGTTAGTGGCGTGTAACCATTTTCTAGCGCCGCTGCATATAAGATCGGCTTAATCGTAGAGCCTGGTTGACGTTTGGCTTGTGTAACTCGGTTAAATGAGCTTACTGAATAATCACGACCACCAACTAGTGCAGTGACAGCTCCTGTTTTAGATTCCATACTTACAAACGCAGATTGCAGATCATTGGCAGGCATATTTTTGGCTACTGCTTCTTCAGCTGCTTTTTGATGCTCCAGATTAAGCGTTGTTTGAATTGTCCAGCCACCTTCACTAATATCAAGGTTTTTTGATTTTAAGATTTCACTGGCTTCTTGCCAAGCCACATCCAGGAAATATGGAGCAACAGATTTGGTTGCAACCCAGCTATCATTTTTTAAGACGAGCTGTTCATTTTCAGCACGCGTTTTTTCTTCTTGTGTAATGGCACCTTGGTCTGCCATAAGTTTTAAAATAACGTGTTGACGATTGGTAGCCTTATCTAAATTAGCAATTGGTGAGTAAATACTTGGTCCTTTTGGTACGCCTGTTAGCATTGCTGCTTCAGCAAGCGTTAAATCACTAGCAGATTTTCCGAAATAAAAACGACTTGCAGCTTCTACTCCATACATGCCATGACCGTAATATACCGTATTCAAATAGCCCTCTAGTATTTCGTCCTTGTCATAAAAAACTTCTAATCTATAAGCATACAGGGCTTCGTTTAATTTACGTGTCCAAGACTTTTCATGGGATAGATAAAGGTTACGAGCATATTGTTGCGTAATGGTACTAGCTCCTTGAACCTTACCGCCAGCCTTAATGTCCACTAAAATGGCACCAGCAATACGTGAATAGTCGAAACCGCCATGTTGATAGAAATCTTTATCTTCAACAGCAACAACTGCTTCCTTTAAATAAGGTGACATCTCATCGAGGCCGACCCAATATCGTCGTTGATTTGTAAAGTGATCCCCAATTTGGTTCTCATTTTCATCTAAGAAAATAGAAGCCTTTGGTACGGTTAAAGGCGGTGCACCAGCCACTTGAACATAGATGCGGAGTGCGACAAACGCTACGACAATTGCAGATGTAAAGGCCACGAATAACGTAAGGCTTTTGCGTGTGCGCTTTACACGTTGTTGCTTTCGATGATAGCTTTTTCGTTTCATCCGACTTCACCTCGTTTTCTCACAACTTCGAACTTAGCTTTAGTATGTGTTCGAACATTCATCTTTAATCGAAATTCTAACTAAAAACTATTGCACTTTATTCAAAAACATCTATACTTTTTTTGTACTACTTGAAATGCTGGCATTCGACAAAAAAATCGCACCTTGTAGATTTTAATCGAAATTTGCTAGAGGTTCCAATAATGTATACGAGGATAAAAGGATACAGGTTTCATTACAATCCTGTAAGCCATAATAGAAGAAGACGAAAAATGATGATTAAATATATGGAGGGCTAGCAATGAGATTTGATGAAGCTTATTCAGGAAATGTTTTTATAAAAAGTCATCCTACATATGACGACGCACAGGCAGTAATTTATGGTATGCCAATGGATTGGACAGTAAGTTACCGTCCAGGATCACGTTTCGGTCCACAGCGTATCCGTGAGGTATCCATTGGTCTTGAAGAGTACAGTCCATATCTAGATCGTGAGCTTGAGGAAGTAAAGTACTTTGATGCAGGGGATATTCCACTACCATTCGGTAATGCACAGCGTTCTTTAGATGAAATTGAGAAATTTATAGAGAAATTATTAGCAGATGGCAAGATTCCTGTCGGCATGGGTGGCGAGCATCTAGTGTCTTGGCCAGTAATGAAGGCTGTATCAGCTAAATATGATGATCTTGCTATTATTCACTTTGATGCACATACGGATTTACGTGTGGAATATGAGGGAGAGCCACTTTCGCACTCCACACCAATCCGTAAAATTGCGGAACATATAGGACCAAAAAATGTCTATTCATTTGGTATCCGTTCAGGTATGAAAGAGGAATTTGAATGGGCAAAGGAAAACGGCATGCATATTTCAAAATTTGAAGTACTTGAACCGTTAAAAGAGGTCCTACCAACACTAGCTGGACGCAATGTGTATGTAACAATTGATATCGATGTTTTAGATCCAGCACACGCACCAGGCACTGGTACAGTAGACTGTGGTGGTATTACTTCGAAAGAATTGCTCGCTTCCATCCATGCTATTGCAGCAAGTGGTGTAAATGTAGTAGGTTTCGACCTAGTTGAAGTAGCACCGATCTACGATTCTTCAGAAATGACAGCAAACACAGCTTCAAAATTATTACGGGAAATGATTTTAGGCTGGGTAAAATAAATAAGATTGGTTGAATGGGGTTTAGCTATGAGCTAGCCCCATTTTATATTTTTGAAATGAAGAATGAGCCTTAGCATAAAATTGAAACTTATTTTACTTTGTAGCGTAGATAAGTTAGGTAAAATGTATGTTTCTTCAATTTTAATAAAGGGAGGAGGAGTATTATGATTTGGTCACTTCTCATGAATGATTTTTTCATTTTTTTCAGTACAATGGAATACTTTTGGCTATTAGCATCTTTGGTTTTAACTGTATTAAGTGTTCATTTGCATCTGTATCTCGTCAATAAAATAACCGTTCAAGATGTGAAAGACGAGGAGTTTGAAGTTGACTATAATATCACGAATACTTGGACTCCACCTATGCTAACGTGGTTTGTTCTATGTATTAGAATATCCGAAGACAATGAGGAAGAAAGTGTAGCTCCTAGTTTGATTTAAACTTTAAAACTAGGAGGACAACCATTGTTAACATTTTTAGCACAACCTATTATTAACCTCATTCATTTCATCCATTCTTTTACAGGTAGCTACGCACTTAGTGTCATTGGTATTACGATTGCAGTTAGATTAATTCTTATGCCGTTATTTATTCGATCGGCAAAACACCAAAAGCACTCAAAAGAATTAATGACTACCATTAAGCCTGAATTAAATGCGCTTACAGACAAATATAAAAATAGTCAAAGCGAATCTGAAAAAAGAATGGTACAGCAACAAATCCAAGAGCTAACTTCAGATTCATTGAAAAGCTCTTTACTAGGTTGTTTACCAATCATTATTCAATTACCGATATTATTTTCACTGTACTACGCGATTAAGCTAGATTCAGTGATTGCCAGTGAAAATTTCCTTTGGATGAATTTAGGGACGATTAATATTGGGGTTTCGATGATTGCTTGTTTGATTTATTTCATTCAAAGTTGTATAGCCCTAGAGAAAAGTCAACCATTAAATATGAAGATAATGGTATTTATTAATCCTCTCATGATCCTCATTTTTAGTCTGTTCAATCCAGCGATTATCCCGATCTATTGGACTGTTAGTGCTTTATTGTTAATAGTTCAACAATTGATTATAAAAAAATGGTATAGATAAAATGAAATCCTCTCTTTCCGTTATTGGAAGGAGAGGGTTTTTATTTTCTCGAATAAACTTGTTGAGGAGCTTTACATCACTTCTATCTTGAAAAACCATAAGTATTCATCCTATAATAAAAAGGTTATAGTAAAAGACTTAAAAAGGGGCATCCGTTATGGCGAACGAAGTAAGATCGCATGTGAACATAAAGCTCATTTCTACCATTCGTCCAAGTGATGGGGAGTCCGAAAGTTATGAAATGTGGCTCAAAGGGCAGCTACTTGAAAAGGCAGGAAGCTTGTATTTGAAATATGATGATGTGCAGGAGGATAAAATCGTCCGCACAACGATGGAGTTAGGTCATGAGAAGGCACTAATTATGCGTACTGGAGCGGTTAATATGCGATTACCGCTGAACATAATCGAACAACAAAAAGGGCATTATGAAAGTGAGTTCGGTTCTATGCCCCTTGTGATTGATACGAAAAATATGACGTTTACAAAACTGGCAACAAGCGGAGATTTCCATGTACAGTACGATTTACTAATGGGTGGGCAATCCGTTGGCAACTATACATTAGATATTACATTTACGGAGGTACAATGATGAACGCAGTAGAACAAGTACAACAGGCTATTAAAGCAGCGATCGTGCAGGCTGTTGAAAAAGCTGGTCTCGTTGAGGCTGGCACAGAATTATCGATTCACCTAGAAACACCAAAGGATAAAGCAAATGGTGACTATGCAACAAACATTGCGATGCAATTAACGAAGTTAGCTAAAAAGCCACCACGTGCTATCGCCGAAGCTATTTTAGAAAATCTTGATCCATCAGGCACTGATATTGAAAAGATTGATATTGCTGGCCCAGGCTTCATGAATATCACAGTGCGTAAAGATTTCCTAACAGAGGTAGTGACACAGGTGCTTGAGCAAGGTACGGACTATGGCCGCTCAAATGCTGGTGCTGGGGAAAAGATTCAAGTGGAGTTCGTTTCAGCAAATCCTACTGGAGATCTTCACCTAGGTCATGCTCGTGGCGCTTCTGTTGGTGATTCCTTATGTAATGTGTTGGATATGGCTGGTTACAGTGTCTCTCGTGAATATTATATTAATGATGCAGGTAATCAAATTAATAACTTAGCTTATTCATTAGAAGCTCGTTATAAACAAGCATTAGGAATGGAAGCTGAAATGCCAGAAGACGGCTATCATGGGCAAGATATTATTGATATTGCGGGTAAATTAGCAAAAGAGCATGGGGATGCAATTTTAGCAAAATCAGATGATGAGCGTTTTGCCTTCTTCCGTCAGCACGGTTTAGCTTTAGAATTAGATAAATTAAAAACAGACCTAGCAAACTTCCGTGTAAATTTTGATGTCTGGTATTCTGAAACGTCTCTATATGAAAACGGGAAAATCGAAGTAGCTTTAGATAAATTAAAAGCTAATGGACATGTGTTTGAAGAGGATGGTGCTACTTGGTTCCGCTCTACAACATTTGGTGATGATAAAGATCGTGTGCTAATTAAAAATGATGGGTCATTCACATATTTAACACCAGATATTGCCTATCACGAAGACAAAATTGTCCGTGGCTTCGATAAATTAATCAATATTTGGGGAGCTGATCATCACGGATATATTCCACGTATGAAAGCAGCGATTCAAGCACTTGGTTATGATCGAGATACGTTAGAAGTGGAAGTTATTCAAATGGTTCAGCTTTATAAAAACGGAGAAAAATTCAAAATGTCTAAGCGTACAGGGAATGCAGTAACTATGCGTGAGCTTGTAGAAGAGGTTGGTCTTGACGCAGTTCGTTACTTCTTTGTAAAAACAGCTGGCGATTCTCATATGGACTTTGATCTTGACCTTGCAGTATCACAATCTAATGAAAACCCTGTGTACTATGCACAATATGCGCATGCACGTATTTCATCTATTTTACGTTCAGCAAATGAACAAGGCTTTGCTGCTACAACAGAACATCTCAATTTATTAACAGCAGAAAAGGAAATTGATTTACTGAAAAAGATTGGTGATTTCCCGAAAGTGGTAGCGGAAGCAGCGAAACACCGCACACCGCACCGTATCGCAAACTATATTCAAGAAACAGCAGCTGCATTCCACAGCTTCTATAATGCAGAAAAAGTATTAGATGCTTCAAATAAAGAGTTAACAGAGGCTCGTTTAGCATTAATTACGGCTGTCCGCACAACAATTGCGAACGCATTACGCTTAATCGGCGTATCTGCACCTGAAAAAATGTAATTAAACTTTAGGCTCCTAACATGAAAAGTGTTAGGGGCTTTTTTTGTATCTTTTGAAAA
>NZ_DJAU01000001.1:0-59506 GCF_002429725.1 Lysinibacillus sp. UBA5994 | reverse complement strand
GTAGGACGTCGCTAGGCAAAAGAAAGATCAGAGAATAAATTCTCTGGTCTTTTTTGTTGTATCAAATTAAGAAGATATTTTAAAGTAGGCTGTCCCCGGAAAAGGACAGCCGTATATACTAAAACTCAAGAGCACTCCGAAGATCATTTAGATAAGATTGACTTACTGGTAACTCACTTCCATCAATTAAAGTGACAATAAAATTTGACGTTAAATCACGTGCCATTTTTTTTATGAAATGTATATTTACAATGTAAGATCTATGGATACGAATAAAATATGATGGTAATCGTAATTGAAGTTCTTTAAGTGTAATACTTGTTTTATACTGATCACCCTCTACATAAAACCATGTTTTTTTCTGTAGGCTTTCAATATGAGATATTTTATTAATTGCTACAGGATTCCATTCCTCCTCTTGCTTTCCAGTTAAAAATTGAAATGGTTCTGCTCTTTTTGCTGTAAATGATGACGGTAGGACAATGACGAGAGCAGCAGGCTTATTTTGAATGTATATGGGATAACCAATGCCATAATATGGCGTATCGAAAAGGGAATTATCTAAAATAGCATCTGTTTTTTTTTGAGTCTGTAACACTTGATCGGCAATACTCCCAGGTAATACTTGTTGACCTATCTCTAAATGAATACTTTGGTGACCAGAGTGAAAATAAACATAAGCATTTTCAACAGCAATAGCAATGGATGAATCAGCAGGTATCCAGTCTTTCAACATAAAAATATATTGTTGTGAAATATCTTTTACGAAAGAATTTAACTCATTGTTCATTGTGAATATCCCCCTTGTTTGTAAACAGTCTTCCAAATCTCATCGTCAAAAAAGGTAGTTTTATCCTTAAAATTTGATCTTTTATCGAAAAATAATGAAAATTCAAATAGTCTGTTATATATTAATTTACAACAAATAAACCTGTTATGGAACAGATAATTAAAAGTTTTTTAACAGAGTATATTGTACACAAAGGGGAAGGTGGAATTTCAATATGTCAACTCGTCAAGAAAGAATCGAAGCTTTAGAAAAACAATGGGCTGAAAACCCACGTTGGGCTGGTATTGAACGCACATATTCAGCTGAAGAAGTTGTTAAATTACAGGGGACAGTAGTAATTGAACAAACACTAGCACAAAAAGGTGCTACTCGACTTTGGAATTCATTACATGAGGAACCGTTTATCAATGCATTGGGGGCATTAACGGGGAATCAGGCAGTACAACAAGTAAAAGCTGGATTAAAGGCTATCTATCTATCAGGCTGGCAAGTAGCTGCTGATGCAAACCTGTCTGGTCAAATGTATCCTGACCAATCATTATATCCAGCTAACTCTGTACCAGCAGTAGTAAAACGAATTAATCAAGCGCTTCAACGTGCAGATCAAATTGATCATGCTGAAGGACGTGTTGATCAATTTGATTGGTTCGCGCCAATCGTAGCAGACGCAGAAGCAGGTTTTGGTGGGCCTCTAAACGTATTCGAGCTTGTAAAAGGTATGATTGAAGCAGGAGCAGCGGGTGTTCACTTAGAAGATCAATTAGCATCTGAAAAGAAATGTGGACACCTTGGAGGTAAAGTATTACTTCCAACACAAAATGCTGTTCGTAACTTAGTAGCTGCACGTTTAGCAACAGATGTTATGGGTGTAGATACAATTTTAATTGCACGTACAGATGCTGATGCTGCTGATATGGTTACATCAGATATTGATCCACGTGATGCAGAGTTCATCACTGGTGAACGCACACCTGAAGGCTTCTTCCGTACAAAAGCTGGAATCAAACAAGCAATTGCTCGTGGTTTAGCTTACGCTCCATATGCAGATTTAATTTGGTGTGAAACTTCTAAACCATCACTTGAAGAAGCTAGAGAATTTGCTGAAGCTATTCATGCTGAGTTCCCAGGTAAAATGCTTGCATACAACTGCTCACCTTCATTCAACTGGAAGGCAAATCTTTCAGAAGAAGAAATCGCAGAGTATCAACGTGAACTTGGTAAGTTGGGTTACAAATTCCAATTCGTTACTTTAGCAGGTTTCCATGCACTTAACCACTCTATGTTTGAGCTTGCTCATGACTATAAAGATAATGGTATGGCTGCATATTCTAAGCTACAGCAGGCAGAATTTGCTTCTGAGTCTAAAGGCTATACAGCTACACGTCACCAACGCGAAGTAGGTACTGGATACTTTGATGAAATCTCTCAAGTTATCTCTGGTGGTACTTCTTCTACAACAGCAATGGCAGGTTCTACTGAAACAGAACAGTTTGTATAAGTCGTAGTTTAAATACGTGTTTTCCTAAATTCATAATCATAGAATAGTCTCCTCCGCTCCTCCTAAAGCGGAGGATGACGAAACTAAAATGGCAAAGGTGGGTAAACAGCTAATGGAACAAGCAACGACAGGTAAGCTTAAAATTGTTGGAGAACAAAATGAGCAAACTAATGAAATTTTGACACCTGAAGCTCTTGAATTTGTTCTTGCTCTGCACGAAAAATTTGATGCTCGTCGCAAGGAGCTGTTGGAGGCTCGACAAGATCGCCAAAAACGACTTGATGCGGGAGAGAAGCTGGATTTCCTACCAGAGACAAAGCATATTCGGGAAGGTGATTGGGTAATCGCACCACTTCCAAACGACTTACAAGATCGCCGTGTTGAAATTACAGGGCCAGTTGATCGGAAAATGGTTATTAATGCGTTAAATTCTGGAGCAAAAATGTTCATGGCATGCTTTGAAGATGCATCTTCTCCGACATGGGAAAATATGATTGGCGGTCAAATTAATATGCGTGATGCTATTAATAAGACGATTGAGTTTACACAAGAATCCAATGGTAAAACATATAAATTAAATGATGAGACAGCAGTGCTGTTAGTTCGTCCACGAGGTCTACACTTGCTTGAGAAGCATGTCCTGGTGGATGGAGAGCCGATTTCTGGCAGTTTCTTTGACTTCGGTTTATATCTATTCCATAATGCCAAAAACGCACTTGCACAAGGTACAGGGCCATATTTCTATCTACCAAAACTTGAAAGTCATTTAGAGGCTCGGCTATGGAATGATGTCTTTGTGTTTGCTCAAGATTATATTGGTATTCCACAGGGGACAATAAAAGCTACTGTATTAATCGAAACGATTTTAGCAGCGTTTGAGATGGATGAAATTTTATATGAGCTACGTGAACATTCAGCTGGTTTGAATTGCGGTCGTTGGGATTATATTTTCAGCTATATTAAGCGTCTACGCAATCAAGCTGATGTTATTTTGCCAGACCGTGGGCAAGTAACGATGACAGTACCTTTTATGAAAGCCTATACATCTTTATGTATTCAAACATGTCACAAGCGAAATGCACCAGCAATGGGCGGAATGGCAGCTCAAATTCCAGTTAAAAATGACGATGAGGCGAATGCAGTGGCATTTGCAAAGGTGGCAGAAGATAAACGTCGTGAGGCAACAGAGGGGCACGACGGTACATGGGTAGCACATCCTGGTATGGTTGCAACAGCGATGGAGCAATTTGATGCAATTATGACAACGCCTAACCAAATTCATAAAAAGCGTGAGGATGTACAAGTATCTGCCGAAGATTTAGTAGCTGTACCAGAAGGAACAATAACAATTGAAGGTCTACGTATTAACTGTAGTGTTGGTGTACAATATATTGCTTCATGGCTTCGAGGTAACGGAGCTGCACCAATTAATAACTTGATGGAGGATGCTGCAACAGCAGAAATCTCTCGTACACAAGTATGGCAATGGATCCGTCATCCGAAAGGAATCTTAGATGATGGACGTGGTATTACACTAGCATTTGTTTTAGAAATATTGGAAGAAGAACTTGTGAAAATTAAAGAGGCTGTTGGGGAACAAGCATATAACAGTGGTCGCTATGAAGAAGCTGCTGAACTGTTTAAATCCTTAATTGAACAAGATGAATTTGCGGAATTCTTGACACTTCCAGGGTATGAAAAATTAGCGTAAAATACAAGTCTACTATCCAACATATCAAACTTTCCTAATAACTATCTAAGGATTGCACTCGAGTACAATCCAGCCTATTCCACTAACATAACGTGACGGGGTCTGTTCCCCCGTTTAGAGAGATGAGCACGATTGAATTAAAAGGGGTCTATAAATAAAAGTTAAGAGATTTTAAGGGGTAAAGATGTCTTACTAGCTTAGATGGGGAGCAGTAAGGCATCTTTTATATAGTACATCCGCGTAACTACTTTTTTAGTTACGCGGTTTTTCTATGCTAATTTACTACGGCTAGTACAAAGCCGTCATACCCTTTGACACCCACTGTTTGTATAGCCGTTGCTTCAATTCTTGGGTTTGCTTTTACTAAATCTATAAATTCTTGTACGCCTCTAACACGTTCATCCTCACTATTTTCATTAGTTACCTCACCATTACGTACAACATTATCTGCAATGATAAGAGCGCCAGATTTTGCTAATTTTAAAGCCCACTTCAAGTAAGCGGGGTTATTAGGTTTATCAGCATCAATAAAGATAAAGTCAAATAATAGTCCAGCGTTTTTTAAGTTTGGTAATGTATCTAGGGCATTTCCTACAATGACCTCAACCTTTGGTCCATACCCTGCATTCGCTATATTTTGCTTGGCAACTTTGGCGTACTCTTCATTAATTTCTAATGTCACGTTGCTGCATTTAAAAGATGCTGGGAAAAGTAATCGAGAAATTGCACGATTATTTGGCGTTTCGGAAGCTACCATTCGGAGAAGATTGAAAGAGAATAAAAGTGAATTTTAGACATATTAGCTGTATATATTTTGTATATATACTTCCTGATAAATGGATATGAATGTATATAAAATGTATATCTTTCTTCATTTCATTGATATCACGAAAAAGCTTTGCCCTGCCTAGCCCCCCGACTAGGTTGGGGGCACTTTTTCCTTATGCTCTTTCTAACTTTTCCTGGGGATTTCCAGAAGTATTTTTAATTAAGGATCATCCGTAAATTTTTTTACGGATTTGATTTTACAGATCTTTTTCTGTTTCAGAGGGATAATAATTGAACCTTTAAAAAACACTAATGCCTTCCAATTCTAAACGGAAGGCATTAGTGTTTTGTTTATTATTTACTCTTTAAAAAATTAATCTCTTTCTTTAAATCTTCTAGTGTCTTGCCTGCTATAAAATCAGTTATTTGCCCATTAACTTCATTTGAAATAGAGAGAGTTGTTGTATCACTTATATTTATATCATCTGTAAAATCGTCTGGATTATAATCAATTAGATTACTATTTAATGTAGCAGCTTTATTAACTGTATTGGTATCAATACTAATTAAATAAGGTTCAATTGCTCTTAAGTAGATATTATTGTTGGTATCAAAACTTTTCTTTAAGAATACAATGTATTTTTTGTCATATTCTGGTTCTATGAATGAAGGATCCTTATTTTCTAATTTATGAATGGTCACTTCTGACGGTTCCTTTATTAAAATACCTTCTGGAGAAATGATTTCATCACCAGATGTTTCTTCATAGTCAATTATTTCTGAATATCTATGATTAACTCTTATTTCTTTAGTTTGCAAATCTCCTGCTAATACTTCATCAACTGTAAAGTTATATAATTTTCCTTCGATATAATGATCCGTAGCTTCTTTGTATAGATCATCAGAATTACGAGCCATATTCCATGAAGAATCAAAACTTTTATATGTACCTAAAACAACTACATCAGATTGTTCAACCATATCGGAAAAATCACTTGCTATCGCAAAATCATGCGATACTAATAGACTTTTCTTTTGATTGTGGTTTTGTATAGATTTTGCATTTGAAGAATTAGCCATTTCCTCATCGTTTAGATTATTTTGATATAAGTAAGCACTGCCACCTATTATTAAAAAAGTTGTTAAAATCAATAATTTGTTCTTTTTTTTCATTATTCTCCCTCTTCCTTCTATATCTAATATTAGAATTTAAACCCATAAATAGCTTTTATGCCATTTAAATCATCAGTTTGGGGAGTTGTCATTTTAGTTCTATCTCTGCTGCTATCCATAATAGACTTTCCTGATGAATTGTGGTCTAAACCTAGAGCATGTCCTAATTCATGTACCGCTGTACTTTTTGCGACAGAAGCAGATGCTACTGCATTATCATTTAAATAACCTTTGAATAAAGTTACCCTGTTATTAGGAGCAGTTGTTACCATTTTTCCAAAAAACCCAGTATCTGCATCGGTGAATCTAGTTAAGAAATTTACTGATTTTGAATCATTAAAAAATCGTACGTTCTCCGATGTTGATGTTCTCCACGATGATGCTCCGTCTATCCATCCGGTTTTTATAACGCCATTATTGAGGCTATCTCCCCATTTATACGAAATAAAGTTCGTACTAGTAAAACGCCAACCAGTTAAAGAGTATGCTGAAGCTGTGTTTTGAAATATAGAAAATAATAAAACAAAAGACAGAAGCATAACAGCAAGTTTCGATTTTGATTTCAAGTTAAAACCCCCTAGGTATTTTTCAAACAACACCATTTTATACCAATAATTAAAATATATAAATAGTTTTTTATAAATTAGTTAATTTTAGTAAATTAAGGTAATTCAAAAGTCTTGGCTCAAAAGCAAAATATTTTTTTTTTTTTATAAATAACTCTGCCATGTTTACGAATGTATGGGGCGAATACCCATACTTTCCCATCAGCCTTGATATCAAAACTTAAAGAGTTGCGGAACGGATTCTTGTTCAACTAACGAAGAAATTTAGTTGAATATGTAACTTTTAGGAGATAATAGGTGTCTATATAAAAGAGGTGGGTAAATTGAAAATAAAAAAATTATTCTATGGTTTGATCGCATTAGCTTTTTTCATGATAACAGGATGCAATATTCAAGGGGGAACTACAACAGTATCAATTGACAGTATAGATGCCGAAGAAGTTTTAACATTAGATTCGGATGCTGATATTTTTCAGTATGATGGAGTTATCTACAAAACTAATATTGATTGGGTTGAAGAATTATCTTTAACAAAAGATGTTCAAATCGGTGAAATAAAAACAAGAAATGATGCTAATACAGATTTTAGAGATGAGATGTCGAATAAACTTCCTGTTGGTACAAAGATTTTTTCCACCAAAGAACGGGGAGATATTTTAATTGTTGAATCTGAAGGAGAAATCAAAAAATATCTTGCAATTGTTGAAGGGTAAACAAAATTCCTTGTTCAACAAGCGTGGTGCTTTAATTGAATAGATAGAATGATGTATCCATCTCATACGAGGTGGTCTTTTTTATTTATACAGTGCCAAAACTTAATAGTTTTGACACCAGTGTGTTGTTGCAGTAATATCAAGGTGTAAAAAGGTGTCATAACTTAGGTCGATAAATGTAGTGCAGAAATGAGGTATTTTTCTATGATTTACGGTTATGCAAGGGTATCGACTGTATCACAGGAATTAGAGGTTCAGCTTCAAGCGTTGGAGAGTGAAGGAGCGACTGTTATTTATAAAGAGAAATTCACAGGAACGAAAACAGACCGACCACAATTAAATGAGCTGCTGTCTAAATTAAATAAAGGTGACAGGCTTGTTGTAACCAGATTGGATCGATTGGCTCGAAACACTAAAGAAGGCATCGAGATCATTGAACGGTTATTCGCCAAAGGCGTAAATTTATTAAAAAGTTTCCGTCATCGAAAGCGTTTTGCATCGTTACTACAGCGATATAAAACGCTTTTTTGCTTCAAAAAAGGAGCAACTATCATGAAAAATAAACTAAAAACTACACCAAACCAAGCAGTCTAAACATTTATTACATACGGCAATCAAAAAGGAGATCAGCAACTCAAAGAAGAACGCCTGCAGCAACTAGAAGAAACTTTAGCAGCACAAGGTATTTATCCTGGTGAGAAAGTACATAGGGTGCTAGAAAAATTGATTTATGATTTTACATACAATGGCATTATCAAAGTAAGCCGAGAGCATTTGAGTAACAAATTAGAGGTAGGATTAAATACAATTTCAACAGCTTTTAAGTATATGGAGCAATCTAAGAGCTATTTATCCTTTCCAGAAACAAATCAGAAAGACTGATAGTGGGTGTCGTGTCATTATAGCTGCGCAACATGTGAATTTTGAAAGCATTTTAAAATGAGGGAGCATCTTTTCTCATTATGTCAAACATACCAAGTGAGACCACCAAATATCGCACTCCAATTTAATGGTATTCATGAAACCATTCGCTCAGTCATGGCGGGCTATGGTGCAAATTTTATTTCTTCTCTTGCGGTTAGAGAGTATGTAGAGAGTGGGCAATTGGCGAGAGTTTATGTGAAGGATATACATGCCATTAAACATAAAATTGCAATTTGTACAAGGAATAATGAGAAGCAGAATTTACTTGTGCAAAGGTTTATTGAAACCATAAAAAATTCCCCCATTTAAACATTTGAATCTCATGCAAGGTGGAGAGAAATTTGTTATATTAGTTGTATAACAAATGTGGAGCTGATAAACATGTTTATTCAAATAGAATTTCAATCAGACGTACCTATTTATGAGCAGGTAACACGTCAAATTATTGAAGGAATTGCTAGAGGAGAAATGAAGCCAGGTGATACTTTGCCATCTGTGCGGAGTTTAGCTGCCGATTTAGGTGTTAATATGCATACTGTTAATAAGAGTTATCACGAATTAGAGGCGAAAGGGATTATTACCATTCGGCCAAAATCTGGAGCTATTATAAGTTCAGCAGAGGAGAGAGCTTTATCACCTGAGCAACTACGACAAATCGAAAAGAATTTAAAACCTGTTGTGGCAGAAGGAATGGTGCTCGGTGCAACAGCTGAACAAATTGAGCACATGATGAAAAAAGTATTTGCTGATTTGCAAATTCCAGCAGAGGGAGTGTAGCAAAATGCTACTTGGCGTTTTTATAACCATTTACATCATGACATTAGCTTTGCAAATAGTTGTTCCCTATATTGTAAGAGAGACTATCGTTTTTGGAGTCACAGTGCCTGATCAAATTATTAAGCATCCCATCTTAGCTCAGTTGAAAAAACAGTATGTGCGGTTCGTAGGGGGAACAGGGATAGTTTTTCTAATCATCATGATTATAAGTTACAATCAATTTGCTCCTTCTGAAGCTATTCAAAGTATTGTTTTATTAAGCTGTTTGTTTAGTATGCTTACAGTAAGTATGGCGTTGTATTGGATAAATCATCAAAAGGTATCGAAGTTGAAAAAACAAGAGCAGTGGGGTGCAAATATTAAACAAGTACGGGCAGTGGATTTAACTGCAAGAAGTCGTGATGAAATGCTTCCTTGGTCTTTTTTTGCTGTACCATTAGGAATATCCGTATTTTTGATCATTTACACATACCTTCATTACGATCTCATGCCAAATGATATAGCAGTACATTGGGGGCCGAGTGGTGAAGCGGATGCATGGAGAAACAAGACCTATTTTACGGCTATTTCACTGCCACTGGTAATGCTAATGATGCAATGTATGATGTGGGGAATTACCGACTCCATTAAACGTTCTGCAATTAAATTAGCTGTAAATCGCAAAGAGGAATCGTTGGAGGATCAGCTAAAAACACGAAAATACATGAGTTGGCAAATACTACTGATAAGTTCTGCGTTAACAGCTTTATTAACAATTTTACAATTAAGCAACATCTATCCTTCTATGACAGTAGGCTATAAGCTATTACCAGTATTTATTTTGTTCTTAGTTGTTTTGCTGGGTTCATTACTGATATATGTGGTGAAAAAGTATAAACATAAAGTACGCTATGAAGCAAATATAGATTCCAAGGTAATGGACGTGGATGAGGATCGTTATTGGAAGGGCGGCTTAATTTATATGAATCGACAAGACCCATCCGTTTTTGTGGAGAAACGCTTCGGGGTAGGATGGACCATGAACCTTGCCAATCCTAGAGGCTATATTGTGATTGGTTTACCTTTTGTCTTATTGCTGTTGATTTCTATATTTTCGTTATAAAATAATAGTAATTTGTGATGAAAAAATTCGTTCTATATGATCGAAATTTTTCTTATTAACTGGAGGTGGGCAGATGAAGATCCTTGTTGTCGATGATGACGTTCATATTTTACAACTAGTCAATATTTATCTTACAAAGGAAGGCTACCAAGTGCTACTTGCTGAAAATGCAAAGCAGGCACTAGCCTTACTCGAAGGGAATCTGCCTGATTTAGCTGTTGTCGATGTGATGATGCCAGGAATGGATGGTTTTACACTAACAGAGTATTTAACTCAAGATTATGATATTCCTGTTTTATTATTAACAGCAAAAGGTGAGCTAGAGGATAAAGAACGTGGCTTTTTAGCAGGATCTGACGATTATGTTGTAAAGCCCTTTGAACCAAAGGAATTATTATTTCGTATAGCTGCAATTTTGAGGAGATTTGATAAAAAAAATCAAGTAACTATTCAAGTAGGTAAACTAGTAATTGACCGACGAAGCTTTGAGGTTGTAATAGGGGAAAATACACTTATATTACCTTTAAAGGAATTTGAATTACTGGCTTTGTTAGCATCACGCCCCCATCAAGTATTTACTCGCAGCTATATTATGGAACAAGTATGGGGCTATGACTATGATGGAGATGAGCAAACGTTAAATACGCATGTGAAGCGGATTCGTGAAAGATTAAACCGATATGACACGGCTGTTGAAATTACAACAGTAAGAGGTGTTGGCTATAAGCTAGAGGAAACAACATGAAAACGTTATATAGTAAATTTGTTGTAACAACAATGCTAGTAATGATTGGAAGCTTATGTATGGGCTTTTTGGTAACGAATACCTATTACCATCAAGTTGTAAAAGAAAAAAATGATGCGAAAAACGTTAGCATAGCACAGGATATTGTGCATTATATTGAGACAGACGAACCAGAAGATTTAAATAGCTATCTGACAACCTTGGGTGAAATCGGCTATCAAATATATGTGACAACGGGTGAGGAGGGGCATTTTTTTGGCGGTCCATATCGTGATAAAACATTGTCAACATCTGTTGTGGAGCATGTTTTAAATGGGGAAACCTATCATGGTATGCGAGATTTTCCTAAAGAAACCTTTGTAACAGGATTTTTTGCTAACGAACTGAATAATACAATTGGTGTGCCATTTACCTATGAAAGCAAGTCCTATGCACTATTCATAAGACCAGATATTCGTTTATTGTTTTCTGAGGTGCATACAATACTCGCAGGATTAATGTTGGTTATGACAGTACTGAGTCTTCTTGCCATGCTACTATTTGCTAAAGCATTAATTCGCCCCATTACGAAGTTAACAGCAGCTACTCAACAGCTAGCGCATGAAAAATTTGATACAGTTCTAGATATTGATCGTGCAGATGAAATTGGTCAATTAGCATCAAGCTTTAATAGAATGACCGAGAGATTACAGGAAAATGATCGTACACGGAAGGAATTTATTAGTAATGTATCACATGATTTTCAGTCGCCTTTATTAAATATTCAAGGGTATGTAGATTTACTGAAAAATCCTTCCCTTACTGAACAGGAAAGACAGGAATATGCAGCAATCATAGAGCTAGAAACAAAACGCCTATCTACATTAACGAAACAGTTATTATTATTAACTTCCCTTGATCAATCGACAAGAATTGTAAAACGTGAGTCTTATCGTTTAGATGAGCAGTTGAAGGAAACCGTACGAAAGTATCGCTGGCAAATGGAAGAGTCACAGCTTCAAATATCATATAAGCTTGAGCAAATTATTTTTGATGGCGATGCAGGGCTTTTACAAAATGTATGGGATAATTTACTGACAAATGCCATTAAATATAATGTAGAGGGTGGGCAAATACATCTACATTTACAAAAAAGATCTGCCTCACTTGAAATTCTTGTTGAGGACAGTGGGATAGGAATGACTGAGGATCAATTAGCAAAAGCATATGACCGTTTCTATCGCGCCGATGCGTCTAGAACCAAGCAAGGGACAGGGCTAGGCTTAGCGATTGTCAAACAAATTGTTGAGCTACATGGAGGGACCGTACAGATGCAAAGTACGATGCATGCGGGCACAAAGGTTTATATCCATCTACCAATTTTGTCATAAGGAGTTCATATAAAGTTCATGTTCACACGATAAACTGCTACTTAGTTGAAACACAACTAGGGGGAGTTATCGTATGGAACAAAAGTGGAGCATACGTCTTATTCGATTAGCGGCAATCTTTGCTTTAATCGGCACATATTTAGGTTCACATATGTCGGGATCAGGTAGCTATGAATATAGACCGATACATGCACATATTTTACTGGTCGGGTGGCTTAGTATGTTTGCCTGGGGTATTTTTTATAGGGCCTTCAAAGTGAAATCTCAAAAATTAGTAACCATTCATGGTTGGACAGCTATTGTGGGTGTTCTGGGCTTAACGTTAGGCATGTGGTTTTACAATATAAATCCATTTAATTTTGGTAGCACTTTTACATTAGTCTTCTTTATTGTAGGAGGAACTACACTATTAATTAGCTTTGCTTTATTTATTGTTGTAACATTTATGATTCAACAACAAAAGGATAATAGCAGTCTTTAATAAAACCTACCGTGTCATTCGTGATGCGGTAGGTTTTAAAATATTTATTTAATTTCTTCAAGTGACTTTTTCAGCCATCTTGTCGCCTCTTGATAGTCTTGTGCAACACCATGCCCTTTTTTATATAGCATACCAAGCTGGAATTGGGCTTTTTGATGCCCTTGATTAGCAGATAGTCGATAAAGCTGGGCTGCCTTTGCAAAGTCCTTTGGTACACCCTGTCCATGAATGTGCATTTGGGCTAATTGGTATTGTGCTTTCATATGTCCTTGTGACGCAGCCTGTTCAATCCATTTAGCTGCCTCTGTGTAATCCTGCTCTACCCCTTTACCTTTATCAAATATATTGCCTAGTTGATACTGCGCACCTGCATGGCCTTGAATGGCTGCTAGGCGATAACATCTGCGCGCCTCTTCAAGATTTAAGGCTACCCCTAATCCCTGTTCATATAGTAGACCTAATTGATATTCAGCTTGAATATGTGATTGATCAGTTGCTGCTCGCCACCATATCACGGCCTCCTTATAATTTATAGGAACACCATTTCCAGATGTCAGTAATAGGCCAAGCTCATACTGAGCATCTGCATAGCCTTTTTCTGCCGCTGACCTAAAATATGACATTGCTTTGGCTGGATCTTGAAGCTGATATACATATAGACGTCCTAGCTCGAAGCCAGCGCTGATATGGCCATTGTCAGCAGCTAGCAGTAGCCACTTTTCTGCTGACACAAGATTCTGTTCTTTTTCATACAGCAGGCCAAGACAGTATTGAGCATTTAAATGTCCTTTATGTGCCGCTAGCTTGAACCATTTTAAAGCTTCTATATGATCTTCTATCATTCCTTGCCCAGTATTATAGAGCATGGCCAGTTGAAACTCTGCGTTCACATGGTCCTGTAAAGCAGCCATATGAAACCATTTTGCCGCTTCTTCTTGGTTTTGGGGAATACCACGCCCTTTTAGATGCATATAGCCGAGATTGTATTGAGCACTTGCATCTCCAGTTAAGGCAGCCATTTTGAAATAAGCAACGGCTTTATCATAGCTTTGCTCCACACCCGTGCCATTATGATAAAGGAAGCCTAGATTGTTTTGGGCACTTGTATTACCTTTATTGGCTGCTAAGGTATACCACTTGGCAGCTTCGTTAAAATTTTGAGATAGGCCTAAGCCTTGATTATAGAGTACACCTAAATTGTATTGAGCGTCAGCATTCTCTAAATCAGCAGCTATTTGGTAATGTCGTGCAGCCTCTAGATAATCCTGTATAACACCTTGGCCTAGATGATAAAGTACACCGAGGCTATAGTGAGCATTTGCGTCATTTTGTGCGGCAGCTCGTTCATACCACATTTTTGCAAGCCGATAGTCCCTTTCTACCCCTCGACCATGATTGTAAAGAGCACCTAAGTTATATTGAGCACTTGCATCTCCGTTCTGGGCAGCTACTTCAAACCATTTGACAGCATGTTCGTAAGCCTCTTGAGACTGCTCATGCTGAAGTATATTTTTATCAAATATTGAAGGAAGTTCTGTGACATGAGAAGACATGTGGTTCGATTTGAAACTACGATCATAGCGCTTCATAAACCATTCAACAATATCGCTAAGATAATCTAAAACAATTTTAGCTGCTTTGGCTTCTACAATGTCATTACTAGTATGGCTTGTCATTTTATGAATTAGATTCATCAATAAATAAATCCGACGAGGATGAATTTGCGCCACAAAACTTCGATTATTTAATAGCATTCGGACATTTTTGAGTTTAGGTTCGGTATGCATTTCCAATCGGTAAATCTCATATAAAATTTCCTCTAATACAAGAAGTGACTTCTGTAAGGATTCTGCTGGGGTTGAAATGGCGAGCAAACTAGCATCCTGTAAATTTTTAGCTAATATTGTGAAGGACAGCTGTCTTAATTTTTGACATTGTTCTTCAAGATTTTCATAATGCATGACGAAAGTACTCACCTCTTTCAGTTAATTACCTTGGCGTCGTTGCAAGCAATTTCTTATTCAACCTTTTTACAAAGCGCCTCTTCATCTCTTTGTTCATATATCGGAGAAAAATCGATATTATTGATATGTTTTCATGGGATTCATCAGTTGAATTGTTGCTGTTACATGATACTATTTGATATAAGGGAGATTCGTAGCTACGGAGAACCTGTCAGCCTTTAGGTGGGGGATCGAAATGAAAAATATTGCAGCTATTATACCAGCATATAATCCACAACAATCACTCATTACCTATGTACATCAATTGTTAGCAACGACTATTACACAAATCATCATTGTCAATGATGGGAGTGATCAAAAATATAAAGATATTTTTGAAAACCTAGATAAAATTGAACGCTGCCAAGTACTACAGCATGATTGCAATATTGGTAAGGGTGGCGCACTTAAGACCGCCTTTGCATATATACGAGAACAACAAGCGAGGTGCCATGGTATCCTTACAGTTGGGGCCCATGGGCAACATACTTTACAAGATGTGAAGCTTGTTTTAACGATGACAAAGGTGTTTTCTGAAGGGATTGTGCTAGGTGTACGTAACTTTCGTTCAACTGATAGTACATTTCTTTCTTACTGGGGAAATCGTGCAACAAGCTTATTTTTCGAGATACTGTATCATAAGAAATTAATGGATACACAAACAGGTTTACGTTATATTTCCATCAATGAGTTGCCTTGGTTAATGAAAGTAAAAGGTGAACGCTATGATTATGATACAAACATGTTAGTTGCTGCACTTAAAAGAAAGTGTCCAGTTTTCGAAGTTGAAATTGGGCAATTACGTATAAAGAAGAATTCAATAATTCAGTACGATGAAATAACAAACGCTGGTACCATTATTACGAGAATGCTCATAAATTATCTAAAGCCAAGGAATAGTAATGGCTAGGTTTAAATTTAAAATAATGAGCTAGGATAAAGAATAACGATCACTCATTAGAGCGTAGCGAGTATAAGAGAAGGAGCAATGTATATGGAATATTCAGATCAAGTGAAAAATCGTGTGAAACGGATGGAAGGACAGCTACGTGGCATTTTGAAAATGATGGAGGAGGAAAAAGACTGTAAGGCAGTCATTACACAATTATCAGCAGTACGCTCTGCTGTAGACCGTACAGTTGGGGTTATTGTTAGTACAAACCTATTGGAATGTGTACAGAATGCTGAAGGGGATGGCGAAAAAATGAACGAAGCCATTCAGGAAGCAGTTAATTTAGTGGTGAAAAGTAGATAATTTTCTAAACTCCTGAACAATTACAGAATCTAAATCGAAATAAAACTCACTATTAATTAGGTGAGTTTTATTATTTTGCAAAAAAATAGTTATATTCGCTAATTATATTTTATTATTAGGTATTTTATATTATATAAAATTTAATATATTTTTAGTTAAAAGTCTTAGTTAGTGAACTTGTATGATAGCTTAGTAGGTACATTCTTTGCTATGCTAAATAGTGAAGAAAGAATCAAAGGGAAGGTGATGAGTGATGAAAAAATTATTGTTATGTGGTGCGGCTTTATTGATATTAAGTCCAACTGCAGTCTATGCAAAACAAACAGAAAATACCTCCCAAATTTATCCTATGGTTGCTAACTCAACAGTAGCAAATTGGGATCAATTAACAGAAGAACTTGCAAAGCAAATACAAAACTTTGAGACCGATATAAAAATTACGTATACAGGCAAAATAGGCGACCTCAAAAAAGAAATGATGGACGCACTTGAAAAAGCTAAGCAACAAGCCGTTTATGCAAGTGGACATATAGAAAGTACCATGGTTTCCGCAGATTCTCTAGGGAATGTAACGTATAAAATGAAGTACCTGACAAATCAAACTCAAGAAGTAGCTGTACAAAAAAAGATTAATCTAATATTGAAAAATATTATCAAACCTTCTATGACAGATTTCCAAAAAGTAAAAGCTATTAACGATTATATTGTATCCAATACTATGTACGGGACTAAAACTAAGGCAAGTCCACATAGTGCTTATGCTTTGTTTTTTGAAGGACAGGCTGTATGCCAGGGTTATGCATTGGCAGCACATGCTATGTTAGAGCAGTCTGGGATAGAGACAAAATATGTTGTAGGTTTTGTAAATGGGAATGAGGCACATGCTTGGAATTTAGTAAAGGTTGATGGGAAATGGTATCATTTGGATACAACATGGAACGATCCTTTGCCAAATCGCGTTGGTGCGGCGTCCTATGACTATTTTTTAGTGTCGGACAATCAAATTAGCAAAGATCACACTTGGATTAAAGGAAATTATCCTCCTGCTACAAGCACTAAATACAGTTATTTGCTTAATGTTCATTTCGCACATCAGTTAAATAATATTGTTTATTTTAGTAATACTGCAGATAACGATAAACTGTATAAGCTTGATATGACTAGTGGTAGCAAGTCAAAGGTATTAGATAAACGTGCGTTGTATATTACAGGGACTAATCAAAACCTATATTATAGTGATTATAGTAACGGTGGGTATTTGACAAAGCTAGATTTAAAAACGTTAAAAGCTGAGGTGCTAGTGAAGCAGCCAGTAACAAATTTAAAGGTTAGTGACAATTATTTACTGTATAATGTCCAGACAAAAGAACATAAACTTAAAATTAATTAAGTCAACAAACAAATATTAACAGGCACAAATGGACCCTTAAGTGAGTTCTTTGTGCTTTTTTTGTATATAATGTAAGGAAGACGGTTGGAGGTGAGGAGTTTGTGGAAGAAATTAGCTATAATTGCCATTATTATTATTTTTATTGATCCTATTTATACGGCTGGTAAGGCTGTTGTTCAGCAGGTGGTCGATTGGACAAATAATGATGACATAGAAACTATGCTACTTTCAACAAAAGAGAAGATCGTAGATGTTACTGCAAGACTTTCAGATAATGCCTCAATTGAAACAGCCCTACCTATAGAAGATGTCCATGAAGCGGAGGTAGCCCCTACAGCTCCACCTATTCAGAAACCTGAAACAAAGTTAGTCGTGACAAATGCCAAGGAACTGGCTGATGCGATGTATGCGTACTATAATAGCTTTTCACCAAAGTTTGAAATTCAATATAAAGGAAATACACAGCGAATTGAACAAATTGTAGAAGAGGCCTATAACAATGCTATCAAACGCGATGACTATGTTTACGGCCATGTAAGTAAACATTCAATTCGATATGAATATGGGCGAAATAAAGCAACTATTTTTGGAGAACAGAGCTATTTAATGACGCCAGAGCAGGCGGCATATGTAGAGATGAATGTTCAAGAAATTATTGCTAAGATTAGTAAAAAATCTATGACGGATGTAGAAAAGGTACGAGCTGTCAATGACTATATTGTTGCCAATACTTCCTATACAGAACAAACGAATTCTAGCCCACACAGCGCTTATACCGTTCTTGCCGAGCACGGGGGAGTATGTCAGGGCTATGCTTTACTTGCCCACTCTATGCTTCAAAAATTGGGTATTGAAACAAAATATATCGTAGGCTATGTAGGTCAAGAGGGACATGCGTGGAATCTAGTCAAGCTGGATGGACAATGGTATCATCTCGATACGACATGGAATGATCCAGTACCAGATCGTAAGGGCGCAATACGCTACCAATACTTTTTAGTAGATGACCGTACAATGGCGAAGGATCACACGTGGATTGCTGAAGACTATCCAAAAGCAACAAGCACACTGTATAGTTATTATCATGATATAGACTTCCCAGCACAGGTTGGAGACCAATTGTTTTATAGTAATATTGCAGATGACAATAAGTTATATGTACTAGATATGAAAACTGGTAAAACGAAGCGTGTCACAAATTCACGGGCACAATATATCGTTTATTCGGATGGTTGGCTCTACTTTAGTAATTATTCCCGAGGGGCGTATTTAACAAAGATTCGTCCAGATGGTAGTGGAGAAGAGGTACTAAATAGGGAGGATTCGAAGGATTTATTTATAAAGGATGGGTATCTCTATTTTACGACGAATGAATTGAAGAGACTGGCACTTTAAAAGCAAGAAAAGGGCAATGACTTATAAACAGTCATATGCCCTTTTTGTTCGTTCAATTAAATAAGTAATAGGCTGATGCTGACAAAGGATAATGTCCACTTGAGGATACATGAAGGTTATTTCCTCTGTAAAGATCTTTAAAATGAGTGGATTATGTTTGATGGCACCACCATTACAATATAGAGTAAATGGTGTATTCTGATAGTTAATTTTTTTCAATACAGCGTTAGCTAGAATAGCTAGTTCGTGGGCAGCTTGTTGAGATATTTCGATGGCACAAGCATCTTCTTGCTCGACTGCCTTTGCCACAAAGGAACCCATCTTGGCCAGTTGTGCATTGGTATAGGAAGGGCGGAAGAGCCATTCAGCGAGCTCTGTAACATCTTGTATACCTAAAGATTGAAAGACGGCTTCCTTTAAGATTGTTGGTTTCCCACGACCATCCTCCATTTTAAATATAGCTCTTACGACTTCCTGCCCTAACCAATACCCACTTCCCTCATCGCCAGCCCGATGTCCCCAACCCCCTACACGTACAATTCGTTGCCCATCAAAGGCATAGGCAATAGCTCCTGTTCCAGCTATGAGTAGTGCACCTGCCTGTCCAGCAGTCACACCTAATAGTGTGGCCTCCGCATCATTTTCAATAATCAGTGTATCGATTTGTAGCTGTGTGGTCTGAAGAGCATTTTGAACAATGGCCACGACGATTGCATGATCCTTCGGAGAATCAATGCCAGCTAAAGCAAAGGTAGCTACAGCGATTTGAGAATTAGGATACTTTTGCAAAAATGTTTCAACATTTGCTAAAAGCTCTTGTAAAATTGCTGTAGCTGATTCAACACCAATGGCCTGATAATTAGAGCCTTTAGCGGATATAGAATATTCAATGTCACCAGATTCAGCATGAACAACTGCACATGCTGTTTTTGTCGCCCCACCATCAATAATTAATAACCATTGCTTCATTGATTCCATTCCTCTAGAAAGGCTGTTAGTTCTTTTTCTGCTTCAATAATGGAACTTTCCTTTAAGCGAATCCATTCATAAAAATCATGGGCATTCAGTTTGGAGCGTTCAAGGGCAGCTTTCATAGTGGCTGGAGCGGGTCCACCTAGTAATGTTCGTACACCAACAAAAGATTCTGGTTTTAATGTCTTATAGAAATCCTCTTCTGAAATAGTTAATTCCTTGCCCGTGATCAATTTCGATTGTGTATTTGCAAGTCCCCATGTAAGACTAGCTAATGATTCCTCTCCATGAGCAAGTAGAACCTTAATACATTTACTAACAATACTATGTGCTTGACGGAAGGAAATGCCCTCTGAACGGACTAATGTATCAGCGAGCTCAGTGACATTCGCAAAGCTATTTTCAGCGCGATTTTTTAACTTCTTCTTATTGACATCCATTGTAACAACAAGCGAACCAAACAACTTATAAATACCAATTAAGCGGTCAATGGCACGCCATAAATAAGGCTGCATATCATCCTCAGTGTCTACGATATCGCCAAAAGGTGTATTATGTACCATCTGTAATACTGTACTTGCATCTCCTACAACCGCAGATAGTAATGAGCGTGTATGTTCTATAGAAACAGGATTACGCTTTTGAGGCATAATAGAGCTTATTTGAACATATGGACTTGCGAGTGTAAACGCATTAAACTCCTGAGTAGCCCATAATAAAAAATCTTGAGAAGTACGGCCAAGATTGAGTGCTGCAAGCTGTACAATACTTGCAGCCTCAGCTATATAATCTGCTCCTGCAACCGCATCCCATGCATTTTCGATAATATCATCAAAGGCTAGTAGATCACGCATACGTTCTCTACTAATATTAAAGCCTGTCGTTGTTAAGGCAGCGGCTCCCATACTGCTACGATTGACGGTTTTATAGACATGCTGCATTCGTTCAAAATCACGCTCTAGCTGATCGATCACGGCCTTTAAATAATGGGCGAAGGTTGTAGGCTGGGCCTGCTGTGTATGTGTGTAGCCAATCATAATGGTATCGATATGTTCCTCTGCAGCAGCGATTAAATCATCACGTAATGTTAGTAACTCGCGCATTAATAGTAATAATTTTTTTCTTAATGTCATTCGATAGATGGCAATACCCATATCATTTCGGCTTCTGCCAATGTGAAGATTTCCAGCAACATCTCCAGCAAGCTCTATTAATTTATTTTCAATGCGGAAAAATAAATCCTCATATTGGGGACTGTAATCCTCTAAACGATAATAATTTAAGTCAATTTTTTTTAGAGCTATCCCAATTTGCTTTGCTTCATCTTTTTTTACAAGTCCTTGTTCTTCTAACATTTTTAAATGAGCAATATTGATTTGTAGCATAATTGTTAAAAAATTTTTCTTTGCCTCATCATAAGCTGGCTGTAAAACGATTTTTCGATAGATGTTAGAAGGGAATATCATCCCATCTTCCAGCTGTGTTTTATTGCGAAAATCTTCAAACATTGTCATGGCCCCCTAATAGATTGGCAGCTAAATGGCTGTACCAGCACTGCCTTTTGATAGTTTTTCAGAAATAATAAGGACAACTAAAATTAAACAAATTTGTAAGACACCATAAGCACAGGCGGTCCCAAATTTAAATGCATATAATTTTTGGAATATCGCTACAGACAATGGAATAGTGGATGTACTGTAAATTAGAATGGATGCAACAAATTCACCAAAGCTTTGCACGAGGGCTAAGAGTGTCCCTGCTAAAATCCCGGTGAATGTTAAAGGCACGACAATACGTCTAAATGTATACCACCAGTTGGCTCCTAAGCCACGTGATGCCTCTTCAATCGATTGATCTAGCTGTACAAGAGAGGCGGATGTTGATCGAAAAACAAGTGGTAAATGTCGAATAAAGTAGGCTAATGGCAAAATCCAAAATGTCCCGATCAATACTTGATTAAAACTAAAGATACTTTCTGTACTAAAAGCAGCAATTAAATTAACAGCAACAACTGTTCCTGGCAAAGCCCAAGGTACCATTATCAAAATATCGAGCAAGGTTTTCCCTTTAAAATTTAAGCGCACCATAGCATAAGCAGCCGCGACACCAAAGATGATATTGCCCAGTGTTGCAATGACACCCATTTGAATGGAGTTCCAAATAGGCCGCCATGTGCGCTCATCGGTAAAAAGGGCAATATAATGATCAATTGTATAGTCGGTCGGGAGAATTTGCGTTTTCCAAGCGCCATCCACAGAAAAAGAGATCAATATCAGCACTAAAATAGGCAGTATCAATATTAATGTGCCAACAAAAGAAGCAATTGTTGCTATAATTTTTACCTTTTTTGAGGATACCTCTGAACGATGAACACTAATTCCCTTACTTAGATTTTGATAATTTCTGCGATTTTGATACCAGCGCATAATGATTAAAAAAGTGATAGATACAAAAGATAATATCATCGACTGTGTTGCAGCCATCTCAAGATTCCCATTTGTACGTGATAAATAAATTTGCATCGTCATAGTACGCTCTACACCAAACATCAAAGGTGCAGTATAAGAAGCCATAGAAATCATAAACACCAATAAGGATGAGGCAACAATAGAAGGTGTGAGCATTGGTAAAATAACCTTTGTCCATACGCGAATACGCCCTGCACCCAGACTAGTAGCTGCCTCTTCAAGAGCAGGATCAAGCCCCTTAATGGCAGCAGAGGCAGTCAAATAGAAGTACGTATACATTGTGAATGTATGAACAACGATGACACCCCATATTCCCTTCAAGGCAAAAGGAACGTGATCCAACCCAAATAGATGCTGAAAAATTCGTGGGAAAATCCCGCTATCACCATATAAAAATGAAAAGGACAAAACACCTACTAGAGGAGGAAGTGCCATTGGAACCAAAACTAAAACAGACAATATCCGTCTCCCAGGGAAATTATAGCGTTCTAGTAAAAAGGCCATTGTTACCCCAACAAGTGCACAGCAAATAACACTGATGAATGAAATATAAATACTGGTCCACAAGGCCTCTAAATTTGCTGGACTAGCTATATCAAAAAATTTCTTATAGTGCAAGAATGCTTCATCGCCAGCAAAGCTTTGGATGAAAGTTTGATAGAAGGGGTAAACCACATAGGCGAATAACACTAAAAATAATGGCGATATTAAAACATAGACAAACCAATTAGCATGAAAAATTCGCGTCCACGTACTTTCAGACTGTTTCTCCATATTGGCTTCCTCCTATTCCCCTAAAAAGTATAGTGAATCTTGTGCCATATGGATTGTAATATCTTCACCGATCTTTTTGATTTGGTCATAAGAATTAATAAGCATTACTTTAAGTGAGAACGCAGTAAAATCTACAATGTAATTAACGCTAATGCCTGTGAATTCAACAAATGTAATTTTTCCTGTTAATGTGTTTTCACCAGTACCAAGTTGAATCGATTCTGGACGAATAGAAATAAATACTTTGTCTCCAATCATATGCGTTAAGGAGGGAGAGCTTTGTTGCTTTCGCCCAGTTAAATTATGTCCATTCACTGTTCGTACTTGTACATTTTCCCCATCAATAGCTTGGATTGAGCATTCAATTAAATTAGTTTCACCAATAAAATTTGCCACAAAATGATCCTTGGGTTGATGATAAATTTCCTGAGGAGTACCAATTTGTTTGATATAGCCATTTTCCATGACCATAATTCGATCCGACATAGACATGGCCTCCATTTGATCGTGAGTAACGTATATCGTTGTGACTCCAAGCTCAGATTGGATTCGTTTGATTTCAATACGTGTTTCCTCACGCAATTTTGCATCTAGATTGGATAGAGGTTCATCAAGCAATAAAATATCTGGCTCTATCACGAGTGCTCTAGCTAAAGCAACACGTTGCTGCTGTCCACCAGATAGCTCATTTATTTTTCTGTTGCCGTAAGCAGCAAGATGCACTTGGCCTCTAATTCGATCAACCTTGTGCTGAATCTCAGCTTTTGAAAATTTTCGAACTTGTAAACCAAATGCAATATTCTCATCAACTGTCATATGGGGGAAAAGGGCATAATTTTGAAATACCATGCCGATATTGCGCTTATTGGGCTGAAGTCGAGTGACATCTCGCTCATCAAAAAGAATTTTGCCTTTAGTAGGGTAATAAAAGCCTGCAAGCATCCTTAAAGTGGTTGTTTTGCCACAGCCGCTAGGACCGAGAAAGGTAAAAAATTCACCAGCTTTTATTTCAAGATTTAAGTCTTTCACGCCATACACTTGACCAAATTGCTTCGAGACATTTTCAATTCTGACACTTCTCAATCATTAGCTCCTCTCTAACAAAGAATCTAGATGATACAGGAAGGTAAAAATTCGCTGTATAAGCCGAATTTTTACCCGTTCTACTATTTACCGCGCCCTTTAATATTGTTATCCCAGTATTCCATCCATTCTGCTTCTTTGTCAGACATTAGCTGCCAATCAATATCAAATGTTTTTAAATCTAATTCCTGATACCATTCTGGCATGGAGGCTTTGTCGATATCAGAACGTGTAGGAATTTGATAGTAATCATTAGCTAATTGTGTTACCATCTCTTTTTCAAATAAAAACTCTACAAATAGTTTTGCATTTTCTAGGTTTTTCGCATTGTTTACAACTGCTACACCGTCTACTAAAATAGGTGCTCCACTTTTAGGATAAATATAATCAAAAGGATAATCTGTCGTATATTTTTTTAACAAAATATCTTGTAGATTCCATAGGGAGACACTGCCTTCTTGACGTGTTAGCTTTAAATACAAGGCATTAGGGTCTTGTGTGTACTCCTTTGTATTGGCATCTAATTGTAGTAACCATTCATAGCCTTTATCTGGTGAATCTACATCTTGCCGTACAATCATGGAAGAATAAATCGTACGCATTGTGCCTGACGCCAGTACACCTCTGATTAAAATTTGATCCTTCCATTTAGGATCTAATAAGTCATCCCAGTCCTGTGGACCAGTTTCTTTTGTTAGTAAATCACTATTAATCATAATTACTTCTGGTAACAGCATCTCGCCGAACCATCGTCCTTCAACATCTTTGTGTGTGGTATCAATAGAGTCAATAAAGCTTGGCTGCCAAGCATGTAGTAAGTCTTCATTGGCGCCAACAATGAGCGCTGATTGGGTTCCGCCCCACCAAAAATCTGCTTGAGGATTGGCTTTCTCTCCACGAAGACGTTCTAAAATTTGTTGAGCACCCATCGTTAGAAATTCTACTTCAATGTCTGGATATTTTTCATTAAACTGATCGATCACATTTTGCACCATTTCTTCGTCACGTCCAGTGTAAATTACTAGCTTGCCTGAAGGCGACGTTGCTGCTACTTCTGTTTTTTTACCATCCGATGCCTCGTCATTATTTGCTGCATCATTTGTAGAATTTTGCTGATCTTTGCCATTACAAGCAGCTAAAACGAAAAGCATTAACATAAGGAAAAAACCAAGAATATAGGCTTTTTTCATCAACTTCCCCTTTCTTAAAGTAAGTTACTTGCATATTGCAGTATAATACCGAAGGGGAACATTAATGTTAGAATTATTAAAAAATTACATTTGCATTCATCATAGCGAAGTGCATAATGGTAAGCAATGGCATTTCATTAAAGTTCAAAAAAACTCCTTAAAAAGGAATCATTCCATTTTTAAGGAGTTTTTTGTCGTTTTATGAATGTGCTTCTAATAAGCTATCCTTTTGTTGACGTTGTGTAACAATGGTTGGCAGCATCATACCAGCAATCACCAGTACAATCCCGATAATTTGTACAGCAGTTAAAGGTTCATGCAAAACAATAACGGAAACAGTAACAGCCACTGGTAATTCAATGGCACTTAAAATAGAAGCAAGCGCACCACCGATTTTAGGGATAGCAATTGAAAATAGATAAATCGGTAAAATGATACCGAAAAGACCTAGTGCTAGTCCGTATTTCCACAGGCCTTGCATGAATAGTTTACCGTTCCAAATAACCTCGGGGCTTAGGAAAATACTGATCAAAATAAGGGCTACAGAGGAAACGATTAATACCCTTGATGTGGTAGTCACGCCCTCGACGGGTCGAGAATTAAATTGAATAAAACATGCAAAAGTAACGGCTGCTGTAAAACCGAATAGCCATCCTTGAATAGGAATGTCACTTAAATCTACATTTAATACACCTGCAGCTAGAATCGTTCCTATAAATAAGATAACGATTGAAATTACTTCAGGTCTACTTGGTAATCTTTTATGGAGGGCACAATCAATCAGTAGACCAATCCATGTAAATTGGAATAACATGACTACTGCAAGAGAAGCAGGAAGATACTTTAAAGATTCTCCGTACACGATTCCTGTTGTCCCTGTAAAAATTCCCGCGCATATTAAAATAAGTAAGCCCTTCTTGGACGGTCTTGGTAATTTTCTGTCAGTAAAAATAAAGATGGATATTACGAGTAAAAAGCCAATAATATATTGGCTTGATACAGCCTCCGCTGATGTAAAGCCATGCTGCATAGCTACTTTGACAATAGTCGACAAGATCCCGTAACTACTAGATGCAATAACAATCAAAAGAGGATAAATCAAATTGTTTTTCATATATTAGTTATTCACTTCCTAAAACTGTTTAACCATATGGTGAAAAGGCTCATCAATAATTGACCAAGGCTCCGTAATAACAAAGCCTAGTCGTTCATAAAGACGGCGAGCTTTTTCTTTTTGGGTTTCAACATTTAATGATAATTTTGTATAGCCACGCTGCTTTGTCAGCTCTTCGGCAAATTGTAATAGCAATGTTCCGATTCCTTTACCACGTGCAGCTGGTGCAACACAAACTGTATCAATGTAAGCCTCATCTTCATGGGCTTCTTGGTCAATAACAATGGATGGCGCATTTTTTGCTTCAAGCCATTTAACAAGGTTAGCGTCCATGTGAACGGCTTGTTCGCCGTGATAATAAACGAGAATCCCCAAAATCTGTTCACTTTCAGTAGCAACAAAAGTATTTAAATAAGAATGTCGATTGTCTTCTTGGTGAAAAAGAACAGTCAGCTCTCGTATAACAGCCTCCGTTGATTGCTCACCAGTTAAGCGATTAGCAATATCGCCAATGGCGTCGATAATTAAAGGCACAACGGCATGGGCATCTTGTGGTTGCGCTTGTCGAATTGTAATACTCATTTTGATAATCCCTACCTTTCTATAGGCAAGTATAACAAAGATAGGGGATGACTCAAGTTATCCATCCTCTCATAAAGAAATGCCAAAAGTAAAAACCTTTATAGAATGACAATTTTCGTGTTAATCTATAATGACTAGACTTTCAGGAGGACTATCATGACAAAGGAAGAGAAGGATTTTATATTAGTCTATGGAGATGCTTTTATTGACTATATTGCTGATGATGTAACAAACACATCATTTACTAAATATATGGGTGGCGCAACGGTCAATGTTGCAGCGGGTATTAGCCGCATTGGTGCGCCTTCCGCATTAATTACAATTACGGGGGATGACGAGGGCTCGCAATTTGTGCGAGATGGGCTTGCCCAAGAGGGTGTGAAACTGGATTATGCCGTATTTGATCCAGCAAAACGAGTAAGTGGTGTATATGTGCATCTAACAGAAGCATGTGAGCGAATTTTTAAGGATTATGTTGATGAAACACCTGATTTACAAGTTGAACCATCACAGCTAAATGAAGCAGCTTTTAAGCATGCCTCTGCTTTAACGGTGTGTTCAGGCACAATGTTCCATCCAACAGCTCTTGCTACAACACGAGCTGCAGTAGAAATGGCTAAGGACAAGGGTGCGATTATTGCAATGGATGCAAATATTCGTCCTTTACGTTGGAGCAGTGAAGAAATTTGTCGAGATACGATTACATCATTTTTTGAGGATGTCGATATTTTAAAGGTGACGGATGATGAGCTATTCTTCCTGACAGAGACAAGTAGCTTAGAAGACGGTATCGAGCAATTAAATAGCTATTTAGTGCCTATTATTTTAATTACCGTAGGAGAAAACGGGACTTATGCAGTCCTTAATGGTGAAGTTATCCATGTACCGACTGAGAAAGTAGTGCCTGTGGATACAACAGGTGCGGGAGATGCATTTATGGCAGGTGTCCTACGTGATGTCCATTACAATGGTTTACCTACAACAAAAGAAGAACTAGTGCGTTGTACAAGCTTTGGCAACAAATTAGGAGCGTTTGCCGCAACAAAAGCAGGTGCTTTAACGGCTCTACCATATTATGAGGATATTAAGCATTTACTAAAATAAACATGTGAGGCGTGGAGAATATGGGGAAAGACTACGATGTTTTAGTAAAGGATCAACTGTTCTTTGGCGGTGCAAAAGATGCAGAGGCTGCATTTACACAAGAATCCGTTGATGTTGTGATAGATGTTCGTGTTCAAGGGCTATCCCCTCAAGACCAGGAGACAGTTCCTTATTCTTATAAACATATGCCTATAGCAGATGAAGATAGTGAGGTAGCATCATCCATCCAACAAGTCGCGCAAGAAGTTGCTATAGCCTTTGAGACAGGGCAAAAAGTATATGTTCACTGTGGAAGTGGTGGTGGACGTGCAGGTGTTGCAGCTACAGCTATATTAATGGAGTTGGGAATGGCTGATTCATTAGAAGCAGCACAGGCAGCTGTCAAAAAAGCTCGTCCATTGGTGACGATACGCCCTAAAATGGAAGACGCGCTGCAAAAACTTTATAAATAATTGAGAAGATGTACTAATTAAGGTACATCTTTTTTTATGATGTAAGAGATACTTTGTTCTATACATATTAGAACAAAGTTGTTATAGTTAATGTATAACAAATAATGAGGTGATCTGTATGATGGAGGAATTAGCAAAAGTTCCATGGGCAGTAATAGCACCGCTCATCATCGTTCAAATTATTTTGATGATTGTAGCACTTATTGATTTACGAAAAATTCATGCAACAAACGGCCCTAAAATTCTTTGGGTGTTTATTATTCTTTTTGCTAATCTATTTGGATCAATTGCGTACTTTATAGTGGGGAGAAAGCAGTCATGACAACTTTACTTCAAGTTATAGGTTTGACCAAGCAATTTGCAGAGCACAAAGTTGTAGATGCTATTCATTTTAACTTAGAGGAAAAAACTTCTACGGCTTTAATTGGTCCAAATGGAGCTGGCAAGACAACCACTTTATCTATGTTAACGGGGCTTTTAAGACCGACTGCTGGAAATGTAAAGATGCTAGGTAATGATTTACGTTCGAATATAGGTTTTTTACCCCAATATCCACAATTTCATCCTTGGTTAACTGCGTTAGAGTTTACAGAAATGGCTGCAAAATTGAATGGTGTAGCAGCCAAAAAGGCTAAATTAGAAGCACAAAAAACCTTAGAATTTGTAGGGTTAGGGGACGTCCAACATAAAAAAATAGCCTCTTTTTCAGGTGGAATGAAGCAGCGACTAGGTATTTCCCAAGCAATAGTGCATAAGCCTAAATTACTGCTATTAGACGAACCTGTTTCAGCATTAGATCCAGTTGGCCGTAGAGAAGTACTTGATTTATTAAAAGGACTACAGCAAGAGACGACTATTTTATACTCAACGCATATTTTAAATGATGCTGAAGAAATGACAGATCAACTATTATTCTTGCAAAATGGAAAACTAGTAGAGCAGGGAACATTACGTGAAGTACGGCAACGTTTTGATGAGCAAAATTATGTCATTGAATTTGGCAGTGAAGAAGAGGCTAAGCTTTTTGCAAATTCCTCTAATCATGTAATAGGTTGTAATGTGTATATTGAGATCGTGAATGAAGAGCCGACGATGAAAATGTTGCTTCAACGGTTAAGTGAATGTCCTTATACAATTAGAAAGGTAGAGCGACAGACAGCATCTTTGGAAGAAATTTTCATGAAGGTGGCGAAAAAGGCATGAGAGGATTCAATGTACTTCTGCAAAAGGAATTTAGAGAAGCATGGCGGAGTTGGAAGTTTCTATGGATTCCTCTAGTGTTTGCTCTGCTTGGAATGAGTGATCCACTAACAAACTATTATATGATGGATATTTTAAATGCTGTTGGAAATGTTCCAGAGGGCTTTGAAATGTTGATGCCAGAATTAATGCCACTGGATTTAATTCAAGCTTCTATCGGGCAATTTCAAACAATTGGCTTATTGGTGATGATGGCTTCGTTTGTAGGAGCTATTAGTAAGGAACGTGCTAATGGTATGGCAACATTACTATATGCTAGGCCTATATCATTTGGCGCATATTTTTTGAGTAAATTTGTTGTTATGAGCACCATTTGTTTTGTTAGTATTTTAGCTGGGTTTGGTGCAAGTGTCTATTATACAACTATTCTATATGGAACGTTGGACGTGGGTGCACTGTTAGTAAGCTTTTCTACGTACTATATTTGGTTGCTATTTGTGATAGCTGTTACGTTAATGATGAGTGCCAGCTTTAAAACAGTTATTGCTACAACATGTGCATTTACAGTGATCTTTGTTGGGCAAATTATCGATATGATTATAGGAATCTTTTGGACAATATCTCCGTGGAAACTAGCAAGCTACGGAATTGCAAAATTTCGAGGAACAATAGAGATGTCAGATTACTGGTGGAGCTTAGTCATTACGCTAGCATTGACAATTATCTGCATCGGCATTGGTATCGTGATGATGAAAAGAAATGCGTCTATGACAAAAATCTGAAGAGAAAACGGTAAAAATCCATTTTTACCGTTTTTTATTTTAAATCATCCTACCATTTATAAGCAAAATCAATCCTACAAAGAACATAATCCAAGAAAGGGTCGAGCTTGTTCTTTGATCAAAAAGCGTTTGAATTTTTCTTAAAGGTTTATTCATAAATCGGCGGAATAATAGATGAAAGCATAGTAGGATGATCCCTGGTGTAATCATTACTAAATTGTATCCTGCCAATAAAGGTAACCATTCATAAAACACTATTTGATTACTCGTTAAAATACCTATTGCCGCGAAATAAGGAAGAGCGGTTGCAACTTCTAAAATAGAAGTTGTGAAACCTAAAGCTACCATAGAGCTCACATGTAAAGATTTTGGTTTAGGGGATCCATTTGCCTTTCTTTTTGGAACTAACCAACTGCCAATAAATAAAATTCCCCCTACCATGCTCATGATTAATCGAGCTGAGTAACTATCTAGCAAATTAGAAATAGGGTTGAATATGACACCTAGACCTAGCATTAAAAAAATCCCAGTACTAAAGTAAAACAAACCAACAGTCATTAAATAGGTTAATAAAAGGCGGATCTGCTGTTTTTTAGCCACAAGCAATACATAGACTGATACACCAATTATAGAAGGACTAAACATGTCTAACAAAGCTAAGGTACCAATCAGTAGCAACATTTCTATGTTCATGATTGTGATTTTCCTAACGCCTGTTTTTTTGTTTCATAAACATGAAAAGCCTGCTCTATAAAATGTAGAAATTCTTCCTCTAAAGGATATAATCCAATTTGTTCAGATTTATAAGTAGATTTTCTTATGGTCCACATCTTCTCTAAAAATTCATCATTTCCGTTATATTCTACCTCGGCTTTTTCCATCATTCGTTTAATTATAAACTGAACGGAATCGGCTTCAGGACTTTCCTTATGAAGCTGCTTTAATTGACCTAATAAACCAATCCACTCTAAAGAATTAGGATCATTTTTATTTAAATTGGGTAATTTTCTAAGTAGTTCCATTTCTGTAGCTGCAAAAATCTGCTGGCGGAAGTCTTGCTTATTATCTCGTTCTTGATTTGAAAGCTTAATGTACTTTTGGATAAGGGACTCTGTCAACCCACCTTCGATAGACGAAGCATTCTTTAATCCAAGAATAGTGTTCTTCATTTGCTGTAGTTTCTTTTGCTCTTCTGCTACAAAAGCTAACTGATGGTCTAAACTTGCTTCCCAGTTCCATGAATTATTGATAAGTGTCTGAATTTCTTTCAACTTGAAGCCCAATGCCTTTAAAAATACAATCTGTTGTAACGTTTTGAGCTCGTTCTCTCCGTAAATCCTATGTCCCCCCTCAGTCTTTGCTATAGGAAGTAACAAGCCGATCTCCTCATAGTAACGTAACGTTCGAACAGAAATGCCAGTTTGTTTTGATACATTGTGAATCGTAAGCAAGGTAATCACTCCTCCTCTCTGTTAATGACATTATATAAAATGACGTAACGTCACTTTCAAGAGGGATTGTAAAACTCCTTTCTTGGAATCTCTATAACTTAGGAATATAATGGGTGTGTAACTCGAAATTTGTCAAATAACTCGGAAAATATATAGACTACTATAGAAAGAAGGGACATGAAAAGTGGGAACTGAAAATTCCGATCGTTTCCTGACAGCGTTTAATCGAATAGATCATAGACTGAGAGATATTGTAGGTGCGAAGGATTTTATGCCTTTTTATCGGCTGATTGATCAAGCAAAGAAAAAGGATGTCTTGGTGAAGAAATATGAAGATGATCTCCGCTCATATGCGGACTTACGAAATGCGATTGTTCATCATCGTACATCATTACATTATGTGATTGCAGAGCCACATACTGATGTTGTAGAACGAATTGAATACATAGATGCTACCCTTGCTAAGCCAACGCTTGTGGGGCAAATGTTCCGTAAAAGAGTATTGATTTTTCAAGAAAATGATTCTTTAAAACATGTTTTAAAAGTGATACGTCAGCGCAAATATACACAATTTCCTGTTTATTATAATAAGCAGTTTAAGGGGCTCATCACAACAGTAGGAATCACAAATTGGCTTGCGTCAAAGATGGGTGGTGATCATTTACCGAAAAGAATACCAACACTGCATGATATCTTATTGCATGAGAAAAATAGAGTGAATTACAAATTTGTCAGTAGAACGATATCCATCTATGAGGCTGAGGAAATATTTAAACAAGGAGTCGAAAGAGGGAGACGCTTTGAGGCATTATTAATAACGGAGCATGGTCAACCACATCAAAGATTACTCGGTATTATTACGCCCTTAGATATTGTCAAAATTGATTAACAAAAAACGAGACTAGACAAGCAATTAAGGGCTTGAATGTCTCGCTTTATCTTTTAAGCTGATGTACAAGGAACCATTTGTTTGGATTTGAGCAAAATAAACTTCTTCTACAGAATGCACATTTTGCTTTTTCAATTTCTTTATTACCCAGTCTTCTGTCAGCTCAAGTTCAACAATATTCTCGGTAATAAGTTGACCATCAGAAATAACTTCTGTAGGAAGGTAGGTAGGTGGTGATACGTCGGCTTTAACATCCTGCTTTGTAGCCACTTGTTCAGAGGTTTTTTGTAGCACACTGAGCTTTCCATTCGTTTCTAGTAAAGCATACTCAACGTCCTGTACGGAGAAAATGGCTTGTTCACGTAACATCATGGTAAGCTCATCTAGATGAAGACGGTTTTTTTGTAGTGCTGATTCTAAAATAAGACCCTTTTGAATAACAATTGTTGGTTTATCATCAATGAGAACGCGAGCTTTTTTAGATTTAATCGTAATAACGGTCATCAAATACGTTAAAGCACTCCACCAAACGAGAGAAATCAAACCATCTAAAAAAGGTGTTTCTTCCTGAGAGGCAATTTCTGAAGCGATCGACCCAAATGTAATACCTGTAATGTAATGGAAAAACGTTAACTGGCCTAATTGTTTTTTACCAAGTAGACGTGCCAGAATTAGTAAGGCAAAAAACGAAAGTGTTGTTCGTAGAATCATTTCCCAAAAGTGAGCATGAATAAAGCTTTCCATGCATACATCAACTCCTTTTACAGCTGTCGAACTATAGCTTGTGCAAAATGGTCGATAGTATGCGACAATCATGTTTAAACAAAATAAGAGTGAGGTGGCAACATGAATAAACAATTAAATGTAACCAATCCAATCTATCCAATAATGATTGCAATCGGTGTTGCTCACCTAATAAATGATACGATGCAAGCTGTTATCCCAGCGATGTTTCCGATATTTAAGAGTGAATTAGGATTGACCTTTACACAAATTGGAATGATTTCTTTTGTATTAAACATATTTGCTTCTGCATTGCAGCCTGCGGTAGGCTTTATCAGTGATAAAAAACCAATGCCTTATGCTTTACCTATCGGTATGATTAGTTCATTTATAGGGATTGCTATTATAGCATTCACAACGCAGTATTGGATTATTATTATTGCGGTATTATTTATAGGCTTCGGGTCAGCTATTTTTCACCCTGAGGGATCGAGAGTTTCCTTTATGGCAGCTGGATCTAAACGAGGACTTGCGCAGTCTATTTATCAAGTGGGGGGAAATTCAGGGCAAGCACTAGCACCATTAATTAGTGCTTACATCTTTGATATTTTAGGGCAACGTGGGGCTGCGATCATATTAGTAATTGCAACGTTTGGTATCATTTTATTAAGTAAAATTGCTACATGGTATAAAAAACAATTGGAGCAGGAGCGTGCAACTAAGAAAAAGCGTGTACTCGTCTCAACATTGCCTCCATTAACAAAGAAACAAGTAGGAATCGCATTAACATTATTATTTACAATTATTTTTGCACGATCATTTTATACAACAAATATAACAAGTTTTTATGTGTTTTATCTAATGGATCACTATGAGGTCAGCCTTCGACTAGGGCAAATATTAATATTCACCTTCATGGCATTTGGTGTAGTAGGTACCTTTTTCGGAGGTTCTTTATCAGACCGTATTGGTAGGAAAAATGTCATTATCCTTTCTGTAGTTGGCCCTATGCCATTTTGTTTAGCATTGCCATATGTACCATTATGGGCGGCTATGATATTTTTAGTTATTATTGGTACGTTGATTATGATTAGCTTCTCCGTAACGGTGGTCTATGCGCAAGAGTTAGTCCCAACAAAAATTGGCACCATGGCAGGTTTAACAACAGGATTTGCTTTTGGAATGGGCGCAATAGGGGCAATGGTTATCGGCGTTTTAATGGATCATAAAGGCATTGATTTTACAATGATTGTTGTTTCATTATTACCTTTATTATTACTAGTTGCCTTCTTCTTACCGAAAGATAAACCTGCTTCAGCTGCTGTCTAATAAAAAAAACGCGTATCTACGCGTTTTTTTTATTGTCTTAATGGAGCTAAAAATTCTGCTGGCAATTTTTCCTGATCAATTACATAGCCCTCTGAAATATGAACTTCATGCATTTTATCGTTGTAAGTAAATTTAAAGATGCCATTGTCAAAATCTGTGCCAATTTCTTTGAAGAATATACCTTCAATCGATACATACTTAGGACATGTAAATGCTACTTTAAAGTTCTCCTGTTCTTTAATTAAGTAAGCACGTACTCCTTTTTCATATGTTTCATTTGCATCATCATCGGTTGGGCGTTGAACAGCTACGATATGAAAATCAACAAAAGGAACTTCCTTTAACAGTACGTTTAAGAACGAACCTTTAGTGATTTCCTCCCAACGGCTTTGTGCGCTTTGCCCTACGATAATTTGTGAAATACTATAATTCTTCGCGACCTCTGCAATAACCTTTTGTATGGGGCGTTTTTCATTATCTTGCAAAATAAATTTTTCAACCTCAAGTTCATCTGATAACTTTTTCCATTGCTCTATATAACTAGATTTCTCTGCGTCAAATGCATCAAGGGGTTGCGAATCGACTGAAAGAATATAGAGTGGGCAATCAAGCATTGTGGCCATCTTATGACCACGACGAATCAAACGTTCGCCATTTAAGCCGTAATAAACACAAACTAATATACTTTCATCCAAACGCCCTTTTACATGCTTCATAAAAAATGTACACCTCTTATCTGTTGGTATTTTGTTAATTTCACTGTTGATTTGAAAAAATTATCCTAAAACAGCTAAAATCGATGCTGTTACAGTGCATTATGCTCATTTATATTGTATACTTAAAAATGTATAAAAGTTAACGAAAATGTATTGGAAAACCCTTGAAGGATTAAGCTTAAATCGATAATTAGAGATTATTTAATTTATGCATTCTGTGCATCTATGCTAATTTGCTTTCATATGCCACACTATTATGCAGTGAGTTAAATAGATAGTCAAGTTTCTTCATTATGCTGATATTAACTGAGTTGTAACTGTATAAATTATCTGATTTTCCACAAGTTATTTAGGCTTGCATCGGGTTAGAAGTGACTAAATAACTAAAATAACCGTTTTTATAAACAATTAGGCACTTTAATACCCCACCACATTCCATTAAAAAATTTCAAGAATACATCTAATATGTTCCTTAGCTTGAACAAATTTCTAAGGTCTTAGCACTTTACATGCCCATCACCACAAAAATTTGCTAGATGATTTAGATAGTAGGAGGTTTTCATTTGGTCACAGTTCTCATTGCGATACTTTTGCCATTTGTTTGTGCTGCTCTAATTCCATTGCTTTACAGGCGACTAAGGCGTGTCACACATCTTGGCTGGTTTGTTTTATCTGTTCCATTCATCTTGTTTCTTTTACTCGCTCGCTATATTCCTCAATTAGCCGAGGGTAAAACCTTTATTCATACATATGAGTGGATTCCCTCTTTTAATATAAATTTCACAACTTACCTAGATGGACTCAGTATGATTTTTGGTCTGCTGATTACAGGTGTAGGTAGTTTAGTCATTTTATATTCTATTTTTTATTTATCAACGAAAGAATCTCTTCATCATTTTTACTGCTATTTATTACTATTCATGGGCGCTATGCTTGGCGTTGTTTTTTCAGATAACCTAATGGTATTATACACATTTTGGGAATTAACAAGTGTGTCATCATTCCTATTAATCGCATTTTGGCATCATAGAAAGGCTTCACGGGCAGGTGCTAAAAAAGCGATGATGATTACCGTCTTTGGCGGACTCTCAATGCTTGCGGGTTTCTTAATGCTCTATGTAGCTTCTCATACATTTAGTATTCGTGAAATTGTAGCTAATGTAGAGGTTATACGAGATCATACCTTATTTACGCCAGCGCTTATTCTAATTTTACTAGGGGCTTTTACAAAATCAGCACAATTTCCATTCCACATTTGGTTGCCTGATGCTATGGAGGCCCCAACACCTGTTAGTGCTTACTTACATTCCGCAACAATGGTGAAGGCAGGCATTTATTTAGTTGCTCGTTTTTCACCGGTTTTTGGAGGAGAGGCAGTATGGTTCTGGCTAGTTAGTGTTATCGGCCTAGTTACATTATTCTGGGGCTCCTTTAATGCTGTCCGTCAGACGGATTTAAAAGCATTATTAGCCTTTTCAACAGTGAGTCAGCTTGGTTTAATTATGAGTCTCTTTGGTCTTGGGTCTGTTGGTCATTATTATGGCTATGAGGAAAACTCAATTCTTTACACCCAAGCAAGCTTTGCAGCGCTATTTCACCTTGTGAATCATTCGACCTTTAAAGGAGCTTTATTCATGATGGTTGGAATTGTCGATCATGAAGTAGGTACTCGTGATATTCGTCGTTTAGGTGGCTTAATGTCTTTCATGCCTATCACTTTTACAATTGCTGTGATTGGTAGCTTCTCAATGGCAGGACTGCCACCATTTAATGGCTTTTTAAGTAAGGAAATGTTTTTTGCAGCAGTATTGGCTATTCGTGATGTAGAAGCATTCTCTATTGCTGATATAGGGCTGTTTTTCCCTATAATAGCATGGGTGGCAAGTATCTTTACCTTTGTCTATAGTTTGATTTTAATTAGTCGTACATTTTTGGGTAAACTACAGCCAGAGAAGATTGATAAAAAACCACACGAAGCTCCACTTGGCATGTTAATATCGCCAATTATTTTATGCTTGTTGGTAGTTGGTATCTTTTTCTTCCCTAATATATTAGGTCATTATATTTTGGAGCCTGCTATGGCTAGTATTTATCCAACATTCCCAACTACAAGTGAGTTAACACCACATATTCATGCATGGCATGGCATCAATGCAGAGTTATTGATGACAGTAGGTGTCATTATTATTGGAATTATCTTATTTAAAACATTAAAAAGCTGGAAGCCACTTTATCGTCTATTTTCACAAAAGTATACGTTTAATACGTATTACAATCGAATGATAGAGATGAGTGAAAATGGCTCACAGAAGCTTACCAATAAATATATGACAGGTAATTTAACACATTATTTTGTCTATATATATGTATTTTTTGTTGCACTTATCGCAGGTTATTTTGTTTGGTCAGATGCCATGACCTTTAATTTTGACAAAGATTCCGCTATAGAATCCTACGAGTTAATCCTTGTGTTTGTCATGATTTTTGCTGCTGTTTGGATGATTTTCGCAAAGGGTCGGGTGACAGCCATGTTGCTAAATGGTGTACTAGGCTATTCTATTGCCTTCTTCTTTGTTATTTTCCGTGCACCAGACCTAGCTTTAACACAATTAGTTGTTGAATCAGTCACAACAGCTTTATTCCTTTTATGTTTTAAATATTTGCCAGATTTAATGCCAGAGCTACCACGTAAAAGGGTTCAATGGTCAAAAGCATTGATTTCTATTTTTGTTGGTGCAACCGTAACAATTGTTGGCTTAGCCGTCGTACACTATGATCGCTTTGAACCAGTGGCTACTTACTTCAATGATGCCTATGAATTGGCTGGCGGTTCCAACATCGTTAATACAATACTAGGGGATTTCCGTGCTTTTGATACGATGCTAGAGGTTGTTGTTCTTCTAATTGCTGGCTTAGGGGTCTATGCTCTGACAAAGCTTAAGCCACGAAAGGAGGAAGCAGATCATGAAAATTAATGATGTGATTTTAAGAACCGTTACCAAAGCCGTTGTGTTCATTATTTTAACACTCGGCGTGTATTTATTCTTTGCTGGGCATCATGCTCCTGGCGGTGGCTTTATAGGTGGTCTGGTGTTAGCCTCAGGCATTGTTTTGTTATATCTAGCCTATGATATTGAAACTGTTCATAAAGGGATGCCTTTCGACTTCAAAAAAGTTGCAGCTCTTGGTGTATTGCTTGCAACTGGAACAGCAATAGGTTCGTTGTTTTTTGATGTCCCATTTTTAACACAAGCACATACGTATATAGATGTTCCTATCTTTGGGAAAATGGGCTTTTCAACTGTCACTATTTTTGAAGCAGGTGTGGCTTTAACAGTGGTGGGGGTTGTTGTAACAATTATTTTAAGTATAAGTGAGGATGAGTAGCCAATGGAGTCTTTAATACTTGTTTTAGTAGGTATATTAGTAGCTGTTGCGACGTACTTAATCCTCTCGAAGCAGTTATTGCGTGTTATTTTAGGCACCGCTGTTTTATCTCATGCTGCCCACTTACTGATTTTGACTATGGGAGGTTTAAAAAAAGGGGATGTCCCGTTATTAGGAGAATCAGAGGGACCATATACAGATGCATTACCTCAAGCATTAATATTAACAGCGATTGTGATTAGCTTTGCTGTCACTGCTTTTGTTCTCGTTTTAGGGTATCGCGCGTACAAAACAAATGGTTCAGGGAATTTTGATGAATTGAGAGGTACGCCTGATGAGTAATATGATTGTTTTACCATTAATTGTACCAGTAATTACGGCTATTTTACTGGTGTATTTAAAAGAGCATGTGACGCTACAACGTATCATCAGCTTATTGACATTGAGCTTTATTATTATCATTAGCGTCATTTTATTAGTAGAGATTCAAGAACAGGGTGTGATGCGCATTGATTTTAGTGGATGGGCACCACCATTTGGAATCTCATTTGTAGCCGATTCATTTGCGACACTATTATTGTTAGTTGCAAATATTGTAGCCCTCATTTGTATGCTATATGCAATTTTTACAATGGAGCTAAGATATGAAAAAATGTATTTTTATCCATTTACCTTGCTGATGATAGCAGGTGTCAATGGCTCATTTTTGACGGGCGATATTTTTAACTTATTTGTGTGTTTTGAAGTAATGTTGCTCGCTTCCTATGCATTGATTAGCTTAGGTGGCGAAAAAATTCAGCTACGTGAAGCATTGAAATATGTGCTAATCAACATTGTTGCCTCTTGGATTTTCTTAGTGGCACTAGCTTTTCTGTATGGAACCGTAGGCACATTAAATATGGCACATATTTCAGTTCGTGTAATGGAGGCAGGAGCTAATCCTCTTATTACAACAGTAGCGCTTATTTTCTTAATCGTCTTTAGCTTGAAGGCTGGACTTTTATTATTCTTCTGGTTGCCAGGATCTTATAGTGTACCACCAACTGCCATTGCTGCTTTATTTGCTGCTTTATTAACAAAGGTAGGGATGTATGCACTTGTACGTTCCTTTACATTGCTGTTCCCTAACAATCCTGAAGTCACACACACAGCTCTTGGCATCATGGCTGGCCTCACAATTATAGCAGGCTGTATCGGTGCACTTTCAGGTCGTGATGTTAGAACAATAGCCTCTTACAATGTACTAATTGGCGTTGGTTTTATAATAATTGGGCTAGCTGTAGGCACAGAGTCAGCCTTACAAGGTGTTATCTACTATTTAATGCACGATATGATAGCTAAGGCTATGTTGTTCTTAGCTGTTGGCATGATGATATATCTCACTGGGGAAACAGTAATTGATAAGATGAGTGGACTTATTCGTAACTACCCCTTTTTTGGATGGTTGTTCTTTATAGCAATGTGTTCACTAGCTGGTATACCCCCACTGAGTGGTTTTTTAGGAAAGGTTTTAATTGGACAAGGTGCGATAGAAGGTGGCCATTTCGTTCTATTAGGTCTAGGGTTTTTCTCTAGTTTAATTGTTTTATATTCATTGTTAAGGATATTTCTTTCTTCCTTTTTCGGCGAAACCATTATTAGCTTAGAGGATGAAAAACCTTTACCTAAACGTATATTGTTGCCATTAACATTACTAGCTGTTTGCACATTTGGGTTAGGTATTGGGGCAGAAAAACTGGCACCATTTGTCACAGATGCAGCTGAAACACTTTATACACCATCTATCTATATCGATGCAGTTTTAGATGGCGAACAATGGCAAGGTGAGGTGAATAAATAATGGCGATGCAGTTTATTTTAAATTTATTTATCGCAACACTTTGGTTACTTTTACAGGATGAAGTGACACCACAATTTTCAACATTTTTAATGGGTTTTGTTGTAGGTATGGGTATTCTATATGCGATGCATCGCTTTTATGGTACTCAATTTTACATGAGGAGAGTCTTTTCCATTATCAAGTTATTATGGCTGTTTAACTGGGAGCTATTTTTATCAAGCTATAGTGTATTAAGACAAATCACTACACCTAAGCTAAATATTACACCGGGTATTTTCACATATAAAACTGTATTAGAGGGTGATTGGGAGATTACAGCTCTTGCCTTACTGTTGACGTTAACACCTGGCTCTGTCGTCATGGAGGTATCGGAAGAGGGAGATGTCTTTTATATTCATGCTATGGACATCGAACAGTCAAAGGATGCTGTTATACGATCAATTGGAAAATTCGAACAAGCAATAATGGAGGTGACACGCTAATGATTAACAATATATTACTTCTTGCACTTGCTTTCTTCAGTATTTCCATTGCGCTGTCGTTATATCGTGTTATCCGTGGTCCGTCAATGCCTGATCGAGCGATAGCTCTCGATACAATTGGTGTTAATTTATTATCGGCTATTGCGATTGTCTCTATTATATTGAAGACTAAAGCATATTTAGAAGCTATTCTTATTTTGGGCATTTTAGCGTTTATCGGAACGATTGCATTTACAAAATATATAGAAAGAGGTGTGATTGTTGAACGTAAATCAAATGATTGAATGGGCAGCAGTTATCCTTATTCTTATAGGTTCCATTGTGAGTGTTATTAGCGCATTTGGGATGATTCGCCTACCAGATGTCTATACACGATCACATGCTGCTACGAAAAGCTCTACATTATCGGTTTTAACCTGTTTGTTAGGAGCGTTTATCTATTTCTGGGTGCATGACGGTTTTGTTAGTGTACGGCTCATTTTAGGTATTCTTTTCGTCTTTGTGACAGCACCCGTTGCAGGGCATTTAATTTGTCGTGCTGCCTATCGTTCTCGCGTTCCATTAGCAAAGGACTCTGGTGAAGATGAATTAAAGTCAAAATTGTTCCCTGAAGAGCATACGATAAAATAGAAGGAGGACTGTTTGCCCTAAAGCAAACAGTCTTTTTAGTGCAAAATAATGAAAATAGTAGAACTGCAAAATTGATGAATAGATTGTTCAAAGAGAGTGGCGAAATCCCTGCACAAAAGATAAGAGAGCACTGGCTTAAGATAGCAAACATTGGACATTTCTTAACATTCAAGTGGATTCTAAATAAGTGAAAGGGAAGTTGATTGGCTTAATCAACTTCCCTTTCAAATTATTCTTGAAAAACTAATTGATACCCAGAGCCTCTTACCATAACGATTTTAGCTGTATGACCTGGAATCGTTTCAAGTTTTTTTCTTAAATTGCTGATATGAACTCGTAAGGCTTGTGTTTGTCCAAAGCTATCCTCGTCCCAAATAAGTCGGTACAGCTCAGCAGCTGGAAAAGCTTGATTGCAATGCTGTGCTAAAAAGAATAAAATTTGGAATTCCTTTGTTGATAAAGTTAATACAGTATCACCAATTGAAACTTTTCCTGAGTGTATATGGAAGTGTAATGTATGAATAATTTTGATTCCCTCATTTACGGAAGTATGTTCAATTGGTTGCATCAACTTTTTATGTTGCCTTCGTTCAAGTAGCCGCTCAATTGTTTTTAAGAGTCGGTTGTGGTCAATGGGCTTTAAAATATAATCTATAGCCTGTACATTAAAGGCCTCTAAAGCATAATTTTCGTAAGCTGTAACAAAGACAATATCTATATAGCTTGAGACATCTTCTATTTTAGAAGCAAATTCAAGTCCAGTCATTTCAGTCATTTCAATGTCTAAAAACAATATATCAGGTTTTAGCATATCAATATTTACTAAACCATCTTTTGGATTCTGGAAGGTTCCAATAATCTCAATAGAGCCACTTGCCTTTAGCATGGATTCTAATAAACGAATGGCTAAAATTTCATCATCTATAATAACTGCTTTTAACAAGCTGCTCACATCCTCTATAAAGTAATTATTGGAAATCTTATTTCAACAGTCGTTCCTTTGTTTTCGTGGCTATCAAAATGGATAGTAGCGTTGTCGAATTTTTTTAATCTTTTGGAAATATTTAAGATACCAATGCCTTGACTAGCTGTTTTCTCACCATTTTGAATTTGCCTTAAAAGCTCTGAAGATATCCCAATGCCGTTGTCAATCAGTTGGAAAATCACCATATGCTCTTCCTGCCTTATAACTAATAGTAGCTCGCTAACCTCTTTTCTGACTTTCAAACCATGAAGAAGGGCATTCTCTACTAAAGGCTGAAGCAGTAAAGGAGGAATAAGACATTGGATAGGCTCATCCATGCAAATATTAAATTCTAATTGCTCAGGATATCTAGTACGATGAATATTTACATATGCCTCAATAAGACTAAGCTCCTTTTCCAAAGGGACAAGACTGTTGGCATTTTCAAAGGCAAAACTGTTACGTAAAAATGTAGCAAAATCTGTAATCATTGCCCGTGATTTATCTAAGTCTAAATAGCTTAGGGACAGAATGGAATTTAAGACATTATAAATAAAATGCGGTTTTATTTGTGCTTGTAAAAACGCAGTTTCCATTTTCACAGCTGTTTCTGCAGACTCCTTCAATAAAAGAAGATTGCGAACCCTTGTCATTAGCTCGGTAGCATCTAAAGGTTTATGTAAAAAATCATTTGCTCCAGATTGAAAGGCTGCAATCATATCCTCTGGGCGAACCGCCGCAGTCAACATTAGAATAGGTAGCTCTGTAGACGTGTAATGTTGCCTAACCTGTTGACAAATCTCATAGCCAGAAATTGTGGGCATCATTATATCTAAAATTAATAAATCAATACTAGGTTGTTGTGTAAGGTACTCAAAAACATGGTGTCCATTATCAATTGCTATAATGGAATAGTTTTCTTGTGTCAATATATCTATTAGTACTTTTAAATTAACAGCATCGTCATCTACAATAAGAATTTTTTTCTTTCCTATTTTCTCAACAATATGTGGGAATGTTAGGAAAGGATGCTGGTATGTTTGGATTGGCATGGATGGTAATTCCTCATTTGTCGGCTGACCTTTTCGTAATTTGAATGAAAAGGTAGCGCCTTGTCCGACAATAGAATCAACAAATATTTTCCCACCCTGCCGCTCGACAAGCTCCTTTGTAATATGTAAACCTAATCCACTGCCACCAATTGAATAATTGAATTGTTGGAACGGGTTAAAAATGGTTTTTAAATTTTCTGGTGCTATCCCACACCCAGTATCCTTAACTTCAATCACAAGGAATGACTGTTTCTCATAACAAGTTATATCAATTTTTCCTTCATTTGTATACTTCACTGCGTTATGAATTAAATTATATAAAATTTGGCGAAGACGGTTTTCATCAGCTTGGACAAAGGTTCCCCGTTCTATATGATTATAAATTTTGACATTCTTGCTAATCGTGTAGGAAAGCACTTCTACAGTCATATGTGTAATGGCATATAAATCAACAGATGCCATCCGCAATGTTAATTCATTCTCCTTCAGCTTTGAAAAATCAAGTAAATCATTGACTAAATAGGATAGACGTTCTGCAATATTGAAAATAAGTGATACTTTTTCTTTTTGTTCGTCCGCTGAGATAGGTAAACTATTATCCTTCAGCATAGATTGTGAAATGCCTATAATGCCATGTAAGGGCGTTTGGAATTCATGAGATGTTTTAGCGAGAAACTCATCCTTTAATTTATCTACACGTATCAGTGCCTCCGTTAGCTTGCCTTTTTCTAAATAAGAATCTGCAAAACGATGAGAAATATATAGGGAAAGCATTGTCAGGCAAATAAATGGCAACAATGGTGGTAGAGCACTCAGTTCAAGATTAATATTTGTATTTAAAGTAGCAACGATAAAATAAAGCAAAATGGCTAGAGAGCTTAACGTTAAATACATTACTCCAGTAGCACGTTTGTAAATTGCTATAATTTGTACATAGAAGATATAAACAATATTTGCGAATACATACAATGAGTTGATATTCTGAAATAGTGAATTAATGGATGTTGGAAGCAATGCAACCAGCATTAGAAGGGTACCTATTGCACAAAACACTTTCACAACTAAACGATTCATATGTTTTATTAGAGCACGATAAAAATACAACAATATAAAAAGGCCTACAGCTATACTAGAGATCATTTGCATTTTCTGAAATGGAGCATAGGAAATATTTATAAAGTCTAGTAATAACTTTTCGCCATGAGTAAGGGTGTAAACCCCACTTGCGAAACAAAATATAGAGAAGTAAAGCTGTTCTATACCAAATTTTGAATAAAGATATGAGCCAAAAAAGTAGATAAACATTGTTAAAAAACCTGCTAAGGTAATTAAATCGTAGAATATGGCACCCTCTCGAAGCTTTGCAATACTAGATTGATCCCCCAAAAAAATGGAGCTAATAATTCCTCCTCCTGGTGCATAATCAAAATTGGCTACATGAACAATCAATTCAAGTTCTTTTTTATCAGGCGAAAAATAAGCGGTATATGGGGTATTGTGGGGTATATAGCTGCTATCCTCAGCGGGCTCTCCACTATGTCCAACTCGCTTTCCGTTAATATACAATGCGTTCGACATTCGAATGTTACTCGTTTTAATTCCTAAAATATCTTCGGTATCATCGATTAAAACCTTGAGACGATAAGTCCCACTTTCAAATACAGGTATTTGTTGCCCATCAATTGTATATTTTGTCCAAGCTGAAGGGACATTAACAAGATAGCTTTGATAGGAATCAAAGGCTTCACCGTCCACTAAATGATTCGGGATAAATTCCCACTCCCCATCTAATTTGATAGGCGTATTATCGTGAAATGAATGATGACGTAAATCCATCACACCTTCAATCGCTTGCGGCCCATGCGACTTAGGTTGAGTTAAGAAAAAGGTAATGCCTGCTATCAGCACTGAGCCAATAATAATTGCGAACAATAACGATAATTTTTTCATCGTAAAAATCCCTTTCAAATGATTTATTTGGATTATACAAGATAACTTACGGCATTAATACAAAATTCCTACTAGCGATGAAATCTAAATATTGCGAGCTTAAAGGATGGCGATAATCTCTATCTCTGAACTGTTGAAATTAAGTTGTTTTTATGATGGAGGAATAAATAATGCTAAAACGGAAAATAGTAAAGTTACTTTGTAAAATGAATGAAAACAAAAATAAATTGACTTATCAGAAAATTATGCATATAATATTTAGCTAAAATTTTTTTAGTTTATCTTGATTATTATTTCAAAAGAGTATATCTTAATTAGCAGATAGATTTTTTATTCTTCAACATGAATAAATATCCAATCAACTATATTCGAGAAATGTATTCTCATACACAATAAATTATAAATAAAAGGAGTTACAATTTATGAAGAACAAGTTATTTATCATGATGCTGGTACTAGTAATAGGTGTACTTGCAGCATGTGGCACTAAAGACAATAATGCAAGCGATACAGGATCTACTACGGATACAGATGGTAAGCAAGTATTAAAAGTTGGTACATCAGCTGACTATGCGCCATTTGAATATGTGGATGCAGCAAAAGGCGAAGAAATTATTGGATTTGATATTGATCTAATCAAATTAGTTGGAGAAAAAATAGGCGTTGATATGCAAGTGCAAGATATGGACTTTAACAGTTTAGTGCCAGCACTTCAAGCAGGGAAAATTGATGTCGTTATTTCTGGTATGACACCGAATCCAGAGCGTGAAAAAGTGGTAGATTTCTCAGATAAATATAATGAAACAGAGCAAGTAATCCTTGTTAAAAAGGATAGCGGTATTAAAAAAGAAGCTGACTTAGCTGGTAAAAAAATAGGTGTACAAACTGCATCTATTCAGGAAAACTTAGGTAATGAAATTGCGAAAAAGGTTGATGTAACAGTAGAAGGACGTACGCGAATCCCTGAGATTGTGCAAGATATGATGTCTAAACGTTTAGACGCAGGTATTTTAGAGGGTGGCGTTGCGAAAGGCTATTTAAAAACGAATGATCAATTAGAGGCTTTCCCAGTGGAAGAACAGCCTGAAGATTTCAAAGCAATCGCTGTTCCAAAAGGAAGCGATTTAAAAGATAAAATTAATAAAGCTTTAAAAGAGCTAGCTGAAGAAGGCAAAATCAAAGAGTTAGAAGAAAAATGGTTAGAAAAAGTTGAATAATAATTGCGTGCGATAGCTCTACTTTTGGGCTATCGCTTGTGCTTTTCATTATTATCCTTTAAGCCTCTTCTAAATTTGTGTTTGGTACAAAAAACAAAGCTACATCATGATGAAAAAGAAAGGAGGGAGCGCTGTGAATTTAGATTTTACAGCTATCGTTCCCTCTATTCCTTATATTTTAAAAGGGATAGGTGTTACACTTCAAATTGCAATCGGTGCATCCATCATTGGTTTTATCGTAGGTATACTTTTAGCATTATGTAAAATTGGTAAAGTGAATTTTTTACGTTGGTTTGCTGATTTCTATACGTCGATTTTCCGCGGTACACCTCTTGTATTACAATTACTAATTATTTATTATGCAGTACCGCAATTACTAGATATACAAATTGAGCCTATTCCAACAGCTATTATTGCTTTTGGTTTAAACTCAGGTGCATATATTTCAGAGATTATCCGTGCTGGTATCAATGCAGTTGATAAAGGACAAATGGAAGCTGCACAAGCATTGGGGATTCCATATGCAAAAATGATGAAGGATATTATTATTCCGCAAGCAGTAAAAAATATTTTACCATCCTTAGTAAATGAATTTATTACATTAAATAAAGAAACAGCAGTTGTGACAGTAATCAGTGCATTAGATATTATGCGTCGTGCCTACATTGTAGGAGGTTCGACATACCGTTATCTTGAGCCATTACTTTTTGCAGGGGTAATCTATTACATCATGACGCTTGTTTTAACGTTCCTTGGTAAACGAATCGAGAAAGGAATGAGAAAAAGTGATTAAAATTGAAGATTTACACAAATCTTATGGGCAGAATGAAGTATTAAAGGGTATATCAACTGAAGTTAAAGAAAAAGAAGTAATTGCTATTATTGGACCTTCAGGATCAGGTAAATCGACATTTCTTCGTTGCTTAAATTTATTAGAAACTCCGACAAGTGGGAAGGTAACGATTGCAGGGGATGTCCTGACAGATAAAGGGACAAATATAATGAAAATACGTGAAGAAGTAGGTATGGTATTTCAGCATTTTCATCTTTTCCCTCATAAAACTGTGCTTGAAAATTTAACATATGCGACAATCAATGTGAAGGGTTTGGATAAGGCTACAGCTATCAACAAAGCAGAAGAGTTACTAAAGAAAGTAGGTCTGTTTGAGAAGCGTCTAGAATATCCAAATCGTTTATCGGGAGGACAAAAGCAACGTGTTGCTATTGCGCGAGCACTTGCCATGGACCCTAAAGTTATATTATTTGATGAGCCTACATCGGCACTTGACCCTGAAATGGTTAAAGAGGTATTGGCTGTTATGAAAAACCTCGCAGATTCTGGGATGACCATGTTGATTGTGACACATGAGATGGGCTTTGCTCGTGAGGTTGCTGATCGTATTCTTTTCCTTGATGGCGGCAAGCTCATTGAGGATGCTCCTCCAGAACAGTTTTTTTCAGCGCCATCAACACAGCGTGCAAAGGATTTTTTAGAGAAGGTTTTATAATAAAACAACAGGCATTTAGCTTCTCCGTTAGATGAGAGCTAAATGCCATTTTTATTGAAGGGACATATCAAATTGAGTCTGTAAGGTGTCTAATGTAAATAATTCCTCAATATGATAGGCTCCTGCTGGATGTTTATTGTTAAGAAACTCGTTAGCTATAAATGCTGCAACTTTCGCTGTTACAAGTGATTCATCGCGATTAAGAAAGTCTAATGTGAAGCTTACTTCTTTGTGATGTTTTGTCCCAATGGCTTCTATTTGTATGCCACACACATCAGAACCAATTTTAATTTTTTGAATAAGTGAAGCGAGCAAGATTTGTATTCCGTTAAATTTTAATAGGCAAGCAATTCTACTCTTTTGTAAAAAGGATACAAATTTATTGAGTGGCTCAACATCAAAGCCTAATCTTGTGACGATAGGAATTGAAGGGAAATGCTTTGTTAATGTATGCTGGTCAGAGAAATTAAATTGATACACACTTCGTTTCCCAATCTTTTTAAATTTCACTGTTCTCTTATTAGTAAAATTAGCAACCTTCTGATTGTTGTAGCTACTAAAGGGTTTATTTAATTGTTTCAATATCCAAAGAATTGCCGCGGTGCCATGTGTATCGCCTGCCCCAAGTAAGATGGAAATATGCATCTTCTCGAGGGAGGATAACTGCCTTGCAGCATGCATGGCCATTAAGTTGGTCAATCCTGGAGCCATACCAACACTAAAAATGGCTGTAGAATGTTTTTGTACAGCTAGTGAGTGGAGTGCCTCTAACTTTTTAAGGAAGGTATAGCTTGCAGTAATATCGATATAGATAATCCCTTCATTTAAGCAGAGCTGTGCAAATGCAGTATCCTTTTGCTCTAGACACATAATAACCAGTGCTACATTTTCTAATTGCTCTGGATGCACTTTTTCTGACACATCCAATTGAAGAGGTCTTACTAAGTTTTTGTGCTCGACACAGAAATCCTTAGCCTTTTCTATATTTCTTCCGGCAATCCATATTCTGTTGGGATAGCTTTGCAACAATAATTTTGCAATTTTCCCTCCCACTTCACCATAGCCTCCGATGATTAAGATATTCCCATTTTTCATATAGTAGTTTCTCCCTTAATAGCGACTAAAGCGTCAATCATATGTGTTTTAAAATAGGGAAGGATTGTTGTAAAGCCAGCCTCTTTCAGTAAATTAATAAGCAATTCAAGATTAATCGGATGGGTTGTGACGCTAAAGGATTGCTCAAAGCGTTGCCAATGATCCTCACCTATTCCGTTATGAAGCATGGAGCTTCGCCAATAACAAAGCTCATGTTTGAACGTTTGTGAAGTTAAATCAGCATTTATCGATGAAATAAATAACACTCCATTTTCTTTTAAGCTATCCGCAATCTTTTGAAGCATTGTTCTCTTTTGATCAAGGCTTTTTATGAAATGCAAAACCAAATGACAACTAACTACATCGAAAACCTCATTTACACTTAAGGATAGTAGATCCTTCTCAACCCACATAATAGTAGGTCGATGTGGTAGCGATTCAATTTGTTTAGCAGCCAGCTCCAGCATTTCCTTTGAGGAATCGACTGCTGTGAAATGGGCAGAAGGAAATGATTTGCCTAAAGTGAGTAATTCCTGTCCACCTCCAGCACCTACCACTAAAAATTTATTTGCAGGAGTGAAATTCTGAAGTATATTGACCATCATGTCATAAATAAGATCATAGCCTATGATTTTTTGTCGAATGGACTGTTGATAATTGTTGACAGAAGGACTGTCCCAGCTATGTATAGATCTATTCATTAAAATACCTCCAAAGCAATTTATTTTTATACGTTAAAATTTCGAGAGCAATTCCTTCATCTTTAAGCAATCATTCTGATGAAAGGCTGATGACTGTTTAGTGAAGTCACCTAGTATCTGTGTAGGACTATTCCCTAAAAATATCTGGTGGACCACCTTAAGTAGGCATGAAAATAGTTTGATGTGCTAGACCTCCTATAAGTTGTAATGGCACTCTTTTTGCATATAGATTAGCTCCCATATTAAGAGGAAGTACCATAAATTGTGCTGGGTTTTTTTGTATTTGAGCTAAAAGGGTATCTACTGTTTCCCAGGTAATAAGTTCAATATCCTCTTTTGTTCTGCCAACAGGATGCTTGGAAAAATAGCAGGCGAGTTAGGGGCACTAATAGTAGCTTTAATCTGAATTCTCACCACCCACAATTGCTTGAGACGATTTCTCTGAGCAGCCACTAATAACGGAAGTAGCTAGCAAGAAAATAAAAAGTAAAAATTTTCTTCAAAATAGTATTCCTACTTGTTGAACTTCTGTACAATTCAATTAAGAATTATTCTCAATTATAAACTTTCGGAAAAAAAGAACTATCCCATATTTCTGGGGGGAGGTAGGTGTTTATGAAGGAAGCACAATATTGGCAACGAAAATCTGACCAATGCTTCAAGCACAGCAAAAATTCATTTGAATATCGTCAATTGATGATAGAAGCTCTAAGAACACATATAAATTTTGATGCGTATTGCTGTACATTAACGGATGCACATACACTTTTTTCAGTAGGAGCAGTCACAGAAAAATCAATAGAGGCGATTCATCAGAAGATTATGGAGTTGGAATATACGACAGAAGATGTAAATAAATATGGATTCTTAGTTCAAAGTGGTCAAAACATAGGTAGGTTAAGCGATTCGTCAAGTCAAAGCTTCCGTTATAAAAAAGTGTTTATGCCCAATGGTTTTAGTGATGAAATAAGAGCTGCATTAACCTATCAAGGACAATGCTATGGGTTTTTAACACTTTTCAAAAGAGCTGAAAATGAGCAGCCTTTATTTCAAGATCAAGATCTAGTGCTTATAAAAATACTGATGCCAATTATGGGGCAATCGTTAAAGGAGTTCCATCATTATATTATTGAGGAGAGGATTCCAGCTGTAGAAGGAGAACAAGGCATTGTTATTTTTGATAAAAGTTTAAAAATTCTTTCAAGTAATACCAAAGCTTGTGAATTGCTCTCTATTTTAAGAAAGTATGAAAGTTTAGCCGATATACAAGTACCTAAGCCTATTCAAGCTATATGCGCAAAGCTACTAGCTGACAATTACAATTCAAATACTTCTTTAATAGTACCTATCAAAGATACAGGCTATATTGCTATTCGGGCATCACTTTTGCTGACAAGCCAACAAGAAAAGCAAATTGCTTTATTAATAAATGAAGCATCATCAAGAGAAATGCTCAATTTTTTAATAACGGCCTATAATCTTACCCCTAGAGAAAAGGAAGTAGTGTTTGAAATTATTAAAGGGATTCCTACAAAAGAAATTGCTCATAATCTTGATATTTCAACTTACACAGTACAAGATCATTTAAAGGTAATTTTTCAAAAAGTAAATGTCTCGAATCGGAATGAGCTAGTATGGAAGATCTTTTCCCGATTCCAATTAGATTAATAAGTTGAACTAACGAATCTGCTAGCTTTCTAGCAGATTCTTCATGTTGTTGAAAAAAGATGATGTCAACTTTTCCTTATCTTTCATACTTAGCTGTAGTGAACAAATAGCCCATTATTTGTATTACTAGAGAAAGAATAGGCTTTTTTTCATTGCAGAGAAGTGATGGGTGACAACACCTCTTCATAAAGAGTAGTGAAGACCTCCACCTTATTTGAAAACCTTTTGCTAAAAAGGTAACACTTTTGTGGGGCGGATTGGAAGGCTACTTGACTCCGGTGGGATAGCGAGACAGGCGAACCCTGCATGGAATGGAAGCGGATCAGCGCTCACCTACAGGAAAGTAAGTATAATGGAATTAAATCCATTTGATAGTTAAAAAGAAGCCAATAACTATACTTTAGCTACTAGTATCACTAATCATAATAAAAGGTTAAGAAAAATTAACCTAAAAAATGGAATAAATTCATAGTGAAATCTATTGACCTATAATATAATGAAAAAAAGGCTAAAAGCCACAAAATAAATGCAATGATAGACTTTTTATTTGGGTATTAAGTATTATTTATTACTAGGATTTTAAAAATCTGAATTTTGTGATAAATGAAGTATAGGAGATATATGATATGACTCTATAATTAGTAAGCTATTCAAGAAAAGAAGGGGGCGAGAGGATGGAAGTAGAGCTTAAGGCTATTACGAAAGACGACGAGCCATTCCTTTACGAAGTCTATGCTTCTTCTCGTAGGAAAGAAATAGATTCATGGGGATGGTCTGCTGAACAAATACAGCACTTTTTAGAAATGCAGTGGTGCGCACAGCAAACCTCATATAGACAACAATTTCCACATGCAAGCCATTGTATTATTACTTCAGATGAGCAATATGTGGGGAGATTGTTAACAGAAGATTTACCTGAGCGACTACATATAATTGATATTTCTATTTTGCCAAGTTTTCAAGGTAATGGAGTAGGATCTTATCTCATTAGCAATCTTCAGCAAAAGGCAAAAGAAGAAAATAAACCAGTGATATTACAAGTTCTTCATACAAATCCTGCAAGAAATCTATATGAGAGACTAGGATTTCATGTAGTGTCAACTGATGAACTCTATTTAAAAATGAGGTGGCAATAAACGTATCAAGTCTTTTAAAGCTGATTCCCGTCCATTATGAAAGACTAAAGAGAGGTGAATGTGAAGTGCCAATATCAAATTCGGCTTTACAGACATATGAAGAAAATTTACGGCAAACGATTCAGTACTTTTTTAATTTAGAGGGACAAATCGAAAGTGTCATTGTACACATTGACAGCAGTATCAAAAACTATATTCAAAAAAAAGAAAGGAGATTTTTATTAGCAAGTAAAAAGAAAGAAAAACATCTCGAAGAAGTAAGAATACTACAATCGGATTTACAAAAATCTTTAATTGGTATGGCACATATTAAACAGCTACTTGTCAATGAAATAAACACTTTGCAAAAAAATAACAGAGAATTACAGCAAACTTTTAAGGAAATGCTTCCCCTACTTCCATTTGCAGTATCAAGCATCCCTTTTGAGACAAGTTTTTCTTCAAATGTTCAATTCAACATATTGCTGTCCCTCTTAATTGAAAAAGAGATAGTAACAAAATTACCCCTTCTAACTGCAACAATTGAATCGAGTCAAGTAAATGAAATAATAGTAACCCTAGACAAGTTTGATGTGAACATAAAAGAGCAAATAAATGAAGCAAAAAGCAGTGTTGCTAAATTAATGTCAATCATAATGGATACTGAAAATGAATTGGACAAACTATTTGGCGATGTCGTCTCTAATTTAAATCAAAGTGATAAGTTGTCAGAATCGCCCTATACGCAACAGGATGTCATTACTGAGATTAAGAGCAAGGGAGAGCAGTTGAAAATATGGGCGGACCATTATCAAATGCTTCATACAATGTTTGAAAAAGATATGGAATTCCAAGAAGCTATACATTTAACGGCAAAAGTATTAAGCGAAAGTTTAGAGGAACCAGCACAAATCTATCAAAACCAGAGAGTTTTACAAGGAGCTTATCTACTCGAAACAGGTGCGAACTATATGACATTAGCACAAGATGTAAAGCTATCAGAACAACAGGCAAAGCTGTTAGTAGCAGCATACTTATTGCTTAACCAAGAGAGCATAGCAGTAGTTGCTGAACAAGTGAATTTAGAATTTATGGAGATTGAAGCTTTTTATAAAGAAAATAAAGAATTATTTTCTTTAATTATTTCCTAATCAGAAAGGAGAAAATGCTATGCCAATTTCGGAATATCAATTAGACAACTATGTAAAGGAACTTCAACCCAGTATTAAAAATATAATTGAACTAGAAGACAAGCTTGGAAAAGCCGGTGGAGATATAGACAGTATTTTATCTAAATTAAAAGATGAAGGATTTGACCTAGGTGCATGGCTTGGTGACAATCTATTTCGGACAGATAACCCGAAAAGGAAAGAAACAGCTATTCAACTGTTAAATGACTTAAACAATGAATTAAGTAATGCAAAAATTGATTTAAATATTTTAAAGCATGATATCCAAGATGAATTAAATACTTTATTAAAAGAGTATGGGGAATGGAAAACTTACTTTGATAATAGATTACCATTTATTGCGTTTTCCATAGCTGTACCTAAATTCCAGGCTTTTAATCCCTTTCATCGATTAATGCTAGGGTTTGTATTAACCGTCGTATTGAAAGATATATTACTACCAATATTTGAGGTATTAGGGTTAGGTGTCGTAGGTCTTATTGTTGTGGTGGTGTTAATAGATGGAATAATTCAAGGCGAAAAAAGAATGGAGCTATTTGAAAATATCCAAAAAGAAACAAAGGCTGCGATGGAGGATGTTAAAAAGTTAAGACAGGATATCAATGATGTGCAGGTGCAAGTAAATGCCTTTTTTGAAGATGTGGCAAAGAGCTTTCAAGAAACAGGCTTGTTAACAAAGCCATATACAAACCATCAGGAGCTAGTATCGTTCGTTAAACAACAGGCTGGCACATTAAGACGTTGGTCGGATCAATATGATTCGATGAAGCGAATGATTAATAAAGGCTTAGATATTGAATTTTCAGCAGAAGTTGTTGCTGCAAATCTAGTAAATAAACAAGATGATGAAAATGAATTAGACAATTACAGCAAACTGTTAATGGGTGCCTACCTTATTGAAATGGGAGAGCAAAATAGTGTAGTTTCTCAAAAGCTTGATATGTCCCTAGAAAGAATTAAAAAAGTAAAAGCAACCTACATGTTATTTAAAATGCATACACCAGATGAAATTGCACAAGTCTTGGAAATGGATGTAAACGAGGTCATGACAATTCAAGAGACAAATAGCGATTTAATAGCAATTGTTAGCTAAAAAATAATTTTAGAATGGATGGATAATATGGCGATTACAGAAGCGACATTAGCAACCTATGTAGAAGAATTACAGCCTACTCTAAAAAATATTTATGAGGTAGAAGACAAGCTGGCTGAATGTAAAGAGGGAATTGATAGTATCATTTCTAAGCTATTGGACGAGGATTTAGAAATTAGTGCATGGCTTGGGGACAATGTATTTCGTACAGATAACCCAGAGCGAAAGGCACAAGCAATTAAGCTTTTAAAAGGGCTGAAAAGTGAGTTAAGTGGAACATCAATTGACTTAAATATTTTAAAGCATGATATCCAAGATGATTTAAATAGTTTGCTAATGGAATTCCTAGAATGGAGAAAGTGCTTTAAAAATACGTTGCCATTGATTTCTTTATCAATCGTTGTGCCTTCTTATAAAAAAATCACTTTAGATAAATATGTCGCGCTTACATTATTTGTTGTTAATCAATGGATTGGAAAAATAAAAGTGCTGGATAGCTTAGTAGCAAAACTTGGTACGCTTGGCGCAATAGCAGCTGTCCTTTATCTTATTACAGGAATTATTCAAGGGGAATTACGCAAAGAGTATTTTGAAAATATTCAAGCAGAAACGAATAAGGCAAAAGAGGATTTAACTAAGACAAAAGAAGAGATTAATCGTGGCCAAAGTCAAGTTAATGCTTTCTTTAAGGATCTTGCAAAGACTTTTAAGGAGACGGGACTTTTACACGATACGGATGTAAATCATCGAGAGCTTGTTTTCCTAGTAAAGGAACAAAACTATACATTACGCAAATGGGCGGATCAATTTAATGCTATGAAACGGATGCATGAAAAAGGGATGGATTTATCCGTAGCAGCGAGTATAGCTGCAGAAGCATTATGTAAAAACGTTGTGGACCAAAATGAGTTACAAAAAGTCACTAATACTTTATTAGGTTCGTATTTGATTGAGAACCATACGGATTTAGCTGAAATCTCCAATATTTTAAAAGTCTCTGGAGATCAAGCAAAGAAAATAAAAGCTATGTATATGTTATTTACAAAGCATACACCATCCGAGATAGCAAGAGTTTTAGAAATGGAAATTCAAGAAATCGAAGCTATACAAGAAGAAAATAAGGATATTTTAGCGAGTGTTGCTTAATATTGTTTGAAATTTCAGGAAAGAGGTGAGTGGCAAAGCAAAAATGAAAGATAAAGTGAAATTGCGAGTGGCATTAAGTGAAGAGGAAGATACCCTTTATTCATTATTTGTATCTACAAGAAAAAATGAATTTGCCATATTAGAATTGGATGAGCAACAAATAGAAGGTTTATTACGTATGCAATACGATGCTCAAAAAGCTTCTTATCAGCAACAATTTCCTAATGCTAAATATGAAATCATAATGTATGAAGGTGTAGGTATTGGTAGATTAATAACCGAGGTACAGCAAGAAGCAATACGTCTGATTGATATTTTCATACTTCCTGAATATAGAGGTAGAGGAATCTGTACAGTGCTATTGAGGGAATTTCAGCATGTAGCTGCTGAATCTAGATTGCCAATAGAATTAACTGTGTTGATGGGGAATCCTGCACAGAGGTTGTATGAGAGATGTGGGTTTGTTGTTAAGAGGGAGAAACATTCTATGCTGTTATGGAGTGGATTGGCAGTAAAGATTTAATAAATAGGAAGAAAAATAATAGATCAAGAGTCTGGATAATTATATTTACAACAAAAATATTTTATAAAAGAAAAAGGAGTTGATTAAATGAGTGATCAATATCTGGGGGAAATTCGAATGTTTTCAGGAAACTATGCTCCGCAAGGTTGGGCATTTTGTGATGGAAGAGAAATGAAGATTAGCAATAATGAGGCGCTTTATTCTTTAATTGGAACAACATATGGCGGGGATGGTGTTTCTACATTTGCGTTACCAGATTTAAAAGGACGTATACCAATTCATCAAGGTGAAATTTCTACGACCAAGACGAATTATTCATTAGGTCAAAAGGATGGTACTGAAAAAGTAACATTAACTCTTGACCAGCTTGCAAATCATAGCCATGGGATTCAGTGTGCATCTGATGGAGGAACAAGTAATAGCCCTCAAGATAATGTTTGGGCTAAAAGTTCTGTTCAGCAATATTCGCTAGCTAACCCTGATGCAAAGATGAAAAGTTCGGCGGTTTCTGCTGTAGGTGGTAATCAAGCTCATGAAAATATGATGCCTTATTTAACCCTTACGTATATTATTGCATTGCAAGGTATGTATCCAGATTTTAATTAATCACTTACATGATAAAAAATAATGAAATGGAGGTTTATTTAATGGCAGAACCATTTTTAGCTGAAATTCGTTTATTTTCTTTTGGAAGAGTTCCAAAAGGGTGGGCTCAATGCAACGGACAAATGTTAAACGTAAGTCAAAATCAAGCTTTATTTGCCCTTATAGGTAATGTATATGGTGGAGATGGTAAGTCAACATTTGCATTGCCAGATTTAAGAGGAAGGGTACCTATTCAAATGGATTATGGACTTAATGTAGGTCAAGCTGGTGGTGCAGAGAGCCATTCGTTAACGATTAGTGAAATACCTCCTCATACGCACCAAGTAGTTGGGGGAACTAATGCTACAGCTGCAACTCCAGTCGGGAATGTATGGGGACTATCTAATGTTAAGGCATATTCACCTACTCCAAATAGTCAAATGAGCCAATCTTCTTTAGAGGTAAGTGGAAAAAGTCAAGCACACTCCAATATGCAGCCATACTTAGTTTTAAATTACTGTATTGCTACTACTGGATACTGGCCTCCAAGACAATAAAAGAAAAGAGGGATAAAAACATGGATCCTTATATAGGTGAAATCCGATTATTTGCTGGGGGATTTGTTCCTGCTGGCTGGGCTTTATGTGATGGCTCAATATATTTAATTCAACAGTATCAAGCACTCTATACGGTTATAGGAAATCAATTTGGTGGAGATCTAAAAAAAGGCACATTTGCACTGCCTGATTTTAAAGGCAGAATCCCTATGCATCAAGGGACTGGAGAAGGTTTAACTCCAAGAACTTTTGCTGAAAAAGGTGGAGATGCTACAGTAACTCTTAACGAATTACAAATGCCTAGCCATAATCATGCTGTGAATTGTCAGAAAACAGTAAATCAAAATCAAATCAATCCAGTCAATGCGGTGTGGGCAAGTTCACCAGCACCACCACCGCCACCACCACCACTGCCAGCACCATCAGCACCTTCAATATATTCTAATACTGAAAACGCATTAATGAGTTTGAATGCCATTAGTACTAATGGAGGTGGGAGACCACATAATAATATGCAACCTTATTTAAGTTTGCGTTTTATTATTTCTTTAGAAGGAGTTTACCCAATTAAACAAGATTGATAGAGTATCCCCGATTAAATATTTATTGTTAGGTCGACAGTGATACGCTTCTTGAGGTGAGATGAATGGTAAGAAAAACATCTTTGTTTTTAGTGATTATTTTGTTTTTAAATATTTTTCCGTTTAGTGTATTCCATCCAGTAATGGCGAACGGCCCAGTAACACTTTATCCTGAAATGGATACTTTTATTAACCTGGATGGTCATTTTCCAGGTGGAAGATTATATGGGAGTGACACGGGTTTAGCTGGAGAGGGACCGGTTATGATTGTTGGCTTTTATAAATATGAACACCCCCCACAATCTTCTTTTGGTCTTACTAAATCTGCTACTAAATTTGATCTATCGGGTGTAACAGGAAATGTAGTTGACGCGAAATTTAGGATATTCGTTGCGGCAAAATTCGAAGCAGATCCTAGTCCGTTATTTATAAAATTATGGGGTTCAGATGATGACAATTGGCTTAGTACGACTACGGCAATTCCTAGTCAAGATGAGGAATTGTCAGGAGATATTACTAATTTACCTGATGATAGTTGGGTAGAGTTTGATGTTACTAGTTTTATTCAACAAAAAATGTTGGGGAATAAAGAAGCAACTTTTGTATTAACAGGAAATACAACAAGTAACGGAAACGATTCGGGAAATCTCTTATATTATGCTTCTAGTACACATGCAACATATAAGCCCCAGCTTGTGATAACGAAAGCAACGAATCCAACGTATACGGTAG
>NZ_DJAU01000006.1:0-28653 GCF_002429725.1 Lysinibacillus sp. UBA5994 | reverse complement strand
AATTCCCTTCACGTTCCATAATGTTTCTCTCCTTTTTTTCTAATTTCCGTGACAACCTACTTGAAGTGCCTTCCTTCACCCAAAATGCTGAAGGAAGGTGGAATTTCGATTTTAATCTTTATTCAAAAATGAACAACGGTCCTTTATTTTGATAGACTGCTAAGAAGTGATTGGCGTTCATTCCATGTCATTGGCGGAATTGTAGATGGGCGTTCAACCATTGAAATGGCTCCATCGACAGGACAAACAATTGAGCATAAATTACAGCCTACGCAGTCTTCCTCACGAACCTTTAGCATTGGGCGACCATCCTCCGTATAAAGGTCAATACATTGATGGGATGTATCCTCGCAAGCAATATGACACTTATTGCAATTAATACAAACATCATTATTAATTTCTGCGACAATTTTATAATTTAAGTCTAAATCACCCCAGTTTGAATACCTTTGTACAGAGCGACCAACTAAATCCATGACTGAAGCTAAACCTTTATCATCTAAGTAGTTATTCAGCCCATCAATCATATCCTCCACAATACTAAAGCCATGATGCATTGCTGCTGTACATACCTGTACGCCTGTCGCACCCATTAAAATAAATTCCGCTGCATCTTGCCAATTGGAGATCCCCCCGATGCCCGAAATCGGTACATTGACTAATGGATTACGAGCACATTCTGCAACCATGTTCAGTGCAATTGGTTTAACTGCTGGACCACAATAGCCCCCATGAGCTCCTTTTCCAGCCACATGTGGTACTGTATTCCAAGAATCTAAATCAACACCAGCTAAACTGTTAATCGTATTAATCATACTCACAGCATCTGCTCCACCTCGTGTTGCCGCTTCCGCCGTCACGGTAATATCCGTAATGTTGGGCGTTAGTTTAACAATAACAGGTGTACGCGCCGCTTCCTTTACCCAGTACGTTTGTTTTTCCACCAATTCAGGGACTTGACCAGAGGCAGAACCCATGCCTCGCTCTGCCATCCCATGTGGACAACCAAAGTTAAGCTCAAGACCATCAACCCCCACATCTTCTACTCGTTTCACAATTTCATGCCATTTTTCTTGCTTTGGTTCCACCATTAACGAGGCAATAATTGCGTGATTAGGAAATTTCTTTTTCGTCTCATAAATTTCTTGTAAATTCACTTCTAATGGTCGATCCGTAATTAATTCAATATTGTTAAAGCCTGCCACACGTTGGCCATTATAGCTAACTGCTGCAAAACGGGAAGACACATTTAAAATCGGTTCTCCTAACGTTTTCCAAACTGCGCCACCCCAGCCCGCTTCAAATGCACGTTGTACTTGATAGCCTGAATTCGTTGGTGGAGCAGATGCTAGCCAAAATGGATTCGGCGATTTGATGCCCGCTAAATCAATGCGTAAGTCTGCCATATAAGTTCCCCCTCTATCCGTACTAACAATCTTTTGTCAACTGAAAGCATAGTGCCAGATACAGGCTGTATGACCTCCATTTCAAAACATAGGCTAATGTAATCATTCAGATGGGGGATTAACAGCCTGTATAAACCCGATTGGTGAATCTAACAATCAGTGGAGGAAGAGCCTCCCTGATTGAAGGTTCACTTTATGCAATCTCACTTGGTTTTCTTAAACATTCATGAATCTTATATGCTGCATCTTTTCCTTGCTGTACAGCGGTCACTACCATCGCTTCACCCTGTCCATTACCAAAGACAACATCTCCACATGCAAATACTTTGTCATTGGACGTTTGCATTGTTGTCTCATCAATGTCTACGACACCATTTGTATGAGCTAAACCAAAGGCTTCAATTAACGATACAAAACGAGTTTGCCCGATGGCTTTAATAACAGCATCCACTTCAATGATAAAATTGGAGCCCTTTACTTCTTCAGGGCGTTGTCGACCATCAGGACCTGCCTCACCAAGCTTCATTTTCACACATTCAATGCCTGTCACCTTTCCTGCTTCATTGCCAATAATTTTTTTAGGTGCAGTTAGCCATTTAAATTCCACACCATCCTGCTTGGCAAATTCATATTCAAATTTGTATGCTGTCATTTCTTTTTCTGTTCTACGATAGAGAATTTGTACATTATCTGCGCCTAAACGCACCGCACTTGTAGCACCGTCTATCGCCGTGTTTCCAGCACCGATTACGGCTACTCGTTTCCCTACAATATCATTTGTAAGCGGTCCCATTTTTGTTTTTCGAATAAACTCAATAGCATCATGTACCCCTTCTAAATCTTCCCCATCAATGCCCAGATTTGGGACAGCACCCATACCGACAGCTAAAATCACACTGTCATACTGAGCCAAAATTTCATCAGCAGAAATATCCACACCTACAGCTGTATTCGTTTGAATGTCCACACCGAGCTGTTCAATCTGCTCTACTTCCCAATCTACGACATCATTTGGTAATCGGAATGCTACAATCCCATAGCTTCCTAAGCCCCCTGCCTTCGCTTCAGCCTCATAAATAGTTACTTGATAGCCTAAACGACTGAGCTCACGAGCTGCCGACAAACCAGCAGGACCTGCCCCTACAATGGCTATTTTCTGTCCATTATGTGGACCTGCCTTAAATAGCTGAGCATTGGTTTCCATTGCCCAATCCGTTGCATAACGTTGTAACTCACCAATTTTAATTGGCTTTGTTGAAGAATTTAAGACACACGCCCCTTCACACAGTTCTTCCGTTGGACAAACTCTTGCACAGCTTGCACCAATTGGGTTTGCTTCTAATATAGTCGTAGCAGAACCCTTCATATTACCAGATGCAATTTTTTTTATGAAATTTGGTATTTGAATACTTGTTGGACATGCTTTAATACATGGTGCGTCATAGCAATACAAACAACGATTGGCTTCCTCAATAGCCTCATTCTTTGTCATCTTACCTTTTAATTCCACAAAATTACGTCTAAGCTGCACGGTCATTGCATTTTCTTGAATCGGAACCATTTCCACATCCCCCTCATGTGTTCATTTTTTCCGTACCCTAATTACGAAACCGATTGTTTTGCTCTCCAGTCAAAACAATCGGTCTATCCTGTAGGAAGCTAAATGTTTAGAGCTTCCGCAGTTACTGTTTTTAATGGACGTTTAATGTATCGTCCACTGCCAAGTACACCTACAAATTCTTTATTTTTAATGACATATTCCCCACGTACGAGTACACTAACAGGCTCACCTGTTACTTCCCAGCCTTCATATGGGTTATAGTCCACATTCATATGATGTGTTTTAGCTGAAATTTGACGCTGTGCCTCTGGGTCAAAAATGACGATATCCGCATCTGAACCAATTGCAATCGTTCCTTTTTGCGGGAATAAGCCAAATATTTTTGCGGCACTAGTAGAGATCATATCAACAAATTCATTGATGGAAATTCTGCCTTTTGCCACGCCCTCAGAGTATAAGATACTGAAGCGGTCTTCAATGAATGGTCCGCCATTTGGAATTTTCGAGAAATCATTTAAGCCTAATTGCTTTTTACCTTTAAAGCTAAAGGAGCATTGGTCTGAGCCAATCGTTTGTAGCTGTTTTGCCTTTAAGGCATTCCATAAATGTTCTTGATGATATTTAGGACGAAGTGGCGGTGACCAAACATATTTGGCTCCTTCAAAGCCTGGTTGCGCTAATGCGGATTGATCGAGCGTTAAATACGGTGGACAAGTTTCACCATAAACATCATAGCCCTTTTCACGAGCGGCAATAATTTCATCTACCGCTTCTTTACAAGTCACATGCACCACATAGAGCTTCGCACCAGCTATATGCGCTAATTCGATAGCACGCTTTGTTGCCTCTCCTTCCAATTCCGCTGGACGAGTTAGTGCATGATAGATCGGTTCCTTATGTCCAGCACGTCTTGCCTCCTCTACTAGCTCATCTATAACAGAGCCATTTTCACAATGGACCATCACTATCGCACCAAGATCCTTAGCGATTTTAAAGGCTTTAAATAATGTACGATCTGTGGCTTGGAATTCTTTTGCATAAGCCATGAAGACTTTGACAGAAGTAATGCCCTCTTGCTCTAATAATTGTGGTAATTCAGCTTCGGTTTCAGGTGTTAGATCACCAATCATCAAGTGGAAGCCATAGTCAATAGCAGACTTTCCTTTTGCCTTGTCGTGCCATTTCTCTACGGCTGTCGATAATTTTTCTTCTCCTGCTGTTAAACAGAAATCTAAAATAGTAGTTGTCCCACCAAAAGCCGCTGCAATGGTGCCTGATTTCCAATCATCATCCGTCACCGTGTTATTGAATGGCATGTCTAAATGCGTATGGGGATCAATGCCACCAGGCAATACGTACTTGCCTGTAGCATCAATAATTTCAGCGCCAGCATCCGTTAAATTTTGTCCAATTTGAACAATTTTACCGTTCTCAATTAAAATATCTGCCTCAAATACATCAGCAGCAGTTGCTACTCGTCCACCTTTAATGATTTTTTTCACTATGCCTCTCACCCTTCATCACAAAATTAGAGAATGCTTGATAGTTAATGCAGTGTATATGTTTCGCCCATACTAAACTTCGTTTGTAGCGTTAACACCGTTTCCAATAAAATATCTGCGCCCTTTGCACAATCTTCAAAGGCTGTTTCCTCTTCTTCACAATGACTCTTCCCTTGAATGCTTGGAACAAAAATCATCGCGGAAGGAACCATACTTGCCATATACTGTGCATCATGTCCAGCGCCACTAAACATACGATGAGATGAATAGCCAAAGCTTTGACAAGCTCTTTCTACTTCATTGCAAATCGCACTATCAAAATACACGGTATCTCTGCCCCATAACTTGACAGGCTGAATATGGCATCCGCCCGCTGTCTCAGGAAGCGCGTTGAGAATATCCTCAACCTGTTGCATGACCTCTGGCTTTTGATGACGTGAATCAATTGTAAATGTCACCTTATTTGGGATAACGGTATGAATATTCGGGGAAACATTCATACGACCAAAAGTAAAAACAAGTTGTTCGTCAATTTTTCCTAATTGTTCATATAGCTCTTTAATGATGGTTGATGCCACAATCATTGGGTCTTTACGCATTGACATTGGGGTTGTACCTGCATGGTTTGATTGCCCACTAATTGTAATTTCATAGCAGACCATGCCTAGCACACCTTCAACCACACCAATTTCCTGCTGTTTTGCTTCTAATACTGGCCCTTGTTCAATATGCAATTCGATATAAGCAAGTGCCTCCTTCAGACGATTGGCTTGCTCTCCCTCATAGCCACTTGCTTGTAAAGCTTGTTGAAAACGAATGCCGTTTTTATCCGTAGATTGGAGCATTTTTTCTTTGTCAAATTTTGAGGTGATGACGCCTGAACTCATCATGGCTGGATCAAAACGTGCCCCTTCTTCATTCGTGAAATTGACAATCGTAAGAGGAATGTCCACTTCGATATCATTTTCCTTTATTGTTCGAATGGCCTCGATCGCTGTTAGTACACCTAACACACCATCAAATCTTCCACCTTTTTCTACTGAATCTAGATGGGAACCCATGACAATGGGTGGCACATTCTTTTTACCAGGAAGAGTGGCGTAAATGTTGCCCATATCGTCCACCTGAATATCCATTCCTAACGTTTTGCAACACTCACAAAAATAGTTTCTTGCTAATACATCCTCATTCGAAAGAGACAAACGTGTGACGCCACCATTTTCGGTGGCCCCAAATTGACTAAATTGTTCAATTAACTCTTGCAATCGTCTACTATTACATTTATACATATGCAAGTCCTCTCTTTCACAGTAGTTAATAAACATTCTAAAATAGATAAAATTTGTGAGATATGGATAGTAAACTAAAAAAATATGTGCAACTGCACATCATATATGGTAAGTTATGTTCATAATTAAGGGGGGAACGTATGGGGACGATTCGTAAAATTGTAGAGGGAGTTCATTTCCCAATGCTCACATTAGTCGCTGGACATAGTGGTACGTATCGCAGAGTTACTGGTATTAATGTTGTGGAAAGCAGTGATTTAATCATGTTTTGTAGACCCAATGAATTAGTCGTCACAACAGGTATTAATTTAGATGCGCAGCAAGACTCCTTGGAACATCTTGTCAAACAGGCATACACAAAAAAAGTAGCTGGCTTTATCATTAATACAGGACCATTCATTCCTAGCATTCCAGAAGCCGTCATCTCTTTTGCCAATCAACATGATTTCCCAATTTTTCAAATGCCATGGAATTATCGCATTGCTGATCTATTAAAAACTACCTTTCAATTTATTGCCAATCACCATCAAGAGCTTTCTATCGAAGAAAAGGTTCTTTTCAATCTACTATTTCATTACAAACAAAACACTAACACAATGAAAGATCAACTAGCACAGCTAGGATTTCCTCAAGGAAGAGAATTAGCGATCATAACTTGTACAACCATTGGCTCCAAAGCAGCTATTGACCGTTATGAGGTCATGATCCAATTCGCTTTTCAAAATCGCTATCAACGCTTCTTAAAATTAAAGCATAAAAATCACCTCATCTTTTTAATTGATAAAGCACAAATCAATACACCTAATATACCCTTCTCAAAAGTTGTAGAAGAAATCTATGAAAAAATCACGCTAAAAAATGGTTACTTGGATATTATTATAGGCAAAGGTAACTTTCATAAAGAGCTAGAAAATGTTCGCCAAAGCTATGATGAGTCCTTAACCGTCATCCATTTAGCACAGCTTCATAACAATCGTTATTTGTATAAATACAAAGAAATCGGTGCCTATAAAATATTGATGGCTGTGAAAAATCAGCCCCTAATGAAATCGTTTAGTCAGGATATTTTAGGACAACTTTACCGCTATGATGAACTACATGGGACAGACTATGTACCTTTTTTACGTATTTTTGTTGAGGAAAATGGCAGTACAAGCAGGATTAGTGAACGTCAATTTATACATCGAAACACCGTCCTCTATAAAATTAAGAAAATTGAAATGCTATTAGATATGGACTTAAGCAATCCCTTTACGAAGACTAATTTGTATATTGCCTTTTTAATTGAGGATGTCTTAATGCATCAATAGCCTGTCACAACATTAAATTAACTGAATTATCTTTCTCATTAAATACTCCTTCTAAAATTCTTGAAGCATACATATAAAGTACAAATGGGGGCGACTGCGCATTTTTGTTGTCCACATCTGAAGAAAACATATGCATGCTAATCAACTACCTGTTTAGAAGGAGTGAAGCTTCGTGACAAATGTAACAAGTCCCAATTGGCGAGTAAAAGATGAACAATTCGTATGGCATTCTATGAAGCCCTACAATCCAAATGCAACAATGATCGTCCAATCCTCTAAAGGGGCATGGATTACTGACATTGAAGGCAAGCGTTATTTAGATGCAATGGCAGGTTTATGGTGTGTGAACGTTGGCTATGGACGTGAGGAGATTGCCAAAGCTGCCTATGAGCAATTGCTAGAAAATACGTATACCCCATTATCTGTTGGGCATATCCCTGCTATTCAATTAAGTGAAAAAATTAATGAGCTTTTAGGGGATGATTATGTCGTCTTCTTCTCCAATAGTGGCTCCGAGGCAAATGAGGCAGCCTTCAAAATAGCTAGACAATATCATCAACAAAAAGGTCACGTCAATCGAACGAAAATTATTTCTCGTTACCGGGCCTATCATGGTAGCTCGATGGGTGCTCTTGCAGCAACTGGACAAGCTCAACGAAAGTATAAATATGAGCCACTGGCACCAGGTTTTTTACATGTCACTCCACCTGACGCTTATCGTGCCAATGAAGACCATATTCAAAGTAAGGACCCTTGTGCATTACCATCCGTCCAAGCAATCGATCATGTCATGACTTGGGAAATGTCAGATTCCATAGCAGCAGTCATTATGGAGCCTATTATTACTGGCGGTGGTGTAATTATGCCCCACGACAGCTACTTACAGGGAGTTAAAGCTGTTTGTGAGAAGCATGGCGCACTACTCATTGTCGATGAAGTCATTTGTGGTTTTGGTCGTACAGGCAAAGCTTTTGGATTCCAAAACTACGGCATCCAGCCTGATATTGTGACTATGGCGAAAGGCTTAACCAGCGCTTATATGCCTCTGTCTGCTACAGCTGTTCGTCGTGAAATTTATGAGGCGTTTGCTGGAACTGAGGAATATGACTTTTTCCGTCATGTCAACACATTCGGTGGATCACCAGCAGCATGTGCCGTCGCATTAAAAAATATTGAAATAATGGAAAAGGAAAATTTATTTGCCCACTCGGCTGCACTAGGTACTACATTACTCACTACATTACAGGAGCAATTAAAGGAGCACCCGAATGTTGGGGATATTCGTGGGAAAGGCTTATTAATTGGCGTAGAGCTAGTACAAGATAAAGATAGCAAAACACCCCTCGACATTACACTTGTGAACAAAGTGATCACACAATGTAAGGAACAAGGGTTACTCATTGGGAAAAATGGGGTAACCGTGGCAGGTTTCAATAATGTGTTAACCTTATCTCCTCCTCTGATTATTTCCACAGACGAGACGAATTTCATTGTTGAAAAATTTGTACAAGCCTTACATTCTATTAAACTGTAGGAGGAATAGCTAGATGGTAACGAATACAGACATACAGGATTTAGGTCATTTTATCAATGGACAAACAGTTCAAGGGAAAAGCGGTCAGTTTTCAGATGTTTACAACCCAAGCACAGGTACTGTCATTGCTCGCGTACCTTTGGCAACAAAACAAGAGGTACAGGAAGCGATTGCTGCTGCCCAAGCGGCTTTTCCTGCTTGGCGTGCCTTATCAGTTGGTAAACGAGCTGAAATTATCCTTAGATTCCGCCAACTCATAACAGAAAATATCGATGAACTAATTGATATGATTTGTACAGAGAGTGGCAAAACGATTGAGGATGCCAAGGGCGAAATTACTCGCGGTTTAGAATCTGTTGATTTAGCTATCAATGCCCCCCATTTACTTAAAGGAGAGTATTCGGTGAATGTTGGTGGTCATATCAATGCCTATTCTCTGAAAGAACCATTAGGCATTGTAGCGGCTATTTCACCATTTAATTTCCCTGTCATGGTACCGCTAGCAATTACAAGTATGGCGGTGGCTGTAGGAAACTGTGTGATTCTCAAGCCGTCAGAGCGGGTTCCTTGCTCAGCATTATTTTTATCAGAGCTGTGGAAAGAGGCAGGCTTACCAGATGGGGTTTGGACTGTTATTAATGGAGACAAAGATGCTGTTAATGAGCTGTTATGCCATCCTGCCATTGAAGCGATTTCCTTTGTAGGCTCTACGCCAGTTGCAGAAGCCATTTATGCTACAGCCTCTAAACATGGGAAGCGTGTCACAGCACTTGGGGGAGGTAAAAATAATATGGTGGTTATGCCAGATGCTGACTTAGAGCATGTAGCAAATGCCTTTTTAGGGGCTGCATATGGAGCTGCCTCCCAGCGTTGTATGGCACTGTCAACCATTATTCCTGTTGGGGAGGATACAGCCAATAAATTAGTGGGTATTCTTGCCGATAAAATTGCCAAATTAAAAGTGGGTCCCTATACAGATGCCGAAGTTGATTTTGGACCAGTCATTACTCAGCAATCAAAGGATGCCATCATTGGCTATATCGATCGTAGCCTAGAAGAAGGCGCAACATTGGTCTGCGATGGGCGAAATCCGGAAATTTCCAAACAATCGAACGGTTTCTATCTTGGACCTACATTACTCGATCATGTAAAGCCTGGAATGGAAATTTATGAACAAGAGGTTTTTGGACCTGCACGTAATGTCGTCCGCGTGGCATCATTAGAGGAAGCTATAGCCCTTATTAATGCCCATGAATTAGGAAATGGTGTAACCATCTTTACGAACAATGGTGCAGCAGCTCGAAAGTTTACCACTGAAATTGAAGTAGGTATGGTAGGTGTCAATGTACCCATTCCTATTCCAGTAGGCTATCATAACTTTGGTGGCTGGAAACGTTCAAGATTTGGTGAGGGGCATATGTTTGGACCTGACCAAGTACGTTTCTTCACAAAAGCGAAAACCATTTCAGAAAAATGGATAGAACAAGGGAATGACGTTACCTCTTCCTTTGCATTTCCAAGTAATCAGGACTAATCCTAAAAAATAAATATTCGCGTAGTCAATAGCTACGCGAATATTTTGAAAAAACTGACGCGCCAACATGGTCACTAGTTTTTACAGTTTAACTATTTGTTCTCTTTTTTCTCTTCCGTTTTTCTTACTTCTGAGAAATCTGTTTCTTCTCCAGCCTCCATGCCATAGCTAGGATTTCTATCCATACGAGTAAATGTATCTACATCATCCTCGTCTTCAAATCGCTTTACAAGAATTGGAATCGAAATTAGCCCAGCAAGACCAACGAGTGCATAAACCCAACGAGATAAGACCGCCGTTTGTCCACCAAATAAATAAGCCACTAAATCAAACCTAAAGAATCCAATGAGTCCCCAGTTGATTGCACCTATAATAACTAGTACTAAGGCGATTCTATAAAGCACGCTCATGTGTACACCTCCTTTATTTTCAATACTCCAAGCTATATTTCTTAGCAGGGAGGTGTCATAAGAAGCGATAAAATGACAAAGACTAGTCATTACAACCGCCATTTTGACGGTCTTATTTTTTGCAATAACCTCTTTTTTATACTGTGTACAAATGGCGAAATGACGTACTCTGATGAATGGCGTTACTTGGATAAATTTTTATGTGTCTGCTCATGCTGAAGCAGCCATTCTTTACGCCACATCCCGCCTCCATAACCTGTCAGCGTTCCATTGGAGCCGATAATTCGATGACATGGCACAACAATGCTGATATTATTTTTACCATTCGCACTACCAACAGCCCTTACAGCTTTTTCATTGTTAATAGCAATGGCGATATCCTTATATGAAGCCGTTTCACCAAATCCTACACTCGGTAAAACATGCCAAACAGCTTGTTGAAAATCTGTACCTCGAAAAACATAAGGAAATGAAAACTCCTGACGATCACCTAGAAAATACTCATGCAATTGCTTAACACATTCTAGTAAAACTTCAGGTGTGTCTTGCTGAGGAGCATTGACGACCTGCTCTCGCTCTGCAAAGTTAATGGCATCAATTGCTGTATCACTTCCCTCAACTTCTATAATCCCAATTGGTGATGAATAATCTAATTTATACCGTTTCATACAATGACCTCCATAAATAAAAGGTGGCATAAGCTTGCCAGCCTTGCCAATGTTCCGCATAGTTCTTTAATTCTTCAATTGTTGGTTTTCGTTCTAATGCTAGTTGTATTTTTAAAGCATTATGTAGACCTACATCTGCTATAGGAAATGCTGTCGGTTGTTGCAGACATTTCATAAGCACATAATCTGCTGTCCATGCACCAATTCCTCGAATGTCCATTAATCGTTTTTTCATGGCTTCGTAGTCCTCTTGTTGCCACAGCAAATTTTTTGTCAATTTTCCGCTTGCGATAATTTTGGCAATATCAATAATGTATTCTGATTTCCTCCGTGTAAATTGGAGGTGGATTAAATCATCTACCTCAATAACGGCTATTCTCTCTGGCGTTGGAAACAGCCAGTAGCTTTGCCCCTCAAAGTAAACATATTCTCCAAAATGCTCGACAAATCTCTTTTTTAACATATAGGCAAAAGTTAAATTTATTTGTTGACCAATAATTGCCCAAACTAATGCTTCAAATAAATCAGGAATCCCGATTAACCGTAATCCGTTATATTTCTTCACAAGTGGCTTTAGGATTTGATCGTTTTCAGCCATCTGGTAATACCCCTGCAAATCCTTTGTTAAATCAAACCACTCTGCGATATATTGTGCGATGATCGCCTGTTCATGGCTAGCTGGCTGTTTCATTGGAAATATTACTATTATTTTATGTGCTTGTTCAGTTATTTCACATAAAATAAATTGTTCATCAATCTTCAATAATTTGTAGAGCACATCATCCTTTATATGGTGAAGTATTTCGTGATGTGAGCGCTTTAAGAACTGCAAACACTCTCTATAATTAAATGCTTGTGGTAACTCGATAACTAAATAGCCAACATCGTTTGTCCATTTCATATCATGTCCCCCTGCAACGATAGGTTACGGTATTCTGTAGGCGAACAATTTTTCAGCCGTCGAAAAACTTTATAAAAATTAGATGGGCTTTGAAAGCCAGCTTCATAACATATTTCTAAATTTGTAAAGTCGGTATGTTTTAATAGATGGGCAGCCTTATCAATTCTGATTTTCTCTAAATACGTTCGAGGCGTCTCAGCAGTCTCTTGTTTAAATAGTCGTTCAAGGTGAAAGGGACTGAGGCCAACATGCTCCGCCATATCCTGTAAAGTCACTCTTTGTTTATATGCGTTCATAATAAAAGTCGTGACATTTTTAATCAATTGCGTGTGTGGGGAATGTTCGATTTCAGGCTGACATCGTTTACATGCCCGATAGCCAGCCGCCTCTACCTTTTGGATATCTTCATAAAATTCAACATTCATTTTTTTCGGCTTTCTGGATTTACAGGAAGGACGGCAATAAATCTTAGTAGTTTTAACCGCTGTATAAAAAAGCCCATCATAGGTTTGATCACATGTTATAATCTTTTCCCACTTTTCCTCAAAAGATAAATTGATGGCATTGTCCACGATTATCTCACCTCATTCCCATCGACTATATATATAACGCAGAAGTATCTTGGTCTTTTAATAATTGTGCAGCATGCTGTGTTAAATGCGCAATTATTTTATCTGAAAGTGCATTTCCAAAGCTAAAGCGTTTCACCCCTAATTCTTTTAGTAGCTTGACATTCGTTAAACTAGGTAATGAAAGAAGATTAATGGGCGCATTTATATTACGAGTCATCGCGCTTATTTCATTGGCATCTGTTAAGCCTGGGATAAATATACCACTTGCTCCGCTCTCAATATAAGCTTTTGCTCTTGTTATTGTTTCTTCAAATGGTTGCTCTAATTGAAAATACGTATCTGTTCGAGCATTAATAAAGAAATCTTTATAGCCATGATTATCTAATTCTTTCCTCATGTTTGTTAATAAATAACAGTGTTCAATTATGCTTCTTAAGCCTGTTTGATGTTTAAGGGAATCTTCAATGTTAATCCCTGCTACTCCCACATCTGCCGTTCTCAAAACATTGTCGATAATACTTTGTTCATCATGGCCATACCCCGCTTCTATATCTGCTGATACGGGTATCTTGACTTGCTCTGTAATGGATTGAATAATTGTTAGATGTCGTTGAAAATCGATTTGTTCACCGTCTGCATAGCCAAGTGAGTTCGCTATGCCCCAGCTTGTTGTGCCGATTGCTTGAAAGCCTGCCTTTTCTAATGTTAATGCTGATATAACATCCCAAGCATTCCCAATAAATAATAGCTCTTGTGAAAAATGTAAATCATAAAATTGCTGAATTTTTGACATAATATAAGCCTCCATGCTGTTTGTTAGACATTATATTATCAGGAACCACCCCTTTATTTCGTCCTCAATCTTGCTGTTATGGTCAATAATAATGTTTTAGCAAATAACATGGAAAATACAATAGTCAGAAAAATAAATTTATTCACACTTATTATCCTAGTTATGTTCGCTCTCATCCCCCCTGTTAGCGCAATAGCCCAACAGATAAGCTGCTAGATCCTCTTGTGTTAGGACAGCATTTAATTCCAAAATGGTCTCCATCGAAGATATATTGAGTGATCTCCATGATCATTCTTTTGTGGCTAGTAATCAATCGTATCCATTCTTCTGGCATACGAGAGATACTATTTGGTTACATTTATCCATGGATAATATTTGAATAGATAAAAATGAATCCTATTGGCTAGAGGTAACAGATAAACTAGATAGCATTGATATGTATATCATTATTGGAGTGACTTGCTTTGTGATGGGCAAATACAATTCATTCCTTATTATCTAGATGTGACAAGGCTTTATATTAGGCCAAACACCATGGTAGAAATCGTGTGGAATTTTTACTAGATCATACAAAACCGGAGACGAAAACAGAGGCGTCATTACCTTGACGCCTCTATTTCCGTGTTTACATATTGATTTGTGAATAATCAACTTGTATAAATAGTAAAAAAACTATTCGCAGCCTTTTTAGCTATTCATCATTATGTTTAAAAAAGCTGGCTTTGGAAGAAACCAATGTTAGTTCTAAACTAAATTAAGTAAGTGCCTGTTCCTTGGAAAGCTTTCGTTGTAAAGCAATTTCTCGGCGTTTTTCTTTCGTCACACGCTGCCAAATGACTACTGTAATGAATCCAATAATAGCTAAGCCTAATAAAATACCAAAGAATACTTTATAGCCCGCTGTGCCACCCCAGTAATCTAAACAAGCACCTGCAATGATTGGCATAAAGATTTCACCACTATAACCAATTATCATCAGTGGCATGGACACAGTTCCTGTTGATTCTACTGGATAATCGCCTTCTACTAGAATTGCAAAATGCATCGCTTGCAAAGCATACATAGATGTATAGATAATCCCAATGAACACTAAAAGCATAAGGATAAAAGAAGCTTTTCCTGGTAATAAAATGAGCCCTACTAAACCAAATGCTAATAAAATATAGCCGATTAACACCATATTCGACACACCAATTCGGTCGCCTATGATTCCTGCACTAAAACTACCAATTGGACGACAATATTGCGAGAAGTAGCCCAAAGCCGCAGCAATTAACGTAGACGCACCAAATGCGGCCGTTGCATAAGGTGTAATGTAATAATAGCTAATAATCATCGCGTAGGACGTAAAGATAAGTATAGTCGCAAGCCAGGTAGTTGGCATCTTCAACACTTTCCAAAGGACTGCCCAATCAAACGTTTTACTGCTCTCTCTATCTTCTGGACTGACAGTTGCTTGATCTGGATCTTTATACAGCATCATAATCATGAGGCCCAACAAAAGACAAATCACAGAATACACTGTAATAACTGCTGAAAGAGCCATTTTATCACTCATATGTTTTGCAAAAAAAGCAAAGATCCCTAAAATCACAGCAGATTGAATAATGTTGGTTACACCACGTCCGCCTTCAAAAAATCCAAAAGCTTTTCCTTGTTCATTTTCAGAGCCTAAAGAACGAACCGCTTTTACTAATGCTCCCCAGAACGTCATAATGGACGTGATTCCCCAAGCAGCATGAATCAGTAGAAGTACTGGATAGGGTGGATACAATAATAATGTAAACCCTAATAATCCTGTGGCTACTAAAGAAATGGTTAATAAATATTTCGTTTTCCAACGATCTGCACAAAATCCTCCAAAAATATAGGAAATTAAACAACAAACACCATATGCACTACCAAGTGTCCCCATTTGTGTATTGGTTAAATGAAATGCATCCAGAAAGACATCATAATAGTAGTTTCTAAAATAAGGCAATGCGTAAATTAAGGCACCTGAAACAGCTAAAATAACTAAAGTAGCTGTATTCTTTTTTAACTTAGCTTCCATATGTTTACCCCTTATATGTTATTTACAAGCCATGACGTTTAATTTTTTGATTCCATTCCTTATGGAAGACTTGTTTGTCATTTTCTTTGATGACCATTTCCCCAAAAATTTGGAAGTTTTCCTGATCGGATGTTTTGGTAACCGTAATATCCGCGTCAATCCACCAGCCTTCACGACCAATTTTCATCTTTTGATAGATTGTATACTGAGCTGACAGTGGATCAGCATTCGTTAAGGTTAATTCTCGTTTCAAATTATGTTCTACAGTGACATCAATATCATCAAAGCGATAAATACCTTCACCAAATACGCCTCCAACCCCATCTGTAATGCATGTCCATGTATCTGTTAAAATATCATAGGATATAGAACGATCAACTCTTCCTTCTTGCAGCGTTGTGATTGGCGTTAATGGTGCACTTTCAGCATTCATATTAGGTCCTACAACCTGCTGACCATGGAAGGTTGGCAATGATAAGGTAGCCGTTTCTAGATTTAATGTCAATGTAGCGTCTTCTGGCATTGGCCAAAACATCGGCCAAAACGTTGTAGCTAAGGATAGGCGTAAACGATGCCCCGCTTTAAATTGATGGCCACAGCAATCTAACTGAACAAAGGCCTTCACTTTTTCACCAGGTGTTAACAGGTCAACATGATCATGCCCATTTAAGTGTGTCAGGTTCATCACGCCATAGGATACACGAGTGACAGCTCCATCAGGTGCTACGTCTGATAGCTGTGCAAATAGCATTGCATGTGGTTTGTCACTCATTAATTCCACTTCAAATTTTGGATAGCCCACAATCTCTAAGGCTTTCTCTAGCCTATCCGTTTCAAAAACCATGGCCATTCCATCATCTAATCGTTGGTCTGCTGGACTTTCACCTAGTACGCCAGCGCCCATCCATTCACCAGATAAAAGACCATGATTTTGAGGAGTTTTTAGTAGGACTTGCTCTTGTTGCTCACTGCGGTTTTCTACTAGTTTTCCATGTGTCAGTTGATACACCTTAGTTTGTATCGATTCCGCTGCTGGCCACGATTCTAAACCAACCCAATAGCCTTTGCTGATTGGTTTCTTAACGGATGGCTCCATGCTCTCTTCTACCCAGACATTCACCATTGGTCCATCCATTACATCGTTGTCTATTCCTTTTAACCAATGATCCCACCATTTCACAGCTTCTTGTAGAAAGCCCATTGCTGGACCCGGTACTCCATCGTGGGGATAAACATGTGCCCATGGGCCAATGATGCCTTTTCTCGGAACAGAAAGCCCTTCCATTAAACTTAAGACTGTGTTTGTATAGGAATCTTCCCAGCCATCTAGCGCAAAAACTGGGATTTCTATGTCTTGATAATTTTCACAAACTGAACCATGTTTCCAATAATCGTCTCTTGTTTGATGCTCCATCCATTGTGCCATCCACAAAGGCATATTTTCTAATCGTTCCATCCATTTATCACGCCAGCTATCGCCAACAATATGTGGATCAATTGGACGTAACTGGTAGGCTAACATAATAGCACCCCACCAGAAGTTATCGTTTAACAAGCAACCGCCCTTATAGTGAATATCATTGTTATAACGATCATCTGTAAAGCCTACGGTAATAATCGCCTTTAACGCCTTTGGTCGACGAGCTGCTACTTGTAGAGAATTAAATCCGCCCCACGATTTCCCCATCATCCCAATATTGCCATCACACCAGCTTTGGTTAGCAATCCATTCAATGACTTCAAGGGCATCATCCTGCTCTTGCTTTAGATATTCGTCCTTTAATAAACCATCTGACTCACCTGAACCTCGCATATCCACTCGTACAACAGCATAACCATGTCCTGCAAAATAACCGTGCATAGGCTCATCTCTTGCTCTTGTCCCATCTGTTTTACGATAAGGAATATACTCTAAAATGGCTGGTACTTTCTCTCCCAATTTTACATTTGGTAGCCAAATACGACTTGAAAGCCTTGTGCCGTCTGCTAACTCGATCCATGTGTTTTCAATCGTTTCATATGTACACTCAAATTGTGTCACAATTTTTTTACTCATTGTATAATCCTCCCCTTGTGTCTAAGTGCAAGACTCCTAGTTATAACATCCTCTTCGTCTAATTATTCCGAATCTTGATTATTTAGTAATCATGATTATAAAATAATTGTGATTAGTATATCACCTGAAATTCTAATGCACAACTCTGAAAATGACAAAAGCTAATGCTATAATGAAAGAAGATAATTAAAATTGCTATGCTATAATAAGTTTAAATCAGCTACAAGAAGGTAAATATATACATTTAATTAATGATTTTACAGTAATTAATTGTTTGTTAGGGGGATATTACTTTGAAGAAAAAGGAAATACAAAGGAGTCGTATGTGGAAATACTTTGTAGATGCCACTGCGGAAATCATCGAAGAAGAAGGGCTGGAAAATGTCACAATCCGAAAGGTTGCTGATAAAGCAGGTTACAACAGTGCTACTATCTACAATTATTTTTCAGAAGTCTCGCATCTTCTATTTTTTGCATCGATGAGATGCATGCAAGATTATACCAACGAAGTTGCTCGCTACATAGAAAGAGGCAAAGATCCTATTGAAAAATACTTATTGGCTTGGGAGTGCTTTTGTCAATATTCCTTCAAACAACCTCAGATTTTTCACGCAGTCTTTATCATGGATTTAGGGGAAACACCAGAAGCACTATTGGAAAATTATTATAATTTTTACCCCAATGATTTAATCAATATCCCTGATGATTTAAAGACCATTTTATTTCAACACAGTCTAACGAAACGAGGGCGTTCTATGTTAGAGATCGCTTTAAAAGAAGGCTACTTAACTGAAGGCAATGTTGATGCCATCAATGAAATCACACTATTAATTTGGCAAGGTATGTTTACAAACCTATTGAATAATCGCAAAAGTTATGATGCCAAACAAGCAACGGCAATCACTATGAAATATATTACAGAAATCGTTCGTAATGCTAACCTTTTTGATGAGCAAACTAAAAATAAGCAATGAGAATCATACTAGCAATTGCCTTTCTTTAAACGCTTCTACAATACGTAAAAACCCCTTCTAGCAATGCTAAAAGGGGTTTCTGCTATTTTTGCCAATGATTTAGTTCCTTTAACAATTCGGGTAGCTGCAATTTCTTTACATCGATAGGTGGTAATGCCTTAATAAACTCTTTCCCATATGACTTACTAGTAATTCGTCGGTCTAGGACAATAAAAGCTCCTTTATCCTGCGAAGAACGTATTAATCGACCAAAGCCTTGCTTAAACCTCATGATCGCTTCTGGTAAGGAAAGCTCCGTAAAGGAATTGCGGCCTAGAGTAGTTAGATGCTTTGCCCTCGCCTTAAAAACAGGCTCTTCTGGTGAAGAAAATGGTAATCGTACGACAATAACAGAGGCAAGTGCATCTCCTGGAACATCTACCCCCTCCCAAAAACTGTTTGTGCCAAATAGAACGGCATGACTAAATTTTTGGAAGGATTTTAGAATGCGCATACGGCTACCGCCTGTAACACCTTGTGCAAATAGCATGTAATCATCTAATAGTTCACTATCTTGGATAAGCTCAACTGTTTTTCGTAGCATATCCTGTGCTGTAAAGAGTACAAAGCAACGCCCTTCTGTCATTCGAACAGTCCGCGTAATTGCATGGGCAACAGCCTCAATGTATTCTTCTTGGCTGACATGCTGAATATCTGGCATATCGGTGACGATAAATGCCTTAGCCCCAGCATAGTAGGCTGGTGGAGCTTGTAGTTTCAAGACTTCAACATTATCAGAAATGCCTAGCTGGCGTGTAACAAAGCGCTCATTGCCTGGTACCGTTAATGTGCCTGATGTCCAAACAATACTAGCTTGCTGACGTAATGGTGCTAATACTTGTTCAATTATTGGCGTCACATTGACAGGCTTCTTAAAAACATGGAGACTGCCAGGGACACTCCGTACATCAAATTCTAACCAAACAGAATTGCCTTCCTGTGGTGACAGAAAAATATCGTCCCATTCAGCAATTTTTATCTTCACTTCTCGAATCCAATATTGCCATTCAGATAATACATATTGATCGTTTTTATCTAGCTGCTCAATCGCATTTTCGAACGACTGTGTAATGCTAGTAGCGAGATCCAGCCATTGCTGGGTTAGTTTGCTTACTTGTGCAAACGTTTCTTTCGCAAATGAAACATCCTCTAAAAACAAGGTGCATTTACTACCTGCTTGTTTCCCTTTCATTTGCTGTTGCAATTTTTGAATAGTTCTCTGGATTGTTTCATCAAATGTCCGCTGCAAACGTATGAATTGTGCATCAAGATGCTGTAAATTTTGCATGGCTACTCGCTGTTTTCTCTTAGCTGCCTGGCAAAACTGTTGAAATAAAGCCGTGTCCTCCATCGTACCAATTTGTCCAAAAATATACTTCCATTGTGTATAGGAGAAGACTACTTCATCCTGCTGCATAGCTGCCTGAATAAATTGATGCGCCTCGTCAATAATCCAGCCATCTATTTCTGTAAAAAGTGGTGTTTGACGCACTAAATCACTTAAAACCATGGCATGATTCGTTACAATACAGTCAGCAACTGCACTGTTCTTTAAAGCTTGCTCATAGAAATCAAAGCCCTTTGAAGGCTTGTCATTCGGTATTTTTCGGATTTTCTCTAAAAACAGTTGTCCGCCACCAGAAACATTGAGCTCGCTCAACACACCAGTCTCTGTTTTGGTCAACCACACAAGTATTTGTAAAATAGTAAATGTATCATCATAGGATTCATCAGCATATGCCATACATTGCTCAAAGCGATCGAGATCAATATAATGCTGCATTCCCTTCAGCACACACAAATTCACCTTTGTCCCAAGGATTTTTTCGATCTTTGGTAGCTCTTCTTCTACAAGCTGTTCTTGTAAATAGGAAGTATACGTACTGATGGCAATCTTTTTATTAACAGCACGGGCAAATAAGATGGCTGGAAGTAAATAGCCAGCAGTTTTACCAATACCTGTAGAAGCTTCAATCACGCACTCCTGTTGTTCATGTAATGCCCGCCAAATCGTGTCCATCATGTCAAATTGTGCAGGACGTTCCTCAAAATTTGGCAGTGCCTTTGACATTAAAGTTATTTTCTCATCTACTGATTGAGGGTAGGCAATCGTTTCTGTCACATGCTCATGCTTATTTCGACCATTGCCAATCGCAAAATTACGGTAATAGTGTACATTTTCGCGGCCCGTCGTATGCTGGCGCTTAATTTGCAACGCCTCAAAAAAAAGCTGAGAAATATTTGATTTTAAGCGAAAGGAACGCTTATGCATCTGTTCAAGTGTAAGCTGTGGTAAACTTAGTAGCTCCTTCCAGCAATGCTTGAATAGCTCCGCTGTCGCGCGAGCATCGTCATCCGCTCGATGAGCATTTGCTAACTCAATATTTAAATCGGCCGCTAAATCCCCTAGCTTAAAACCAAGGGACATAGGGAACAAAATTTTAGCTAGCTCCACCGTATCCATTTTTTTACCTTGCCATTTCGGTAGTCCAGCACGTTTAAACTCTGCTTGTAAAAAGGATAAGTCAAAATCTGCATTATGTGCAACAAATACACAGTCAGCAAGTAGCTCATATATGTAATCCGCATGCGCTTCAAATGGGAAGGCATCCTTTACATCCTCATTCGTTATATGCGTTAAATCTTGAATGAAAGTTGGAATAGCTTTCCCTGGATTAATGAACTTCGTATAGGTACGCTCAATTTCCCAATCCTTCATAATAACAATGGCAATTTGAATCATCCGGTCCCCATTGGCTGGTGAATGACCAGTTGTCTCCAAATCTACAATTGCATATTTTTGACTTTCCATCATACATCTCAACTCACAGTTCACATTAGATAAGTTGAATTTTATCATATTATTGGCTTTGCGGCATCCTTTCTCCTCTTTGTTGAATCACCGCATCCATACAAAAAACGCAACCTTTGAGAAATCAATCCCCTAAGGTTGCGTTGTGGAATCGTTATGGAGTGCTTACTCAAACAACGTTACGCTTATTGTTTTTTTGCTACATCAACAATACGACCTTCTGTTGTTGTTTTCACTTCTTTTAATGATAATAAGTGTTCTTGGAAATTTTCCCAGTCAGATAAACCTAAATCTGTTACGTGACCTTCTTCGTAAATTTTTCTAAATACTTCATAGCCATCCCCACCTTGCTTAGCAGTAAAGGCGTTTGTTGCTACTGTATATGTTTTATCATCTTCAAATGCTACATACTTACCTGTTGCTTGATCTAAGTATTCAAACGATACTATGCGAGAGCCTGCTTCTTTTGAAGAATCATATTGTAATTTTGCACCTGCAATTTGTAAGAAGCCTCCAAATTGATTTGGTGCTTGTCCTACAGATAGTTCAAATGCTTCTTTTAATTGAGCACCTGTTATATCCATAAGTGCTAATGTGTTACCAAAAGGTAGTACTGTCATAACATGACCTACAGTAATTTCACCTGCTGGAATCGTCTCGCGAATACCACCACCATTTGTAAATGCCATCACAACTTTTTTATCTGAGTATTGTTGTGATTTTGCTAACATGCCATCTGTAATGAGATTACCTAATGCCGCTTCTTGTGTACGTACTAATTCACGTGATCCATCTAATGCTTCATTAAGTTTTACACCAATCTCTTGTTTCATGATTGCATCTACTTTTTCTTTAAACGGTGCAAGTTTTTCTAATGCCGCTTTATCCTCTGCTACTTTACCAAGGTCGATTAATTCACCATTATATTCAGTCACAACACCATTTCCATCAAATGTTACATCTAGTGTACCTAAATACTTTACATACTCATTAGCTTGTACAATTAATGTAGCCTCTTTTGCTTCGCCAGCTGTATTTGTATCTACGATAAATGGTTTGTCTAATTTTGTATGATCATGTGCACCTACAATAATGTCAATACCATCTACATTTTTTGCTAATAGTTGGTCATTATCTATATTCGCATTATCTTCAAATCCAATATGTGTTAAGGCGATAATTTTGTTAACCCCCATACCTTCAAAAGCCGCTACTGCTTTTTTGGCCTCTTCAATGTAATTTGAGAATGTTACTTTATCTGGAGATGCAACAGCTTTTGTTTCTTCTGTTGTTAAACCAAAAATACCAACTTTTTCTCCATCAATTTCTTTTACAATACCAGAATAAATTTTACCATTTTCAGGTTCACTTGAAATTAAGTCTGTAAATAAACCAGTGAATTTATCATCTGCTGAGAAATCTGTATTGGCATCCACAAATGGGAATTTAGCCCCTTTAACAAAATCCGCTAATGCTTGATGACCTTCAGGAGAGGCACCTAAATCAAATTCATGGTTACCAAATACCATTGCATCAAAGCCAATTTCATTTAATAGCGCTAGATCTGCTTGTCCATGGAATTCATTGAAATATAATGTACCATTAAATGCATCGCCAGCATGTAATGTTAAAACATTTTTCTTTGCTTCCCTTTGTTCTTTTACAGCTGTCGCCAATTTAGGTAATTCATTTGCATGAGCATGTGTATCATTCACATGTAAAATCGATAATGAGAAGGCATCTGCTGGTGTTTCTGGAGTCTCTGGAGTTTCTGGTGTTTCTGGGTTTGATTTTGTTAGAGCCTCAGCAATAAATGTTGCCAGTTGTCCACGTGTAACTTTTTCACTAGCCTCATGATTTTTTGCACTTTCTAGCTCTGGTAATGTTGGGATAGATGCTAAAATTTTTGCTAAATCACCATGTGTAATTGTTTGGTTTGGACGGAAAGTATTATCTCCATAGCCTGTAATGACATTTAATCCTACAAGGGCTGCAATCGAGCCATAATAAGGATTTGATGCACTAATATCCGTAAATTTTGGATCCTCTACTTCTTTTGTGTCCAATTTTAATGCGCCTGCAATCATTTTTGCCGCTTGTCCACGTGTGACATTTGTATCTGGTTTGAATGTACCATCTGGGTAACCACTAATAATCCCTGCTGCATAAAGTGTAGAAATGCCTTCAAAATCTGCATGACTTTCCTTTACATCCGAAAAAGGACTTGCTGCTGATGCTGGTACTACCGCTACCGCTGTTACAGCCAATGCTGCTGCAGTTACTGTTAAAAATTTGTTACGTTTATTTTCCATGACAAATGATACCTCCACTAGTAAAATGATGTACTAACAACTAAATTCTACATAAATATGACGCAAAATACTAGAACATTTGTAAAATTATAATTTTGTTAACTAGTTTAATAGTAATAAAAGCAAATTTTTGCCAGTAACTTTTGATATAAACGTAATCGCAAAAAAGGAGGATTGGCTATGCTTTGCCATCCTCCTCTCTAGTATTAATTTATTCTATGGCTGAATTCACATCACAGTTGCTTCTGGCTCGTGTGCGATCATTTCCTTAATTGTATTGCCCTCTCCCATGATGGCTACAGTTGGTTGATGGTCTTTTGCCTCATGATTATCCACATACACATAGGAAATAATAATGACAATATCACCACGCTGCACAAGTCTTGCTGCTGCGCCATTAACACAAATGACACCTGATCCTCGTTCACCAGCTATAATATATGTTTCAAAACGAGCGCCATTATTGTTATTAACAACATGTACTTTTTCGTTTGCCAGCATACCTACTGCATCTAAAATATCTTCATCTATTGTTATGGAGCCTACATAGTTTAAATCTGCCTGTGTCACTGTTGCACGGTGGATTTTACTATTCATCATCATACGTAACATACTATAGTCCCTCTTTCACAGTAAAAATACAATTATCGATTAAACGTGTTTTACCTATATAAACAGCTGCTGCCAACAAAACTTGCTGAGTTGCAGTTGTCACTGGTGTTAAATCTGGATATGTTAATAATTCAATATAATCAATGCGGCCATGTGTTCTTGCATGAATATGAGCTTTTGCTTTTGCAAGTGCTTTATCAGCATCACCATTCGCTAAAAAGCTATCGCGAGCCAACTGTAATGCCTCATTGATCGCTGGAGCCTCTTGTCGCTCTGACTCACTTAAATAGACATTACGGGAAGATTTCGCTAAACCGTCCTCCTCGCGTACAATTGGGACAACACGCATTTCTAAAGGGAAATTAAAATCACGTACCATTGTCGCAATAATCGCAACCTGCTGTGCATCTTTTTGACCGAAATAAGCTCTTGTTGGCAGTGTTAAATGAAATAATTTAGAGACAACCTGTAAAACACCATCAAAATGACCAGGACGACTTGCACCACAAAGAATGGTAGCCTGCTCACCTGCATGTAGACGAATCCCTCCATCTTGAGGATACATTTCTTCCACACTTGGTGCGAACACAATATCAACGCCCACAGATTCAGCTAATGCAGTATCTCTAGGCAAATCACGAGGATAACTTTCAAAATCCTCATTTGGCCCAAATTGTGTTGGGTTGACAAATATACTCATCACAACGACATCATTTTCTACACGAGCTGTTTGTGCTAATGTTAAATGACCTTCATGTAAATAGCCCATTGTCGGAACAAGTCCAATCGTTTTTTGAGCATGCTTAGCTGCTTGAATTTCTGTGTCTAATGCCTGTATGGTCGTGATGACTTTCATCATTTAACGCCTCCATATAGCTGATCTAATGCTTCCTCTTTCATTGTGAAGAAATGCTTTGGAGCTGGGAAAGTACCCGCTTTCACTGCTTCTACGTAACCCATCATCCCCGCGCTTGCTTCTTTGCCCATATCAGCAAATTGTTGAACAAATTTCGGTACATGGTGCGAACCGTAGCTTAGCATGTCATGATACACCAGCACTTGTCCATCAGCCTCAATACCAGCGCCTATGCCAATGGTTGGAATAACAAGACTAGCTGAAACAATTTCTGTCAGCTGATGAGGGATACATTCCAACACGACTGCACATGCTCCAGCCGCTTCGCATTGTTTTGCTTCTTCAAGCAGTGTAGCAGCCTGTTCAGCTGTTTTTCCTTGTACCTTATAACCACCAAGCACTCCCGCTGATTGAGGCAACAAGCCTAAGTGAGCTACTACTGGAATACCAGCTGACGTTAATTTACGAATGACAGGTATAACTTCACCTGCCCCCTCAACCTTTAAAGCATCTGCTCCTGTTTGTTGCATCATCGCAATGGCTGTTTTGAGTGTCTCATTGACATCGCCATGATAAGAACCAAAGGGCATATCAACAACTATAAACGTATCCTTTGCCCCTCGTCTTACTGCTTTTGCATGATGAACCATATCCGCTACAGTTACAGGCATTGTAGAATCATAGCCAAGCACGACCATTCCAAGTGAATCCCCGACTAGTATCATCTCAACGCCAGCTTCTTCCGCGAATTTAGCAGCTGGATAATCATAGGCCGTCACCATCACAATTTTCTCGCCTGCCGCTTTCATCTTTAAAAAATCTGTTGTCGTTCTCATTTTGTAGTCCTCCTTTTTTAAAGGAAGAAAACAGAAAAACCCTTCTGGCCGAAAATAGACAGAAGGGTAGTGTGTCGTTCAATGATAAAAAGACCCCTGAAAGAGGCAATAGCTTACAAAATGAAAGCTATATTTGAACGTATCGTTTTCTTCCGTCCCTGTCTAAAAGATCAAGGCAGATATTTGATAGTATAGTCTATTGCGTTTTTGAAGGTGCCGTTCACAATGGATACTGCCCTTCGCACATACTATAACAGATTTTCCTATTAATCTTCAAATATTATTTTCTTACAATATCTTCGTCTAACAACATTGGAAAAAATTTTCTTTTAGAATTGACAATCAATGTTATACGTCATATACTATCCACATACTATATGTCATATAATATAAAATGAAGTATAGGTATTACATGTGAGGTGAAAAGATGACATTTCAGCTTGGTTCAGCTTTACTTGATGCTTGTGTACTGGCTATTGTCGAGAAAGAGGACGCCTACGGTTATTCTTTAACACAGCAGGTACAATCAGTCATGGAGATTTCAGAGTCTACACTGTATCCTGTATTACGCCGCTTACAAAAAGCGCATTACTTAACAACGTACGATCAACCTTATCAAGGTAGAAATAGACGCTATTATCAAATTACAGAGCAAGGACGTATACGATTATTAGAGCTATTAAAAGAATGGCAAATGTATAAGGAAAAGGTTGATTGTGTACTTTTAGGAGGGAATTTAGATGGATAGAGCAAGCTATTTGAAACAGCTACGAGGAAAATTACGTCGGCTTCCTGCGCATGAGTTAGACGCTGCGCTTGCCTATTATGAAGAATACTTTGAGGAAGCTGGAGAGGAAAATGAGCATCAGGTCATTTCACAACTTGGCTCTCCTTCACACGTCGCCTCACAAATATTAGCTGATTTCGCATTAAAGGATTTAGAAACCTCCTCGGCAAAATCAACAAAAAAGAATATGTCTGCCATTTGGCTCATTATTCTAGCTATACTGTCTGCGCCCCTTTCATTGCCATTACTTGCAACAGCCATTGCACTCATTTTTTCATTTGGCGCAGTCATTATCAGCTTAATCTTTGCTATTGTCGCAACTGTTATTAGTATTTTTGCTGGTGGCGTTGTGGCGATCATTTCAGGTTTCTTAATTTTAACAGAGCATTGGCCGACCGCACTGCTCTTTATGGGTGTCGGGTTAATCGTAACGGGCTTGGGCGTCCTACTGTTCCCAGTTGTTGCTCGTGTTATCAAGAAAACCGTTGTTGTCTCTGTTGAAACATTAGGCAGACTGTTCCATAAAATGACAAAGAAGCAAAAAAAGGGGGACTTCTAAATGACGTCAAAAAATACCCTTATTGCCATGACAATGATTGCATTAGGCATTCTACTCGCATTGATTGGCTATTTTTCAGGGGGTCGCTGGCTGATTCTTAAAGATTCAGAGGGTCTTTATGTCCCAAGTAATACTAAATTAATAAGTCATTCTCATGCTTTAGATGCATTCACAAGCATTAATATCGTAAATGATTATGGAGATGTGGAGATTGTTGCAAGTGATAGTGACTATAAATTAGACACAAAGGTCCATGAGCAAGAAGATGTAACATATCATATTGATAACGGAACTTTAACCATCGAAACAATGGCAAAGAAAAAGGATGGTTTTCAATTTGGCTTCGGTAACCTCTCTTCCCCTTCAATCAAACTCTATGTCCCAAAAGATACAAAAATAGAGGCGATTGTAATAGACAGTAATTTTGGCGATACAGCCATTCATGGGCTCCAGTATCAGCAGCTTAATCTCATCCAGGATTATGGAGATATTACTTTCAACAGCACGACGGGTGACAAAACAGAGATTAGGCAGTCCTTTGGTGATTTGACGCTTCAGCAACTTACTAGTAACGGCTTCACTATTGAGAGCGAGCATGGAGATATCGATATAGATGGCACATTAAATGGGCAAACAACCATTACCTCTAGTTTTGGCGATACAACGATTCACTTACAAAACAAACAAAATGATGTAGGCTATGCTCTCAAAACAGACTTCGGTGATGTGACTATTAATGATGAAGAACAAAGTGGCACCGTGACTCAGGTAACGAAGGGTGAGCACCAACTGAATGTTTCCTTATCACATGGTGATATAGATGTGTCACTAAAATAAAGAATAGACAATAAAAGAAGCTGCAAGTACAGGACATTACTTGCAGTTTCTCATATTGTTGAAAAACAAAACCATTAATAGAATTTTTGTGAAAGGTGAAAATGGTTTCCGTTGCAGACTACTTTCTTTCGTGTGGGCGAGCGCCGATCCCACGGGAGTCAAGTAGCCTTCCACTTTAACCTACAAAAGTGTTACCTTTTAGCAAAGGTTTTCAAATAAAGTGAAGGTGTTCACGACTCTTTATGAAGAGGTGCTGTTACGCATGACTTCCCCACATTGAAAATAAGAGTCTATCGATTCTCTAATAATACAAATAATGGATTATTTTGTTCGCTACGGCCAGTATGAAAGATAAAGCAAAGACACTTTTGCAGAATGGTTGATTGGAGTGGAGCCAGCGTCACTCCTAGGGGATTTAGTGAACTGCACCCAAAATATTG